>NZ_JBJGEJ010000003.1:0-446584 GCF_045062345.1 Pseudomonas sp. 2024-210 | reverse complement strand
GCACCTCCCCAGTGTGCTCCCCCAACAAAGGAGGAGCATTGCGATACTCCACCGGCGTCTTCGATAAACGAATCGGACTGGCTACCTGCGGCACCAGCCCTGCTAATAGATGAGGCAACTCCAAAGCCAACCCCCGAGCCTGCACTTGAGGATCCGCAAACACTTGAGCCAAATCATTGACCGGCCCACAAGGCACGCCAACAGCTTCTAATTGCGCAACCCATTCAGCCGTCGTCTTAAAAACCGTAGCCTGGCGTATCAGTGGCACCAGCTCCTTACGATTGGCAACTCGCATCTTATTAGTGGAGAACCGCGGATCGTCAGCCCACTCCGCACACCCAGCCACCGCCGCGAACTTACGAAATTGACTGTCGTTACCCACCGTGAGAATGAAATCGCCATCCGCAGTAGGAAAATCCTGATAAGGCACGATATTCGGGTGCGCATTCCCAAGGCGCTGCGGCGCAACGCCTGTTGTCAGGTAATTCATCGCCTGATTCGCCAGACACGCCACTTGAACATCTAGCAGCGCCATGTCGATATGCTGCCCACCACCATCATGTTGACGATGAGCCAGCGCAGCCAGTATTGCGACAGTTGAATACAACCCGGTCAGAATATCCGTGAGTGCAACCCCTACCTTGACCGGACCGGCCCCCTCCTCACCCTCAGGCCGCCCAGTCAGGCTCATAAGCCCGCCCAAGCCTTGAATCATGAAGTCATAACCCGCCCGCTTAGCGTAAGGACCTGTCTGGCCAAACCCGGTGATAGAGCAGTAAATCAGTTCAGGATTCAGCGCACTAAGCGATGCATAGTCCAATCCATATGCCTCAAGCCCTCCAACCTTGAAGTTCTCGATGACGATATCCGACTTCGCAGCCAGTTCGCGCACCAATCGCTGACCTTCAGGCTTGGTAAAGTCGATAGTGACGGACTGCTTATTACGATTGGCCGACAAGTAATACGCCGCCTCACCCGTACTTTGGCCATTAGCGTCCTGTAGAAACGGAGGCCCCCAGGCACGCGTATCATCACCATTGCCCGGGCGCTCGACCTTGATCACTTCAGCACCCAAGTCCGCCAGGATCTGTCCCGCCCACGGCCCGGCCAATACCCGCGACAAATCCAACACCCGCAAATGCGATAAAGCACCCATGCGCTGCGCTCCTATTAATAGAACGCTTGAAGGCCGGTCTGCGCGCGCCCCAAAATCAACGCATGCACGTCATGTGTTCCCTCATAGGTATTGACCACCTCGAGATTGACCAGATGCCGTGCCACACCAAACTCATCAGAAATCCCATTGCCCCCCAGCATGTCCCGCGCCATACGGGCAATATCCAGCGACTTGCCACAGGAATTGCGCTTCATGATCGAGGTAATTTCAACTGCCGCCGTACCTTCATCTTTCATACGCCCCAAGCGCAGACAGCCTTGCAATGCCATCGTGATCTCGGTCTGCATATCTGCCAGCTTCTTCTGCACCAACTGCGTAGCTGCCAAAGGCCGCCCAAATTGCTTGCGATCCAGCGTGTATTGACGCGCGGTGTGCCAGCAGAATTCAGCGGCTCCCAATGCCCCCCACGCAATACCATAGCGAGCGGAGTTCAGGCAGGTAAAAGGCCCTTTGAGACCTCGCACATCCGGGAAGATGTTCTCTTCAGGGACAAACACATTGTCCATCACGATCTCGCCGGTGATTGATGCACGCAAACCCACCTTGCCGTGAATCGCCGGCGTGCTCAGACCTTTCCAGCCCTTTTCCAGCACAAAGCCACGAATATCACCCTCGTCATCTTTGGCCCACACCACAAACACATCAGCGATAGGACTGTTGGTGATCCACATCTTGGCGCCGGTCAGGCTGTAGCCTCCGTCCACCTTGCGCGCACGAGTCACCATCGCCCCAGGATCGGAACCGTGATCAGGCTCTGTCAGACCAAAACACCCAATCCATTCGCCCGATGCCAACTTAGGCAGATACTTCTGCTTCTGCGCTTCAGTACCGAACTCATTGATCGGCACCATGACCAAAGAGGACTGCACGCTCATCATCGAGCGATAACCCGAATCAACACGCTCGACCTCACGCGCAATTAATCCGTAACTGACGTAATTAAGACCGCTGCCACCGTACTGCTCTGGAATCATTGCACCGAGCAAGCCCGTCTCACCCATCTCGCGAAAAATCGCAGGGTCGGTCTTCTCATGACGGAAAGCCTCAAGTACGCGCGGTGCCAGCTTGTGCTGAGCGAATTGCTCGGCGCTGTCACGCACCATGCGCTCTTCTTCAGTGAGCTGCTGGTCGAGCAAAAGTGGATCAATCCAGTTGAAACTAGCCTTACCCGCCATGAGTGAACCCTCGCAAAATAGATCGAATATCGTCACTCGATCCTAGATTCCTCTATATAGAAGGACAAACGAGGATTCAGCACGGCCTTGTGATAATTTCTCACTCCATAACAAACAATAAAGCCATATCTGACGACCTTTTGTGAGGAAGCCGTACATGCGCCGAAAAATCCCCAGCACAACTGCCTTGATCAGCTTTGAAGCAGCGGCCCGCCACGAAAGCTTTACCAAGGCTGCCAACGAGCTTTCTCTTACTCAAGGCGCCATATGCAGACAAATTGCCAACCTTGAAGAGTTTCTGAGTGTGGAGCTGTTCAGACGCTCCAAGCGCGGGGTAAAACTGACCGAAGCGGGTTTGTCCTACAGTCGACGAGTAGCCACTCAACTTGATGCAGTCGAGCGCGACACGCTTTCGATCATGGGCCAGCAAGGTGCCAACGCCATTGAGCTGGCTGTTGTACCGACCTTCGGAACGCAATGGCTGCTACCACGCCTTAAAGACTTCCAACTCAAGCATCCGGATGTCACGGTCAACCTTACCAATCGCACCCGCCCCTTCCTGTTCGCCGACACCGACTTTGACGCCGCCATCTACTTTGGCGATGCAGATTGGTCCGGTACATCTTCCTACCGCCTGATGAGCGAAAACCCCGTCCCCGTCTGCCATCCCTCACTGCTAGGGGACCAGCAAAGCCTCAGCCCACAAGCGCTGGCCAACCTCCCCTTATTGCAACAGACCACCCGCCCCTATGCGTGGCGTCAGTGGTTTAACGCACAAGACATGAATGTGCCTCGCGACATGACAGGTCCGCGCTATGAACTATTCTCGATGCTTGCACAGGCGGCCATGCATCAAATGGGAGTCGCCCTGATCCCACCCTTTCTGATCCAGCGCGAACTGACTGAGAAACGCTTAGTGATTGCGCATGAGCTCAGCTTGCTCAGTAACAAGGGGTATTACTTGATAATCCCGGAAAGGAAAATAGAGTCCGCGTCACTGGACGCCTTCCGAGACTGGCTGATCAAACAAGCTGCTGTTTACAGCCCGCTTTAAAAGATACATCGTCCAGATAAATTAGGTAGTGAACATAAAAAACACACTACATATATAAGTAAATGTCGCATATCAGCATTCAATACCAATGTCTAGCTCGACATTGCTGAAGACCAGTAACCACGTGGCTTACAGGGGTATTTCTCAAAGTTATGCAGCGATAACTAAAAGAAATGTGAAAAAACACACCAATTCATTTATTAAAGCCAAGAGCCGCGTAGTTAAAGGCCTACAGCGATTCGTTGCGACATTCGGTCACGGCATGACTTGTAGTAAAGATGCCGTCATCCTCCATAAGTTCTTGAAGGGCTAAAAAATCGCCTGCATTATGCGGCGCCCCTCCTAAATTAAAGAGGGACCGTGCTGATCGGCCGCCCCAGACGCACCATCCGCAGTGCGCTGGCTTTCTTATAAAAGATCACGCAGGAGATATGACGTGCACATCGGTGTTCCTCTCGAAACCCAGAAGGGTGAAACGCGGGTTGCTGCAACCCCGGAAACCATCAAGAAGCTGATCGGCCAAGGCCATAAGGTGACTGTTCAACGTGGCGCCGGCATTAACGCCAGCGTGATTGACAGCGCCTATGAAGCCGCCGGCGCGACCATTGGCAGTGCAGCAGAGGCGTATAGCGCCGAGCTGGTATTGAAAGTCGTCGCCCCCAATGACAGCGAACTTGCCCTCATTAACAGTGGAACCGTGCTCATCGGCATGCTCAACCCGTTCAGCAATGAAACCATTGCTAAACTGGCCGAGCATGGCATCACAGCATTCTCCCTTGAGGCCGCTCCTCGGACTTCCCGCGCGCAAAGTCTGGATGTGCTGTCATCCCAAGCCAACATTGCTGGATACAAAGCCGTACTGGTTGCCGCTCACCACTACCCGCGCTTTATGCCAATGCTGATGACAGCGGCCGGGACGGTAAAAGCCGCTCGCGTCTTGATCTTGGGCGCAGGTGTTGCCGGCTTGCAGGCAATTGCGACAGCCAAGCGATTGGGCGCAGTGATTGAGGCATCAGACGTACGCCCTGCTGTAAAAGAGCAAATCGAATCTCTGGGCGCCAAATTTGTCGACGTGCCTTACGAAACCGATGAAGAGCGTGAATGCGCTGTCGGCGTAGGCGGGTATGCACGCCCAATGCCCGCCAGCTGGATGCAGCGCCAGGCACAGGCCGTACATGAGCGTGCCAAGCTGGCCGATATTGTCATCACCACGGCATTGATCCCGGGTCGCAAGGCTCCCGTGTTACTGAGTGCAGAAACCGTCGCTCAAATGAAGCCCGGCTCCGTCGTGATCGATTTAGCCGCCGCTCAAGGTGGCAACTGCCCGCTAACAGTTGCAGATGAGGTTGTGGTTGAGCATGGCGTGACCATCGTCGGCTACACCAACCTGCCGGCAATGGTTGCCGCAGACGCTTCTGCGCTCTATGCCCGCAACCTGCTGGATTTCCTCAAGCTGGTCTTCACACCTGAAGGGCAGTTCCAGATCAACCTTGAAGACGACATCGTCGCTGCGTGCCTGATGTGCCGCGACGGTCAAGTCGTGCGCAAAAACGGCTGAGGACAAAAACAATGGAAGAGCTCATCTCCCCCGGTATCTATAACCTGATCATCTTCGTGCTGGCCATTTATGTGGGTTATCACGTGGTCTGGAACGTCACCCCTGCGCTGCACACGCCGCTCATGGCCGTCACCAATGCCATCTCCGCCATCGTGATTGTGGGCGCCATGCTGGCCGCCGCATTGACCGTCACGCCACTGGGTAAAACCATGGGCACTCTGGCGGTGGCATTGGCCGCCGTTAACGTATTTGGTGGATTTTTGGTCACCCGGCGCATGCTGGAAATGTTCAAGAAAAAAGCACCTAAAGCCAAAGAAGAGGTGCGTAAGTCATGAGCATGAACCTGGTCACTGTTCTTTATCTGGTCGCATCCATTTGTTTCATTCAGGCCCTCAAAGGCCTGTCACACCCCACCACCTCACGCCGCGGCAACCTGTTCGGCATGCTAGGGATGGGCCTGGCAGTTATCACCACCGTCGGCCTGATCTACAAGCTGGGCGCGGAAATGGCCACGGCGGGAATTGGTTACGTGATTGTCGGCCTGCTGGTCGGCGGCACAGCCGGCTCGATCATGGCTAAACGTGTCGAAATGACCAAAATGCCAGAATTGGTTGCCTTCATGCACAGCATGATCGGCCTCGCAGCGGTCTTCATTGCGATCGCCGCCGTCGTCGAGCCGCAATCGTTGGGCATCGTTAAGCATTTGGGCGACGCCATCCCTGCAGGCAACCGTCTGGAACTGTTCTTGGGTGCGGCCATTGGTGCGATTACGTTCTCAGGCTCTGTGATTGCGTTCGGCAAGCTCTCGGGCAAATACAAGTTCCGCCTGTTTCAAGGCGCTCCCGTGCAATTCAGTGGTCAACACAAACTGAACCTGGTCTTGGGGCTGGTCACTCTCGGCCTGGGCATCACCTTTATGCTGACCGGCAACCTCTCTGCGTTCGCCCTGATGCTGGCTCTGGCGTTCGTACTGGGCGTGCTGATCATCATCCCGATTGGCGGCGCTGACATGCCGGTCGTGGTGTCGATGCTGAACAGCTACTCGGGCTGGGCAGCGGCCGGTATCGGTTTTTCGCTGAACAACTCGATGCTGATTATTGCCGGATCGTTGGTCGGCTCTTCGGGCGCGATCCTGTCATACATCATGTGTAAGGCGATGAACCGCTCGTTCTTCAACGTGATCCTTGGCGGCTTTGGTGGTGCAACCGACGTGGGCGGCCCGGCAGGCGCACAAGAAGCACGCCCGGTAAAATCCGGTTCAGCAGATGACGCAACCTTCCTGCTGACTAACGCCGATACGGTCATTATCGTTCCGGGTTACGGTCTGGCTGTGGCGCGGGCACAACATGCACTGAAAGAACTGACCGAAAAGCTGACCCATCGCGGCGTGACCGTTAAGTACGCGATTCACCCGGTTGCGGGCCGGATGCCTGGCCATATGAACGTGCTGCTGGCCGAGGCAGAAGTGCCTTACGATCAAGTGTTCGAAATGGAAGATATCAACTCCGAATTCGGTCAGGCTGATGTGGTTCTGGTGCTGGGCGCGAATGACGTGGTCAACCCGGCGGCCAAGAACGACCCGAAATCGCCGATTGCCGGTATGCCAATTCTTGAGGCTTACAAAGCCAAGACCGTCATCGTCAACAAACGCTCCATGGCCAGCGGCTATGCAGGTCTGGATAACGAGCTGTTTTATCTGGATAAAACCATGATGGTGTTCGGCGACGCCAAAAAAGTTATTGAAGATATGGTCAAAGCGGTCGAGTAACATCCTCGCCTCTTCAACACTGAAAACCCCGGCGCTAAAATTACCGGGGTTTTTTTATTTCCAGCAGGATGCCGACCAAAGGCTCTACCCCGCCCCAGACATTCGACCATGGTAGCGGGACGTGGGGCTTTGAAAATGAATAGACTGAGCATCTTGCTTCCGTTCCTCGAGATAACAATCCATGTACCGTGAACGTATTCGTCTGAACTCCCTACACGATAAGGTCATGAGCGCCGAAGAAGCCGCCGCCCTTATCCAAGATGGCATGACCGTCGGCATGAGCGGGTTCACCCGTGCCGGCGAAGCCAAAGCCGTCCCGCAAGCACTGGCCGAGCGCGCCAAGAAGTCGCCACTGAAAATCACGTTGATGACGGGCGCCAGCCTGGGTAACGATCTCGACAAACAGTTGACCGAAGCCGGTGTTCTGGCGCGTCGCATGCCGTTTCAGGTAGATAGCACTCTGCGCAAAGCCATCAATGCTGGCGAAGTGATGTTTATCGACCAGCATCTGTCCGAAACCGTTGAGCAACTGCGCAATAATCAGCTCAAGTTGCCGGACATCGCGGTTATCGAAGCCGTTGCTATTACAGAACAGGGTCATATTGTCCCGACTACATCGGTAGGTAACTCCGCCAGCTTCGCGATTTTCGCCAAGCAGGTAATCGTCGAAATCAACATGGCGCACAATCCGAATCTGGAAGGTCTGCACGACATCTACATTCCGACCTACCGCCCGACCCGTACGCCGATCCCGTTGGTGAAGGTCGATGACCGTATTGGCAGCACTGCCATTCCAATCCCGGCGGAAAAGATCGTCGCCATCGTTATCACTAACAAGCCGGACTCCCCGTCTACTGTGTCCGTGCCTGATAGCGAAACAGACGGTATCGCCTTCCACCTGATCAACTTCTTCAAGCAAGAAGTTGAAGCCGGGCGAATGACCAACAAACTGGGGCCACTGCAAGCCGGTATCGGCAACATCGCCAACGCGGTGATGTGCGGCCTGATCGACTCGCCGTTCGAAGACCTGACCATGTACTCAGAAGTGCTGCAGGATTCGACCTTCGACTTGATTGACGCCGGCAAGATGAGCTTCGCATCGGGCAGTTCCATCACGCTGTCGGAACGTCGTAACTCGGACGTGTTCGGCAATCTGGAGCGTTACAAAGACAAACTGGTCCTGCGCCCACAAGAGATCTCCAATCACCCAGAAGTGGTTCGTCGTCTGGGCATTATTGGTATCAACACGGCGCTGGAGTTCGACATCTACGGTAACGTCAACTCCACTCACGTTTGCGGGACGCGGATGATGAACGGCATCGGCGGCTCGGGGGACTTTGCCCGTAACGCACACCTGGCGATCTTCGTCACCAAGTCGATTGCCAAGGCAGGTGCCATTTCCAGCGTGGTACCCATGGTCAGCCACGTCGACCACACCGAGCATGACGTGGATATCCTGGTGACTGAACAAGGCTTGGCCGACTTGCGTGGCCTGGCACCGCGTGAGCGCGCACGCGTCATCATCGACAACTGTGTGCACCCGGACTTCCGCGATGCGTTGAACGATTACTTCACCAAGGCCTGCGCCATCGGCGGACACACACCGCATATCCTGCGTGAGGCACTGAGCTGGCACATCAATCTGGAAGAAACCGGGAAAATGTTGCCGTAACACCTGTTCTAGACAGCCGCTGACAAAAACATTGTTTTTGCAGCGGCTTTTTTATGGTTACCGTCAAAAACTGTACTGCTGTACTGGTCCATTCCGCAGAAGAACACCCCCAAAACCTTCATAAAATCCCAATTTCGCACCAAACAAGTGCAGACAGGTACAGTTGTGCCCATTTGGAGCCATACAGCACTCGTAAACAGTTAACTGGCCCATTGCAATACAGATGAACTGTATCTACTGAGTCTGGACATAGAGGAGGATCATTGGCATCAGTTAAACCACTAGCCAATGCCGCCACAAGCGGAAGGATGCCGACATGGAACGTACACTCAGTTCCGATCTGTTCAACGAAAGCAATGCTGTAAACACCCAGGCTTCAATGCCTCTGCGCGTACTTGCCAACCTGATGTTGTGGCAGCGCCGTATCTCCAGCCGCCATCAACTGGCCCGTCTGGACTCGCGTCTTCTGGCTGACGCCGGGATTAGCGAAGCACAACGCTACGAAGAGTTGAGCAAGCCGTTCTGGCGCTAAACAGCGCTCGCTGGCCCTGACCACCGGTCCACAGCCAGCACCCTGAATTGAAAAAACAAAACCCGTCGCGGGTAACCGCTGACGGGTTTTGTCGTTTTGGGGAGCCCATACGGTGAGATAATCCACGACAGGTACAGTTTTATACTTATTGAAATGGCACAAGTACAGTTTGCGTAATGGCTGATCTAGAGCACATTGCCTACAGCAAAAAGTAAAACTATCTTTGCTATGCGCAGGTGTACGCCTACTATTCGAGTTGAAGTTGCCTATTCTAATAAGCTCATGTTCTGGAGTTTCACCATGCCCACTCTTCGCCTTCTCAGCGCCGCAGCATTATTGACCCTGGCCGCAGGCGCCAACGCCTCCAGCTTTATCGTCACCACAGACGCTATCGTGGGCACACTCAAGCAAACGACAGACTTGACCTCCGATGCTACAGGCTCGTTTCGTGACAACAAGATTGTCCGTGCTGCCCGTGACGATGCCGCCAGCTTCGTGGCCAGCGAAGGGGGCGTTCGCGGCGTGAGACTTGAGAGCGCGTTCGAATTCATCCGTCAGCAAGCACCTCAGTTGCAAGCCACTGACGCACAACTGGCTCAGGCGATTCTGACGATCTGATTCTGTAAGTTGTAGCCGCGGCTAAACGCTGCGGCTACTTAACCTTACGCCTTACTGGTTCTACTGCTAGCCTTGAGCCTCATTTAAACAGCCTTGAGAGCCATGCGTTTTTTCTTACTGCCCCTATTCATACTCTGCTGCATTCCATCAGCCTTCGCCTTCGATCTGACCACCCAGAATGTGGTGCTCAGTGCATACGTCACCAGCAAAGTGACTTCTGCGCCTTTCGATCAAAAACTAATACGTGCCGCCCAGGACGATGCCGCCGTCTTTGTTGCCACTGATGGCACATGTCGCGGCTCAAAGCTGGAATCCGCCTTGCACTATTTGCACACTACTCAGCCAAAATTGAATGCCAGTGACCTTGAACTGGCACAAGCAATTCTCGTCCAATAAATACCCGTGTTTTCTGGAGAAGTTTCATGCGTAGCCCTTTAATTGTTGCCACCCTTGGCCTGTTGCTGCTCGCGGAAGTCGCACACGCGCAGACCGTTGTGCAGACCAGTAACATCATTGTTCGGGCTTTTGGTCGTACCATCGACTTCACCTCTGACACCACCACCTCCATTCGCGACTCGAAGGTCGTGCGCGAAGCCCACGACGACGCCGCCACTTTCGTAGCCAGCAAAGGCGAGATTCGCGGGGTACAGTTGGAGTCAGCCTTTAATACATTGCGCGACCGTGTACCTGAGGCTCGCAACGCCAGCGACCAAGCACTCGCCGAAGCCATCCTCGCACTGTGAGGCCGATAATGCGGTGGCTCGCCGCCTGTGGCCTGCTGCTTACCCTTGGCAGCGCTCAAGCCGCTCTGCATCTGAAACTCAAGAGCGAGGGCCTTAGCCCGGCCGAACAGCAGGCCAGCCAAGCCCTGCTGGATGAAGCCATGCAGAGCCTGCCACCGCGCTTTGTCGAGCAACTGGATCGTCAGATTCTAGTGGGCTGGACCGATGACATGCCGAGTAACGCCTATGGACAGGCGTCTCTGGTGTCTGAACTTGACCTCAATCGCAAGTTACTGGCGGGGCTGACAGACGGATCAGCTGCAACCCAGCTGACCCAGCGCCCGCATGGCACTGTTCGTCGCGAATTACTCGCCACCGTACTGCATGAATTGACCCACTTATATGACCGCGCCCGCCTCTGGCCTGCCACACAACGGACTTTGATCCAGCGTTGCACTCGACAAAGCAGCAGTGCTGGCTTGATTGGCTTGCCCGATGAGTGCCGGGGTCAAACCGAACGACGCTTTACCCTCAGTGATGACCCTCGACTGCTGGACCTTGCCGGATGGCAGCAATACGTAGGCCGCCGTGGCGAACGCGAGCAAGATAACCACCAGATTGTGCGCAGTCCCGATCTGTACGAAGTCACCAACCCCAAAGAATTTGTAGCGGTCAATATGGAGTACTTTCTCCTTGACCCGGCCTACGCATGCCGTCGCCCGGCCCTGTATCGCTACTACAAAGCACATTTCGGCTGGGCGCCTGCCGATAAAGACCCGTGCCCAAAGGCATTCGCGTTTCTTAATGCCGGCAACGACTTTGGCAAACAGCCATTGGGCACCGTCGATCCCGAGCGTGTATATGCCGTTGACTACTTGCTGGCAGAAGCCAACCAAGAGTGGGCCAGCCGCTGGGGCCACAGCATGTTGCGCCTGGTGATCTGTGCTCCTGGCCGCCCACGTGGCCCCGACTGCCGCCTGGACTTGCAGGAACACTTGGTGTTGTCCTACCGCGCATTCGTAAATGACGTACAGCTTTCAAGCTGGGATGGTCTGACGGGGGCGTACCCGTCACGGCTGTTCGTGCTGCCCTTGGCGCAAGTCATCGATGAGTACACCAAGACAGAATTGCGCAGCCTGGCTTCTGTGCCGCTCAATCTAAATCGCTCTGAAATTGAAGAGGTGGTCGAGCACGCCGCCGAGATGCATTGGAGTTACGACGGCGATTATTACTTTGTTTCCAATAACTGTGCGGTTGAGACCCTCAAACTGTTGCGCAGTGGTAGCGGCAACACTCAACTCCAGGGCTTGGACAGCATCATGCCCAATGGTCTGCTTGAAGTGCTCAAAGCTCGCGGGCTGGCAGACACCAGCGTGCTGGATGATCCGAAAGAAGCGCTGCGTTTAGGTTATCGGTTCGACTCCTACCGAGACCGTTATCAGGCCATGTTTGACGTGCTAAAGACCCGGTTGCCGATCAAGCAGGACAACGTTGATGACTGGCTGGCCTTGAACGCAGATGAGCGCAGGCCCTGGATCGAACAGGCGGATATACGCGCCAGCGCAGCGCTATTGTTGCTGGAGCAAGCCGGCTTCAGGCGCCAGTTGCTGCTGGCTCAGGACGAGGTTAAACAGAAGTACCTGGGGGCCCGCGGAATCAAAGATGGCGGCATGGATAAAGCCAACAAAACCTTGCAAGAAATTCTGGCCAGTAGCGGTTTTCTCAGTCGCCCGGCCGAATTACTGGGCAGCAGTGGCTATGGTCTGCCACAAGCCAAAGAGTGGGAAATGCTTGAGTCCGAGAGCAGCCAGCGCCAGCAACAACTGCTGCGCCTGACCGGTGATTTGGACAAAGAGGTGCGCAGCTTGCTGGAGCCATCTCGTGCCGCTGAAATTGCCGCCACTGAAGCCAACGTCAAACAGATTGGTGAACACCTGCGAGCGCTGCATAAAGCTTCTGGTGGATTGCAGTTGCCTTGAACTGAACACCTGCAGTTGATGCCGCAAGCTGCGATGGGTTGCGTAGTAACCCGCTTTATTAAATCCAAAGCGAAGGTACTGCGGACCTTATCGCAGCCTGCGGCAGCGGCTACACCCTTTGGGTAACGATGTTACGCACCCGGTACGAAGTGCTTTTGCGCCGTACCGAAGGCAATCAGCCGCGACAGGTAGTTCATTTTCTCGGCATCCTGATCCACAAACCGAAACGTCAATTGAAGCCAGTCGCTGTCGGGCTTGGGTTCGAAAGCCATAATGGCATGCAGGTAACCATTTAAACGCGCCACCTCGGCGTTCTCGCCTTGCTCAAGGTCCAATACCGCACTCGCCAGCACCTGTGGCAGCACATCGCCACGACGTACAACCAGCAACGCCTCCTTCAAGCTCAACGCCTTGATCACGCACGTCAACGCTCCGTTAGGCAGCCGGAGCTGTCCCTGACCGCGGCCTGACAGCGGTTGCGCGGCAGCGGGCGGCGAGGTAGGTGCTGCCGGAGCCGCAGCAGGACGTACAGCAGGCGCAACCACTTGAGCCTTGCCACCCGTCAGGGCATTCAACGAGTCATTAGCGAACCCGGTACTGGTACGAACAGGCGCGCTGCTCATCACTGCATCCAGTAAGCCCGCTTTGGTGAACGCCTTCTTCACTTTGGTCAGCAATTGCTCATTGGTAAAAGGCTTGCTAACGAAGTCAGAAACACCGGCCTGAATGGCCTGAATCACGTTTTCTTTATCACCACGACTGGTGACCATGATGAAGGGCAAGGTTTTCAGGTGATCTTGCTCCCGGCACCACGTCAGTAACTCAAGACCCGACATCTCCGGCATTTCCCAATCACACAGCACCAGGTCGAACGACTCGCGGGCCAGCAGCGCTTGTGCTTTGCGGCCGTTGACGGCGTCTTCGATCCTGATGCCCGGAAAATAATTACGCAGGCAATTCTTAATCAGATCGCGAATAAACGACGCATCATCCACCACCAGCACACTGACCTTGCTCATCGACTGCTCCTTGAAATTCCGACCACCATGCGCCAAATGATAGCCATGTGCCTTGAATATAAACGCCGAAAAGCAAAACGCCCGGCATTAAGCCGGGCGTTTTTTGACTCGGGCAGTCTTATTTATCGTCAGCCAGGGGCACAACATGAGCGTTATCCCCGCGCGTACCTTCAACTTCTTGCTTCATGCGCTTAAGGCCCATATGCCGAACGTCGGTACCGCGCACCAGATAAATCACCAGCTCGGAGATATTGCGGGCGTGGTCGCCGATGCGCTCCAGCGAACGCAGCACCCAGATAATGCTCAAGACACGCGAAATAGAGCGCGGGTCTTCCATCATGTAGGTGGCTAACTCACGCAGTGCTGTCTTGTATTCGCGGTCGATGATCTTGTCGTATTGCGCCACTGAGAGGGCCAAATCGGCGTCGAAGCGGGCAAATGCATCCAGTGCATCACGCACCATGTTGCGCACCTGATCGCCGATGTGCCGCACTTCAACGTAGCCACGCGGTGCTTCACCTTCTTCACACAATTGGATCGCACGGCGAGCAATTTTGGTCGCCTCATCACCAATGCGCTCCAGATCGATCACCGATTTGGAAATGCTGATGATCAAGCGCAAGTCAGAGGCCGCAGGCTGTCGACGGGCCAGAATGCGCAGGCACTCTTCGTCGATGTTGCGCTCCATCTGATTGATCTGGTCATCGATCTCACGTACCTGCTGCGCCAAACCCGAATCGGCCTCGATCAACGCCGTGACCGCATCGTTAACCTGTTTCTCGACCAGACCACCCATTGCCAGCAAGTGGCTGCGTACGTCTTCGAGCTCCGCATTGAACTGCGCGGAAATGTGATGGGTGAGGCCATCCTTTGAAATCATGGGTTTGCTCCGCAAAAGCCTCAAGCGACAAGCTTCAAGCTACAAGTTAATGGTGTCGTTACGCCGTTCTGCTTTCTCGTGCCGCTAGAAGCTAACGGCTTAGCAGCTGCGTCTAGCCATATCGACCGGTGATGTAGTCTTCGGTTTGTTTTTTGGCCGGATTGGTGAACAAGGTATCGGTGTCACCGTATTCCACCATTTTGCCCATGTACATGAACGCGGTGTAATCCGACACCCGTGCCGCCTGCTGCATGTTGTGGGTCACGATGACGATGGTGAACTTGGACTTGAGCTCATAAATCAACTCTTCGACTTTCAGCGTCGAAATCGGGTCCAGTGCGGAACACGGCTCATCAAGCAACAACACTTCAGGCTCGACCGCGATGGTACGGGCAATCACCAGACGCTGTTGTTGACCGCCGGATAAGCCCAGCGCCGAGTCATGCAGGCGGTCTTTGACTTCGTCCCACAAGGCGGCCCCTTTAAGCGCCCACTCAACGGCTTCATCGAGGATGCGCTTTTTGTTGATGCCCTGAATCCGCAGACCGTACACCACGTTTTCGTAGATGGTCTTGGGAAACGGGTTCGGCTTTTGGAACACCATCCCGACACGACGACGCAGCTCGGCCACGTCTTCGCCCTTGCGGTAAATGTTATTACCGTACAGGTTGATTTCACCTTCAACACGGCAGCCATCAACCAGGTCGTTCATGCGGTTAAAGGTACGCAACAAGGTGGACTTGCCGCAGCCCGACGGGCCGATAAACGCCGTCACCCGTTGTTTCGGGATGTTCAGGTTAACGTCGAACAGTGCCTGCTTATCGCCGTAGTAAAGATTCAGGCCCGGCACTTCAATGGCGACTTCTTCATTTTCCAGGTTCAGGCTCTGTTTGGTGCGACCCAGGGCAGACATATTAATGCCGTGGGTTGAGGTTTCATGCTGCATGGTCTCACTCCGTTCGTAGCTGCAAGCTTCGAGCTGCAAGCTGCAAGTTTTGAGCAAAAGCGGCGGCGGCATTGACTTGCCGTTGGTAGCTTGCCGCTTGAGGCTTATCTATTAGCTTTCCAGCGCTTTGTACTTCTCGCGCAGGTGGTTACGTATCCACACGGCCGACAAGTTGAGCGTTGCAATCACCATGACCAGCAACAGCGCCGTCGCATAAACCAACGGGCGTGCCGCTTCAACGTTCGGGCTCTGGAACCCGACGTCATAAATATGGAAGCCCAAGTGCATGATTTTTTGATCAAGGTGCAAATAGGGGTAGTTGCCATCCAGCGGCAACGACGGTGCCAGTTTGACCACGCCCACCAGCATCAAGGGCGCCACTTCACCCGCGGCACGGGCAACGGCGAGGATCATGCCGGTCATCATGGCCGGGCTGGCCATAGGCAGCACGATCTTCCACAAGGTCTCAGATTTGGTCGCACCCAGCGCCAGCGAACCTTCGCGTACGGTACGCGGGATACGCGCCAGCCCTTCCTCAGTGGCCACGATGACCACAGGCACTGCCAAGAGCGCCAATGTCAACGAAGCCCACATCAGGCCTGGCGTACCAAAGGTCGGCGCTGGCAAGGCCTCGGCGAAGAACAGGCGGTCCACAGAGCCGCCCAGTACGTAGACAAAGAAGCCCAGACCGAACACCCCGTACACAATCGCCGGCACACCCGCCAAGTTGTTGACCGCGATCCGGATTACACGGGTCAGGGTGTTCTGCTTCGCATATTCGCGCAGGTACACCGCTGCGAGCACGCCGAACGGCGTCACGATCACCGCCATAATCAACGTCATCATTACCGTGCCGAAAATCGCCGGGAAAATGCCGCCTTCGGTGTTGGCTTCACGCGGGTCTTCGCTAAGGAATTCCCAGATGTTGCTGAAATACATGGCCAGCTTCTGCCAGCTGTTCATGGCGTTCGGTTGATAAGCCTTAACCACTTTGCCAATGCTGATTTCCAGCTCTTTGCCGTTGGCATCGCGGGCCGTCAGGCTGTCGCGATTGAATTGTGCGTGCAAGTCGCCCAAGCGGTCTTCAATGGCTTTGTAACGCGCATTGAGTTCGGCGCGCTCGCTTTCCATGTCTGCCTGAGCCTGTGGCGTGAGCTTGCCTTCCAGCTCCAGCTTGCGACCATGCAGGCGGATACGCTCTAGCCCATAGTTGATGGCGCCAATGTCTTTCTTTTCCAGCTGGCTCAGTTGTTTGGCCAGGTCATTGACGCGCTTGACCCTGGCTTGCAGCTCTGGCCACGCAGCAGCGCCTTCAGCGACCACCTTGCCGTCTTCTTTCACATTGACCAGGTAACCGTAGAAGTTGCCCCATTCGCGGCGCTCAATGGCCAAAAGTTCAGGCGGCGTGGTCTGGTTGGTCAACCACTCGCCCACCACCCAGGTAAAGTCGTTACCGTTGAGGTCGCGGTTGCCCACCTTGATCAGCTCGCGGGTCATAAACTCGGGGCCTTGATCAGGGACGGGTAGACCGGCACTTTTGAGGCGTTCGCGTGGTACTTCTTCCTTTTGCACCACTTCGCCCAGCACCACGTGATTGGCAGAGCCCGGCACGTTGTATTGCGCCAGCACCAGATCAGCAGGCCAGAAATGCCCCAGCCCGCGCACGGCGATCACCGCCAGCAAGCCAATGGTCATGATCACCGCCAGCGACACCGCACCACCGCTGATCCACACACCGGGAGCGCCGCTCTTGAACCAACCTTTGAGGGAATTCTGTTTCACAGACTTCTACCTTCCTTAAAGCGACGAATATTTCTTGCGCAGACGCTGACGAATCAGCTCGGCAAGTGTGTTCATGATGAAGGTGAATAACAGCAGTACCAGCGCCGAGAGGAACAGCACGCGGTAGTGACTGCCGCCCACTTCCGACTCCGGCATCTCCACCGCCACGTTCGCCGCCAAGGTGCGCAGACCTTCGAAGAGGTTCATTTCCATGACTGGCGTGTTGCCCGTGGCCATCAACACGATCATGGTCTCGCCCACGGCGCGGCCCATGCCGATCATCAGTGCCGAGAAAATCCCCGGGCTGGCGGTCAGGATGACCACGCGGGTCATGGTCTGCCACGGTGTGGCGCCCAGTGCCAACGAACCCAGGGTCAGGCCGCGCGGCACGCTGAACACGGCATCTTCAGCGATCGAGTAAATGTTGGGGATGACCGCAAAGCCCATCGCCAAACCCACCACCAACGCGTTGCGCTGATCGTAAGTGATGCCCAGGTCGTGAGAGATCCACAGGCGCATGTCGCCACCGAAGAACCACGCTTCCATAAACGGGCTCATGTACAGCGACAACCAGCCAATAAAGAGGATAACCGGGATCAGAATCATGCTTTCCCAGCCATCCGGCACGCGCAGGCGGATCGACTCAGGCAGGCGGCTCCAGGCGAAGCCCGCGACCAGGATACCGATGGGCAGCAGCATCAGCAGACTGAAAATCCCGGGCAAGTGGCCTTCTACGTACGGCGCCAGAAACAGGCCGGCAAAGAAGCCCAGAATTACCGTCGGCATCGCTTCCATCAATTCAATGACCGGCTTGACCTTGCGGCGCAGGCTCGGGGCCATGAAGTAAGCGGTATAGATGGCCGCCGCAACGGCAAGCGGCGCCGCCAGTAGCATGGCGTAGAACGCCGCCTTCAATGTGCCGAAGGTCAACGGTGCCAAGCTCATCTTCGGTTCGAAGTCGGTGTTGGCAGCCGTCGATTGCCACACGTATTTAGGTTCGTCGTAGTTTTCGTACCAGACCTTGCTCCATAACGCGCTCCAGGAGACTTCGGGGTGCGGGTTTTTCAGCGTCAGGGGGACGAGCTTGCCGCCCTCTTCTACGATGATGCGGTTGGCACGGGGCGACAGCGCCATGATGCCCGGGCCTTCAGCCACCTTTTCAACCAGCAGGGTGCGGTGCGCCGTGCTGTGGAACACACCGATTTCACCGGCCGCATCCAGAGCCAGGAAGCCCTTGCGGCGCTGTTCGGCCGTGATCTCAACGATCGGTGAAGTGCCCATCTGGAAACTACGGATATGCTTGAAGCGTTGCTCGCCATCCGGATCGCGGGCCATAAACCACTGGCTCAGACCGCCCCTGGAATCGCCGAAGATCAACGAGATGCCACCTACTAACTGGGTGCTGGCGGTGATTTCGGTCGTGGCGTCATCGACCAGTTTGTACCGGCCGTTGAGGCTCTTGTCTCGCAGGCTGAACACATCGGCTTGCGCGCGACCGTTGATCACATACAACCATTGCTGGCGCGGGTCGACGTAGAGGGCTTTCACCTGCTCAGTCATCTGCGGCAGGTCAATGCGGGTCTCGGAGTTCGTCACCTCGCCGGTCATCATGTTTTCTTCGCTGGCCAGCGACACCACATTCAGCTGCGCGCCCGTGGAGCCCGCCAGCACCAGCGTCGAATCGTTGACGCTCAGGTTAACGTGATCCAGCGGACGCCCTTGCGGGTCGAGCGCAATTGGCGCTTCGCCATAGGGGTATTCAACGGCCGGGGTGATGGTCTTTTTTCCGTCCGGATAGCTGACCCGGTAAGTGTGGCGGAACACCAGCGCCTGACCATTGGACAAGCCGAGCGCCACCACCGGGTTACCCGGTTGGTCCTCACCAATCGATGTGACGTGCGTGTCAGCCGGCAGCGGCAAATTGACCCGTGACAGCTCATCGCCATTCTTCACGTTGAAGAACAACACCAAGCCCTTGTCCGAGACCCGCATACCCACCTGATTCTGCTCCTCGACGGAGAGCATCAGCGGCTTGCCGGCATCTTGCATCCACACCGGAGTCATCGCCTGTTTGGTCGTGAGGTCTGCGCCCTGAAACAAAGGGAAAACCACATAGCCAAGGAAGAAGAAAATAAGGGTGATTGCACCGAGCACGGCTAGACCGCCGACAAACACATACCAGCGGGTCAGGTGATCTTTAAGCGCGCGAATGCGCCGCTTGCGTTGCAGTTCAGGCGTATTGAAATCAATGCGCTTGGGAGCGGAAGTCGTAGTCATTGGGGAATTGGCCAGATCATTCATGCGCACACCCTAGCGGTCCTGTATGACAGAAAGATGACAAAGCAGTGACGCAAAAAATCCGCCGCCCAGTGGTGCGGGCAGCGGAGTGAAAAACTGTGGTGTTTCTGCAATAGCGCACAACCTTTAGCCGCTGCTGAAGGCTGCGAAGGGTTGCGCAGCGACCCTCATTTCTGAAGGCCCTGCGGCCCTTATCGCAGCCTGGCGGCAGCGGCTACAGCGTTTATGCGCCTTCTTTCAAACCCAAGTCAGCCAGCGCTTTGGCTGCGACTTTGGCTGGCAGCGGGATGTAACCGTCTTTCACGACCACTTCCTGACCTTGCTTGGAAAGCACCAGTTTGATGAACTCGGCTTCCAGCGGGTTCAACGGCTTGTTAGGCGCCTTGTTCACGTACACATAAAGGAAACGCGACAGCGGGTATTTGCCGTTCAGTGCGTTTTCTTCGGTGTCTTCGACGAACTCAGTGCTGCCCTTTTTAGCCAAAGGCACGGTCTTCACGCTGGCGGTTTTGTAACCGATGCCCGAGTAACCCACACCGTTCAGCGAGCTGCTGATCGACTGTACAACTGAAGCCGAGCCTGGTTGTTCGTTCACGTTAGGCTTGTAGTCGCCTTTGCACAGCGCTTCTTCCTTGAAGTAACCGTAGGTGCCGGACACCGAGTTACGACCAAACAATTGCACCGGCTTGTTGGCCAGGTCGCCGGTCACACCCAGGTCGCCCCAGGTTTTAACGTCGGCTTTGGCACCGCACAAACGAGTCGACGAGAAGATGGCATCAACCTGCTCCATCGTCAGGTGCTTGATCGGGTTGTCCTTGTGCACAAACACCGCCAAGGCATCGACGGCCACCGGGATAGCGGTAGGCTTATAGCCGTACTTCTGCTCGAAAGCCGCCAGCTCGTTGTCTTTCATCTTGCGGCTCATCGGGCCCAGGTTAGCGGTGCCTTCAGTGATGGCCGGAGGCGCGGTCGAGGAACCGGCAGCCTGAATCTGAATATTTACATTGGGATATTCTTTTTTGTAGGCCTCAGCCCACAGCGTCATCAAGTTCGCCAAGGTATCGGAACCAACGCTGGAGAGGTTACCCGACACACCGGTGGTCTTAACGTACGGCTGGATCGCCGGATCAACACCCGCGGCAACCGCATTTGCAGTTGCAACGCCTGCGGCGACAAAAGTCAGGGCCGCCATCACACGCTTCAGTTTCATGCCTTACTCCTAGCAAACGGGTTAGATGAATCGGGGCCAGTATCTGGAGGCCGTGTGACCACTCTATGAACCGATTGTGACAATTAGATGAAAGGCCATCATTCGTTGAAAAATGATGGCCTTTCGAGGGAGAGGGCAAGGCAGTGTGACGACAAGTCAGCGACCTTTCTTCCACAAGTACGCGCCCACCAGCAGCCCCATGGTGCAAATGATAGCGACGTAGTACGCCGGGCCCATCGGGCTTTCTTTCAATAACAGCGTCACTGCCATTGGCGTCAGGCCCCCAAAGATGGCGTAGGCCAAGTTATAGGAAAACGACAGGCCGCTAAAACGCACCACCGCTGGAAAGGCTTTAACCATGACATACGGTACGG
The DNA here is from genome assembly GCF_045062345.1 of Pseudomonas sp. 2024-210. Classification (NCBI taxonomy): domain Bacteria; kingdom Pseudomonadati; phylum Pseudomonadota; class Gammaproteobacteria; order Pseudomonadales; family Pseudomonadaceae; genus Pseudomonas; species Pseudomonas sp. 2024-210. The sequence continues at coordinate 425,820 of NZ_JBJGEJ010000003.1, read as the reverse complement.
CTCCGATGGTGCCAACAAATAAGCCGCTCAATGCGTACAGCGGGAACAGCCAATCCGGGTGTTGCAACAGGCTGTGATAGAACGTCCACGAGGTGATCAGCAATGCGGCACAGCCGATCACAAACACCCTGCCCGCCCCGAACCGATCAGCCAGAGCACCTGAAGCAATACAGCCCGCGCTCAAGAACACAATCGCCAAACTGTTCGCTTGCAGCGAGGTTGTCGCGGAAAACCCGTACACGGTTTGCAGAACGGTCGGGGTCATTAAAATGACCACGATAATTCCGGCTGACAGCAACCAGGTCAGAAGCATTGAAATAACAATGGCCCCACGGTGCTCACGCAGTACGGCTTTGAGCGGTACTTCTTCGGCCAGCGCCTTGCGCAGTTGCAGCTCGGCAAATACCGGCGTTTCGTGCAACCAACGGCGCAGGTAAACCGAAAACAGGCCGAATACCCCACCCATCAAGAAAGGGATTCGCCACGCGTAATCAGACACTTCAGCCGGGGTATAAATCGAATTGATCGCGGTCGCCATGAGCGAGCCCAGCAAAATGCCCGCTGTCAGCCCGCACGTCAGCGTGCCGCAGGCGTAGCCCACATGACGCGGGGGTACGTGCTCGGCCACGAACACCCAAGCCCCCGGCACTTCGCCACCAATGGCGGCGCCTTGAATAACGCGCATCAACAGCAACAGAATCGGAGCCCACATGCCAATCTGTTCATAGGTGGGCAGCAAGCCCATGATCAGCGTCGGCACCGCCATCATAAAGATGCTCAAGGTGAACATCTTTTTACGCCCCAGCAAATCGCCGAAGTGCGCCATGACAATGCCACCCAACGGCCTGGCAAGGTAGCCAGCGGCGAAAATGCCGAAGGTTTGCATCAGGCGCAGCCACTCGGGCATATCCGCCGGGAAAAACAATTTCCCGACCACGGTGGCGAAGAACACAAAAATAATGAAATCGTAAAACTCCAGCGCACCGCCCAAAGCAGACAGCGACAAGGTTTTGTAATCATTACGGGTTAACGGCCGCGATGGCGGCGCAGCACTGGAAGCTTCGGTGATCATGGGGTCAGGTATCTCTTATTAGGCTCGGCGCAAAGCTGCAACAGCACCGGCAGGGATTGGGCAGGCGTTGAAAGATAACAAATTGTTTGCAAATGCGTAGAGCTAGACGCATGACTCACTCAAAAAGCAAAATCAGAAGGTCGTCGGCCCGGCTATCCCCCGATATACTCGTTGACCGCACAAACATCCTGAAACACTAAGATTGCTGTGCTAAAGCGCCTGCTGGGTAACCTCCAGCCGATTTCGCAGAGTTTTCTTTCGCGCGGCTTATGAAGAACGTGACGAACGTAGTATGTTCGGGCTGAATCGTTTTTCTAAAGACGCTTATTCACCCGCACTACCTTAATGAATCACGGGTCAGAGGCCCTTCGGCATGTTAGAGCTCGAACAAGAAGATCCAATCCCGCAGGGCGATCTGGCCTTGCAAATCACTGCCCTACCCCGCGAGACCAACGGCTTTGGCGATATTTTCGGGGGTTGGCTGGTGTCTCAGATGGACCTTGCGGGCACCGCAATGGCCAGTAAAGTTGCCGGCGGCCGTGTAGCCACAGTCGCAATTGATCGTATGGCATTTCTGGTTCCTGTGGCCGTCGGTGCACAGCTGTCGTTTTACACGCAAGCATTGGAAATTGGCCGCAGCTCTATCCAGATGATGGTTGAAGTGTGGAGCGACGACCCGCTGTCCAGCGAGTGGCGCAAAGTGACCGAGGCCGTATTTGTATTCGTGGCGATTGATGGCAGCGGCCGGACGCGCGCGGTTCCCTCTCGCGGTTAAACCTCGTCGCTAAATGCTTGTCTACTGCCGCCCTTACTACTGAAATAGAGAGCCTGTCATGCATCATATTGAGTCAGTCACCCTGGACGAACTGGAGTGCTGGCACTTCCAGCATGGGCAGGCACAACTCTTGATCGCTAAACAAGGCGCTCAGGTGCTCAGCTATCAAGTGGGCGATGAGCCGCCGATTATCTGGCTCAACGAGAAAGCGCAGTACAAGCACGGCAAAGGTATCCGTACCGGCGTTCCGGTGTGCTGGCCATGGTTTGGCAATCTGGCACTCAACCCGGCCAGCGTTCAAGCCATGCGCGAGTCGGATGAACCCGCTTCGGCACACGGCCTGGTGCGCACCCGTGAGTGGGAATTGGTTGAGATTGATGATGCGGGAGAAGCACTGCATATCGAACTGAGACTGCCGAAGGTCGAAGGCGGCCTGCCCGGTTGGCCACACGATGTTGCACTGACGATGACTGTACGTCTGGACTCGCAACTGCATATCAGCCTCACCAGTCACAACCTAAGCCGCATCCCGGTCAGTATCAGCCAAGCGCTGCACAGCTACTTTGCGGTGAGCGATGTACGCCAGGTGAAGGTAGAAGGCGTCGACGGGCTGACCTATATCGAAACACTCGACGACTGGAAGCGTGTTGAGCAAACGGGCGACTTGACCTTCACAAGCGAGACCGATCGAATCTATCTCGACACACCTGAGCAGCTCAGCATCGTTGATCCCAAGTGGTCGCGCCGCATTGAATTGACCAGTCGTGGCTCACGCTCTGCCGTGATCTGGAACCCGTGGATCGACAAAACGGCCACGTTCAGCGATATGGCCGCGGATGGCTGGCAGCGCATGCTCTGTATCGAAACGGCCAATGTGATGGACGATGTGATAACGCTGGCGCCGGGGGCGAGTCATACGTTGGGCGTGAGCATTGGCAGTGGGCGCTTGCGGGGGTAGGTAAGACCTGCCCTCACCCTAGCCCTCTCCCAGAGGGAGAGGGGACTGACAGAGTCGATTTTGGATTCAAAGCCGTTCTGTCAGATTGCTATCAACTTTTAGCATCGCTCAATCGATTCCCTCTCCCTCTGGGAAAGGGCTCGGGTGAGGGTGTGACGGATCGCTTACAAATCCTCCTCAACCACAACCCGCACCTTGCTGGCGTCCAGCGCATAGGCTGCATCAGCCAAATCATTGCTCACACTCTCGACCTTTAACGTGCCCATGACCCACAGCGGCGTATAAATATCGTCCAGCTGCAAGCCTTTTGGATAACGCACCAGCACCAATTGATTAGGCGGTGGCGGTGGCACGTGAATGCATGCGCCAGGGTAAGGCACCAGGAAAAACAACGTACTGCGTCCCTTTGAGTCAGTTTCCAGCGGCACAGGACGTCTTGCCGTTCATGGCAGGCACCGTTTTAGTGGAATACATGACGGCTGGCAGGCCTTTGCTTTGCTTCATTCCGCCCTTTTCGGTAAACGTACCCATGGCCTCAGGCGAGTCATGGTCGATTTCGGGCATTTCTTCGAGGGCTTTTTGATCCGACTTGGGCATCAATTCCAGCCAGTCGGTTTCGGGCAGTTCTGCCGCGTGGACCAGGCCTGCGCCCAGTAAAAGAAGGATTACTACAAAACGTCGCATGACAGGCTCGATCAAGAAGGGCTGAAGACGGCGTGCAGTTTAGCCCCCTCCGGGCTTGGCGCAGAGAGGGCTAAACACGCGATCAGCTCTTTTTCGTAACCAGGCCGTAGATCACCAGCAAGACTACCGCACCAATCACCGCACCGATGAACCCGGCACCTTCGCCTGCGTGGTAAATACCCAACGCCTGACCACCATAGGTCGCCGCCAACGAGCCGCCGATACCCAACAGGATGGTCATGATCCAGCCCATGCTGTCGTCACCTGGTTTCAGGAAACGAGCCAGCAGGCCAACGATCAGGCCGATAAAAATGGTTCCGATGATGCCCATAGACGCGTCCTCTCATTTGATGGCGTAAGCCAAAGCCTAGTCAGCACTTTGGCATCACGCCATCTGAGAGCGGCGACAACCGAATGGTTCCCGCCGATTTACGATTCAAGCTTCGTCGATCAGCGCTTCAACCTGTTGGATCTGCGCTCGCAGCGTGGCCATGTCGACACAACGCAAGTTGGCATGACCCACCTTGCGACCTACTTTGAAAGCCTTGCCGTAGTGATGCAAATGGCAGTCAGCAATGGCAATGACCTTCTCTACCGGCGGTACAGTGCCGATAAAATTGAGCATGGCGCTTTCGCCCACCTTGGCGGTCGAGCCCAGCGGCAAGCCGGCAATGGCGCGCAAGTGGTTTTCGAACTGGCTGCACTCAGCGCCTTCGGTCGTCCAGTGGCCAGAGTTATGTACGCGCGGGGCAATTTCATTGGCCTTGAGGCCACCGTCGACTTCAAAGAACTCGAACGCCATCACACCGACATAATCCAGCTGCTCAAGCACACGGCTGGAGTAATCTTGCGCCAGTGCCTGCAACGGGTGGTCGGTGCTGGCCACGGACAACTTGAGAATGCCGCTGTCGTGAGTGTTGTGCACCAGCGGGTAAAACCGGGTTTCGCCATCACGGCCGCGGACGGCAATCAGCGACACTTCGCCGGTAAAAGGTACAAAGCCTTCCAGCAAACACGCCACGCTGCCCAACTCGGCAAACGTACCAACGACATCTTCAGTAGAACGAAGCACTTTTTGACCCTTGCCGTCATAACCCAAGGTGCGGGTTTTGAGGACGGCAGGCAGACCGATGCTGGCCACCGCGGCATCGAGATCTGCTTGGGACTGAATGTCGGCAAACGCCGGGGTCGGAATGCCCAGGTCTTTGAACATGCTTTTTTCGAACCAGCGGTCACGGGCAATACGCAGCGCATCGGCACTCGGATAAACCGGCACAAATTGCGACAGGAAGGCCACGGTCTCAGCCGGCACGCTTTCAAACTCAAACGTCACCAGATCCACTTCATCAGCCAATTGGCGCAAGTGATCAGGGTCGCTGTAATCCGCACGAAGGTGCTCACCCAGCGCTGCTGCGCAGGCGTCAGGCGCTGGATCAAGGAAAGCGAAGTTCATGCCCAGCGGAGTGCCCGCCAGAGCCAGCATGCGGCCCAATTGACCGCCACCGATTACACCGATTTTCATCGTCAAAAACCTCAGGCTACGCGTGGGTCTGGATTGTCCAGCACGGTGTCTGTCTGTTCAGCCCGGAATGTTTTCAACACGGCATGAAACTGAGGGTGCTTGGCGCCCAAAATACTGGCTGACAGCAGCGCGGCATTGATCGCGCCCGCTTTGCCAATGGCCAAGGTTGCAACTGGAATACCCGCTGGCATTTGCACGATCGACAGCAGCGAATCGACACCTGACAGCATGGCCGATTGCACCGGAACGCCGAGCACCGGCAGATGCGTTTTGGCGGCACACATGCCCGGCAAATGTGCCGCGCCACCGGCGCCGGCAATGATGACCTCAATTCCGCGGCCTTCGGCCTCGGCAGCATACTGAAACAGCAGATCCGGAGTGCGGTGGGCAGAGACCACTTTGACTTCGTAAGGGATGCCGAGTTTTTCCAGCATATCGGCGGTGTGGCTGAGGGTGGACCAATCGGACTTGGAGCCCATGATCACGCCTACTAATGCACTCATCGTCGCGCCTCTTCTCTTGGGCGCCCGCAGGCGCGTCAAAAAACAACAAGCCACGCGGGGAAACCGACGTGGCTTGTTATAGGAATTAAGGCCGGTCGTGCCGGCCGAAGGCCGCGCAGTATACCCGAAAGAAGTGCGTTAAAAGCACCTTTAACGACCATCTGTCTACACGCTGCTCAGCCTTTTAAAGGCCCGGCTTGACTGACCCAAAGGTCAAATCAAAATCGCGCAGCAGCAGGCATAAATCAAGTGGTACCTTTGGCAAATTGCAGCACTTGATTGAGTCAGCCGCTCGTCGTTTTATGGCGTCCGGAAATTTCATGGGAAGAATTTTATGACGGTTAATGAAACAGACGGGGCCGTCGCTCGTCACAGGTGTGAATTTCTATAAATCATCAATATGGGCACCTAGACACCGAGCTGCAAGCATTGAGCATTTAAATAATAATGTTCCAGATTTCAATTTGGATGATGTGTCAACTGTCATAAATATCAGTTGACACTATTCTTAATGTATAGAAATGTGTGGCATTGCTTTGCACAAGTGAACAATCCCCCCTCGAGAAATAATGGAGCATTTTATGCCTACGTTAGAGCCTCTCCAAAAGACAGTAATTGAGACCATATTCAATACGTCTGCAGAAGCAAATGACCCCGTTACCTCTACCAATATTGAAATTAAATTGAGGACTCCCATTCTTAATGGTTTGTTAGCTAGTTACTCAATATCCGAACTTTTAGAGGGGCTTGAAGGGGAGGGGGTGGCGCCAGGTGATGAAATAACTTTTCAGCAGTTCAATAGAGCCTATGAACAACTGAATTAAAATTATCTAATCTGAAACAGATGAAATGAAATCCTTTTGACCCGCTTTAATGCGGGTTTTTTAATACCCGAGAAACCTAAAGCCCCCCTACAACCGAAATTGATGCGCTCAACATCGCGTTTATTTAGTCTCATTAGCCTACTGAAACTGTAAATTCCGAGTGCTGCAAGGAATCAACTCTTACTTCGTAAGGGATGCCTGTGTTACAGCATATTGGAAGGCTTGGCTAAGGGTTGACCAATCAATCGCTCCCAATCATCACGCCTGACCTTCTTACAAACTGACGAACCGAGTCGAAATTTACGACCTGCCTGATCGTATTTTACACATCACAAAAAAAATCATATCAGCTCAACTCTTTGTGTAGCACCCACACATACGAGAACTCTGCATAGGATGCAGATGGCTCTCTTATACAAAGGGTATATAAAACCTTGTAACCATAACTAAACCCTCACATCAAAATAGATAGTTATACACAACCCCAGCCCAACCGCCTTTATAATTTATAACCTGACCCGACAATTGACTTCTGCACACTACAAATATATAGGCATATCAATGAATGATATTTTTGAGCATTTCCCCACAGCTGCGCACGCTTTGAATTTCCCGCCACACGTTGCCAAAGATTTGCTAACCCATTTGGAACCTCGCATTGCCAGCCTTATGAATGCTATGCCATGGCGTGGTATGAGCGCATTAAAAACACTGACGCAAGCTTTGCCGCCTCACCCCGAGCACCCAAGCTTGAAGGATTTCTTTCATTTACGAGACAACGTACACGTAGACGCCTTAAATAGCGTGAACCCCTCTACATTGAACGATATTTTCGAACATCTCATACGCTTTAACAAAATCCCGGAAGACTACCGTGAAGAATCCTTTTTCTATCGCATCGTTGCTCAAAAACCAGAACGGCTGGATGAGTTCGACCAGAAAAAAATAAAACGCACCCTAAGTGAGCTTCAAAGCATTCAATACTTGATTAATGACATCAGCGAATATTGGCAACCCACTCAGGACCAGAATCAAGTCAGCAAACAGGCTTATCTCTCACATCTGTTTGCCACGCAACTGCAATGTGCGGCCACCCTGAGTTTTAGTCAAAGAACCCTGTCGCTTGAGGGCCGTAAACTCATTGCTCAACTCTGCGCTCTGAACAAAAACAGCGCGCATCATATACACGACGTATTTATACAAAACTATGACATGAACGATCATATTCATATGGTTGGCGCATTTGTCATCAGTCAACATTCTGCCGCCTCCTCTACGCCTGATAACCCCTGCGTATTATTCGTTCCCGGCCAGCCATTGACAGAGTTTGAATCGCTCGACGCATTAAAAATGAACCTGGCCGGGCTGATCAATGAAAATGTTCAGCACACATTACTTGCCTGTACTCTAAACAGTCGGCGACAAGAAATAGAAGAGGAACTGGACGCTGAGTCCATTATTTTAGCGCCGATTACTTCTCACGCTGACTTTTACATTAATTTGATCGGAAGTCTTCTTGAAAAGCAAAAGCTGGACATCATCTATTCGATGGCATCCGTCTCACCAGAAATAACCCGTACCCCTTATTGGGCAGAACACATTACTCGTTCGGCTGCAGATTTAACGCCGATTCTAACATTTGCCACAACCCTCAGGCAGGAAGCGCTTGCCAATGTTAACAACACACGCCTAACCGCGCCTGACCAAGATGAAAATATACTACCTATTGAAACAATCTTACCGACCACCTCGTCTTCACCTGCCCCCATCAATATTAATATTTATGTTCATCCAGATCTCAGCGGAATTCATAATGAAACACTTGAATACAACTATTTAAGCTGGATAAAAACCGAACTAAACCATATAACCAAACGCGACATATCTCTGGTATTTTTTTACGATACAAACGAATCACCCTTCAACTATAAAAACGAGAAATCCGAAGTCAGTCTGGCCCTCTGGAAAGCGGCTATGTATAAGAAATTAAAACTTTCCGATCCTCTTAATCCTCTTAACCTGTATCTGTTATTAACCAAGGAAAAGATCAATTCACGCATATTAGGTACTGCATTTAACAAAGGCCAATTTAGCATTGCATCAATAAAACATAGCTCCACAGCCGCCCATGAGATAGGTCATATGCTCGGAGCCACTCATGAGGACGGAGGGATTATCTATAACGGATGGTGGCATGACTCGCCCATGGCTGGGGTCACCACCGATTTCTTCTCTTTTCTTCGTGGACACGCTCAACGATTCAGCGATAAAAATCGTGAAAATATCCGCCAGTACGTCAGCCAATTAACCTGACAATTAAATCCAGCACATCTAAGAAGAAAGACCTCTGACAAGGCCTTTCTTTTTTCAAACCGCAGATTGGGCTGACCCGCCCTCAAGTTTGCGCCATAACAACCGCACATTGGCCTTGCGCACCAAAGCACAGCGGTACAAGCGAATCTCCAGCGGTACATGCCATTGCGGCCCCCCACACACTACCAACTCACCTCGCGCCAGCTCAGCACGCACACTTAAATGCGGTACCCAGGCAATGCCCAGCCCTTCGAGCGCCATGCTTTTGAGGCTATCGGCCATGGCGGTTTCATAGATAGTGGTGAAGCGCAGGCTACGCTGGCGCAGCAACAAATTCACTGAGCGACCTAAAAAGGCGCCCGCGCTGTAGGCCAACAACGGCACACTCACATCGCCTTCCAAATCAAACAAAGGCTTGCCGTCCGCATCGGCCGCACAGATCGGGAGCATTTCGGTATTGCCCAAGTGCAAAGACGGAAATATTTCCGGGTCCATCTGTAACGCCGCATCCGGATCGTAGAATGCCAGCATCAAATCGCAGCCTCCTTCACGCAGCGCATGAACGGCGTCTCCGACGTTAGTCGCAACCAAACGCGTCGCAATGTTCAACCCGTCATTGCGCAACTGGGCAATCCACCGAGGGAAAAACCCCAACGCCAGGGAGTGCGCAGCGGCTACCTGAATCACTTCGCCCTGCCCTCCCTCGAGGTGATGAAGGTGACGCAGCACTTCGCCCAACTGTTCGACCACCGTGCGTGCCGTGACCAAAAACAACTGACCAGCCGCCGTCAGTTCAACCGGGGTGCGGGAACGATTCACCAAGGTCAGCCCCAGCGCCGCTTCAAGGCTGCGTATGCGTCGGCTGAACGCTGGCTGAGTGACAAAACGACGCTCTGCTGCCTGCGAAAAACTACGGGTGGCGGCCAGGGCACTGAAGTCCTCCAACCACTTACTTTCTAGATTCATTGAGTCCTCCCGGACACGCACCAAATTGGGTCACACGCTCGACGCTGCGTTCGCGTCACGTCTGCATTATGCCGTTTCTGCATAGGATAGTGTTTAAAGGCATTGGCCCTAAATAGACCGCAAGCCTAGGATTCGCAGCGTTCCGGCCTTGACCGGGTCCTTATCGAGATGATTTCTATCATGTCCTCCGCTGCATCTTTCCGTACCGAAAAAGACCTGCTTGGCGTACTCGAAGTACCCGCTCAAGCGTATTACGGCATCCAGACCCTGCGAGCGGTGAATAACTTCCGTCTCTCCGGCGTTCCGATTTCGCATTACCCTAAGCTGGTTGTGGGCCTGGCCATGGTCAAACAGGCCGCTGCTGACGCCAACCGTGAGTTGGGTCATCTGAGCGACGCCAAGCACGCCGCCATCAGCGAAGCCTGTGCCCGCCTGATCCGAGGCGATTTCCACGATGAGTTCGTGGTGGACATGATTCAAGGCGGCGCTGGCACTTCAACCAACATGAATGCCAACGAAGTCATCGCCAACATCGCGCTGGAGGCCATGGGCCATCAGAAGGGCGAATACCAATACCTGCACCCGAACAACGACGTCAACATGGCGCAGTCCACCAACGACGCCTACCCGACGGCCATTCGTCTGGGCCTGTTGTTGGGTCATGACGCTCTGCTGGCCAGCCTGGACAGCCTGATTCAAGCCTTCGCCGCTAAAGGTGTTGAGTTCAGCCACGTGCTGAAAATGGGTCGCACCCAGTTGCAAGACGCTGTACCTATGACCTTAGGTCAAGAGTTCCGCGCTTTCGCTACCACCTTGAGCGAAGACTTGGCTCGCCTGAAAACACTGGCACCCGAGCTGCTGACGGAAGTGAACCTGGGCGGTACGGCCATCGGTACTGGCATCAACGCCGACCCGCGCTACCAGCACCTGGCCGTGACTCGTCTGGCGACCATCAGCGGCCACCCGCTGGTGCCAGCAGCTGACTTGATCGAAGCCACCTCCGACATGGGCGCCTTTGTCCTGTTCTCCGGCATGCTCAAGCGCACTGCGGTCAAACTGTCGAAGATCTGCAACGACCTGCGCCTGCTGTCCAGCGGCCCACGCACTGGCATCAACGAAATCAACCTGCCAGCGCGTCAGCCTGGCAGCTCGATCATGCCCGGCAAGGTCAATCCGGTAATCCCGGAAGCTGTTAACCAAGTGGCATTCCAAATCATCGGTAACGACTTGGCCCTGACCATCGCAGCCGAAGGCGGTCAACTGCAACTGAACGTGATGGAGCCGCTGATCGCTTTCAAAATCTTCGACTCGATCCGCCTGCTGCAACGCGCCATGGACATGCTGCGCGAGCACTGCATCGTCGGCATCACTGCCAACGAAGCACGTTGCCGTGAGCTGGTTGAACACTCGATTGGTCTGGTGACGGCACTGAACCCGTACATCGGTTACGAAAACGCCACCCGCATCGCCCGTATCGCCCTCGAAAGCGGTCGCGGTGTGCTGGAACTGGTGCGCGAAGAAGGCTTGCTCGACGACGCCATGCTCGACGACATCCTGCGCCCGGAAAACATGATTGCTCCGCGTCTGGTGCCTCTAAAGGCCTGATGCTGTCACACGCTTTACGCTCACCAGGTCGAGGGACTAGACACCTCTCACCTTTTGAGGGCTTGCAGACATGTCTGCAGGCCCTTTTTTTTGCCCGCGATTTGACCTTGATGGCCCCCCTATCAACGAGCTAAGGCGTTAGGTTGAGGGCATTTCGGACGACTCGCAGATGAAAAAACCGTCACTTATGGAGACGATTCCTACTCTCCTAGGTATAGTGCCGCCCCTCTTCCTGTGCCCGGCCCCAGCACCAGCGGTCAACAACAGCACGGAAACAGCATCGTAAACCAAGCAGCAAGAAGGCCAGTATCCACTTGATTGCCTAGTTTTATGCCCTGTCTTGACGGGCGTAATGCGTGATCGTGATCCGGCCGTTTTGCCATCAGATAAAAACAGCGAGGAATAATCCATGCTTGAAGTCATCAATGACTTCCTCTCAGGGAAAGTGCTGATCGTGCTCATGGTCGGGCTCGGTGGCTACTTCACGATCCGCTCGCGTTTCGTACAGTTCCGTTACTTCCTGCACATGTTTTCGGTTTTCAAAGACAGCCTGCGCAGCAGCGCCGGCGAACTCAGCTCATTTCAAGCCTTGATGCTGAGCCTGGCGGGCCGTGTGGGTGCAGGCAATATTGCTGGCGTCGGCATTGCCGTCACACTCGGCGGCCCCGGTGCCGTGTTCTGGATGTGGGTGACCGCACTGGTCGGCATGTCCAGCAGCTTGATCGAGTGTTCGCTGGGCCAGTTGTACAAGCGCCGCGATGCTGAAGGCCAACTGCGTGGCGGCCCGTCCTTCTATATGAAGTATGGCTTGGGCAAAATCTGGATGGGCAAACTGATGGCCGTCCTGCTGCTCATCACATTCGGTTTCGCCTTCATGGGCCTGCAAGCTCACGCCGTCACCCACTCCCTGCAAGATGCCTTCGGTTTTAAAGTGAGCTACTCGGGCTTTGCCATCGCCGTCCTGTTGGGCCTTGTGTTTATTGGCGGGATCAAACGTATCGCTTCGGTCGCTGACCTGCTGGTGCCGGTCAAAACCCTGGCTTACATCGCCGTGACGTTGTACGTCATCGTGCTGCAATTCGATCACGTACCCGCCATGCTGGGCCATATCGTCAAAAGCGCCTTCGGCCTAGACCCGGTGTTTGGCGGCTTGATCGGCAGCGCCATTGTGATGGGTGTAAAACGCGGCGTGTTCGCCAACGAAGCCGGTTTGGGCAGCGCCCCGAACGTGGCCGCCGTGGCGGACGTTGAACATCCCATCGCACAAGGTGTGGTTCAAGCGTTCAGCGTATTCCTCGACACTTTCGTGATTTGCACCTGCACCGCGCTGCTGATTCTTCTTTCCGGCTTTTACACGCCGGGCTTTGAAGGGGACGGCATTGCCCTGACCCAAAACTCGCTGGCAGCCGTCGTGGGCGAATGGGGTCGTGTGTTTATCAGCGTAGCGCTGGCGTTGTTTGTGTTCACTTCGATGCTCTACAACTACTACTTGGGTGAGAACAACCTGCGCTTCCTGGTCGGTGAAAGCCGCAAGGCACTGATGGGTTACCGCGCGCTGGTGTTGGTGCTGATTTTTTGGGGTTCGATTGAAAACCTGCAAACCGTCTTTGCCTTCGCAGACATCGCCATGACCATGCTGGCTTTCGTCAACCTGGTCGCCTTGGCCATGCTGTTCAAGATCTGCATGCGCGTGCTCAAAGACTACGACGATCAACGACGTGCGGGTATCAAGACACCGGTGTTCGATTCCAGTAAATTCCCAGATCTGAATCTCGATCTGAAGGCCTGGCCGCCCCTCCCGGCCGCCAAGGCCGAAGAAATAAAACGCTGACACTCACGCGGCGATTCTTCACAGAATCGCCGCGTTTTTGCTTATGGAGACCCTGTTAATGACGCCAGCCCCTCATCCCAGCGCCCAACGCGTGATGGTGCTCTACACCGGTGGAACAATTGGCATGCAAGCCAGCGCTAACGGTCTGGCTCCCGCGTCCGGCTTCGAGGCGCGCATGGCTGAATACCTCGCCAGCCAACCCCACCTGCAAGTACCACAATGGCGCTTTTGCGAGATGGATCCGCTGATCGACAGTGCCAACATGACGCCTGCCTATTGGCTGCGTCTGCGCCAGGCAATTATCGACGCAATCGAACAAGATGACTGTGACTCGGTATTAGTCCTGCATGGGACCGACACGCTAGCCTACAGCGCTGCGGCAATGTGCTTTCAGCTGGTAGGTCTGCCTGCGCCGGTGCTGTTCACAGGCTCCATGCTGCCGGCAGGCGTACCCGACAGCGATGCCTGGGAAAACGTTAGCGGCGCCTTGAGCGCGCTGGCCCAAGGGCAACCCAATGGCGTTCAGCTTTACTTCCACGGCGCACTGCTGGCTCCAACGCGCTGTGCCAAAGTCCGCAGCTTCGGGCGCAACCCTTTTGTGGCGCTTAAGCGCAATGGCGGCGCGCCGAAAGCGGAGGCGTTACCAGGCGAGTTGATGTACCGCCAGCCCAAGCACGAAGCCAGTGTGGGCGTCTTACCGCTGGTACCCGGCATTGGCGCCGCACAGCTCGATGCGTTGCTCAACAGCGGGATAGAGGCGCTGGTATTGGAATGCTTCGGCAGCGGCACCGGCCCCAGTGATAACCCCGATTTTCTGGCCAGCCTGCAACGCGCGCAAGAAAACGGCATCCTAGTGGTCGCCATCACGCAATGCCACGAAGGCGGTGTTGAACTCGACGTGTACGAAGCCGGCAGCCGTTTGCGTGCGGCTGGCGTTCTGTCGGGTGGCGGCATGACCCGCGAAGCGGTGTTCGGCAAGCTGCATGCGTTGCTGGGTGCTGATCTGCCGCTGGCAGAAGTGCGTCAGTTGATAGAACTGGATGTGTGTGGGGAGCTGGCGTAAGTCAACGTTGCGCAACGGCACACAACTTGCTCGCTTCCTGCACCCTCAGGCAGGAAGCGAACATGCTGCATTCCCACCTCACCACCCTCAATGCGGTCTCACTGGTGCTCAGCACCTTCAAGTCTCAAGGCTTGCCTTGCGACACGCTGCTGGCAGGAAGCGGCATACGAACCGCTGACTTGAGCCGCTCAGACACGCGTATTACCACCACCCAAGAGATGCAGGTCTGCGCCAACGCCGTCGCTCTGCGCCGCGAAATCGGCCTGGAATTAGGCCAGCGCATGCACGTGTCGTCCTACGGCATGCTGGGCTACGCCCTGCTCACCAGTGCAACGTTAGGTGACGCTTTAGAACTGGCCCTACGCTACCCGGCGCTGCTGGGAACACTTTTTCAGTTAAGCCTGAAGATCGAAGGCAATCAGGTGTGGTTCTGCGCCGATCACTATACGGCGAGCCCTTCATTGGCCATTTTCAATGCCGAACTGTGCCTGGCCTCTTTGAAGGTGATCTGCGAGGACTTGATCGGTCAGCCGTTTGCGTTGGAGGCTGCGCGCTTTACTCACAGCAAACCTGACTATCACGCGCGCTATGCCAGTACGTTCGACTGCCCTCGTTCATTTAACGCCCCTGACAACGCCTTCGCTTTTTCCCGACACTGGCTCGATCAACCCCTGCCACTCGCTGATCCGATCACCCATCAAGCAATGGCTGAACGTTGTCGCAAGCAAAATCTGGAGTTCACAGGGCGACAAACCTGGTTGGCGAGAATTCGCAAATTGCTCGCCGTCCAGCTCCATGCAGCGCCGGGGCTTGAGGGGCTGGCGGAACAAATGAACAGCTCACCGCGCACCTTGCGCCGGCATTTGCATGAGGCCGGGTGCAGCTACCAAAACCTGCTCGACGAGTTACGCTTTGAGCGGGCCAAACTGTTACTGCATGAAACCGAATGGCCTATTTATCGAATTGCGGAGACGCTGGGCTTTAGCGAGACCGCCAGTTTTCGCCATGCCTTTATTCGCTGGAGCGGCGTAGCCCCTAGCCAGTTTCGCGCTTGAACAGGGCATCCACGGCCAAAATGGGGCGAATAGCGGTCATACATTTCGGCCCTATAGATCCCTTTTTGGCCATTCTTGTCGTTCTCGGAAACGCACGTTGCCGCAACACTGGAAGTCACTGATTACGCCCGCGGAGAACAACAAAAATGCTGACTATCTATTCCGACGATCACCATCTGCATCATGGCCGCTGCGAGTTGATGGACGGACAGCTGTTACCTTGCTTCGAAATGCCATCGCGTGCGGATCATATTTTGCAACGAGTGCACGCACGCCAACTGGGCGCAGTGCAGCCCCCAAATGACTTTGGTCGCGCGCCGATTCTGCGCGTACACGACGCGGCGTATCTGGCCTTTTTCGAGGGCGCGTGGGATCGCTGGACCGAGCATGGCCGTGACGGTGACTTGCTGCCTTACACGTGGCCGGCACGTACACTTCGCGCCGTATTGCCAACCAGCCTGCACGGCCAACTGGGTTATTACAGCTTTGACGGCGGCGCACCGATTACTGCTGGCACGTGGCAGGCAGCCTACAGCGCTGCGCAAGTCGCCCTTACGGCACAGGCGGCGATACAAAATGGCGCGCACAGCGCTTTTGCACTGTGCCGCCCGCCGGGCCATCACGCTGCCAGCGATTTAATGGGCGGATACTGCTACCTCAACAATGCGGCCATTGCAGCTCAGGCATTCATTGATCAGGGCCGCCGCAAGGTCGCCATCCTCGACGTTGACTATCACCACGGCAATGGCACACAGTCGATTTTCTATGCACGTAACGACGTATTGTTCACCTCGATTCACGGCCACCCAGAGGCCGAGTTTCCGTTCTTTCTTGGGTACGAGGATGAGCGCGGTGAAGGTGCTGGCGAAGGGTTCAATATTAACTATCCCTTGGCCGCCGGCTCCGATTGGGAGCGCTGGAGTGAAGCGCTGGAATTGGCCTGTATCGAAATAGAAGGCTACGACGCGGACGTGATTGTGGTTTCGCTCGGAGTGGATACGTTCAAAAACGACCCGATTTCCCAGTTCAAACTCGATAGCACGGATTACCTGCGTATGGGTGAGCGCATTGCGCGTCTAGGCAAACCCACGCTATTTGTAATGGAAGGGGGCTACGCCGTTGAGGAAATCGGCATTAATGCAGTCAATGTGCTGGAAGGCTTTGAAGGCCGTGTTGACGATTGAAACAGCCCCCTGAGCTCGCCCTCGCCCTGTGGTAAGGGGCGAGTATTTTTAGCGCCACACCCTGCCCAACCGATCCAAAGCCGCCTTGATTTCCACTTCCGGAACCGCCGCAAATCCCAATACCAGGCCTGCACGGTTATCCACAGGCTCAACGCTATCCTCCAGCCAATACCGACTCAGCCCGACAATTTCCACCTCGGCCTCTTTAGCCCGCGCCAGCAACTCCCGCTCACGCTCGCGGCTCACTACAGGCACAGCCACGTGCAGCCCTGCGACAATGTTCGGCATCGGCCCGACACCCTCTATGCCTTGAGGCCAATGCGCCAGTAACGTGTTACGTCGACTCAGCGCCGCGCGGCGCATGCGTCGGATATGCCGCTGAAAGTGTCCCGCGGCCATAAACTCTGCCATGACGACCTGGGTGCTGACCTCCGAATGGCGCATATCCAGAGAGCGCCGCCGGGCAAAGGACTCGACCAAACCTTCAGGCAACACCAAATACCCCAAGCGTAATGCGGGAAATGCAATCTTGCCGAACGTACCGACATAAATGACTCGGCCCTGACGATCCAGCGCCGCCAAGGGTGCCAGTGGCGCCCCGCTATACCGGTATTCACCGTCGTAGTCGTCCTCAATAATCCAACCCTGGCAGCGCTCTGCCCACTCCAGCAGCTCAAGGCGCCGGGCCAGACTCATGGTGACACCCGTGGGGTATTGATGTGACGGGGTGACATACGCCAGTCGGCAATTGTTCAAATGCGCCAAGGCAGCGCACTTCATGCCCTGCTCATCCACCGCTACTCCCTGCACATTTGCTCCCGCAATCGAAAAGGCATGAGCCGCTGCGCGGTAGCCAGGATTCTCGACCGCCACCCCTTCGCCTGGCTCAACCAGCAGCTGTGCACAAAGGCTAATTCCCTGCTGCGCACCGCTGGTGATCAAAATTTGCTCAGCAGAACATGCAAGACCACGCGAAGTGCGCAAATAAGCCGCAATGAGCTCACGCAGACGCTTGTCACCTGCCGGGTTGCCGTAACACAGCTGTTCGAGATCGGGCTTGCGCCAAAATGCCGCTTGCAGCTTGCTCCAGACCGGGAAAGGAAATAAGTCGAACGCAGGCACACCCACTCGAAAAGCACGCGGCGCGCCACTCGGAGGCAGGTCCAAAGCGTGTTTGGAGACCCTGCACAAAGCCGAACTGTGGATAACTTTACTGGATGTAATTACAGGTAAATCAGCCGATTTTGTGGATAAGACTGGGGATAACCTTGTTGAAAAGCCTGTGGACAAGTTGGTGGACAACTTTTTCAAGGGCACTGCTTTTTCGGTTAAGTGCGCCACATAAGTGCCATTCCCAATTCGTCCTTCAATAAAGCCTTCGGCATAAAGCTGATCGTATGCCCGGACGACGCTATTACGCGAAATACCCAACGCCACGGCCAAGTCACGGCTGGCGGGCAATCGTGAGCCGCTGCTTAAGCGACCATCTAGCACACGCAGGCGCAATGCCTGATAAAGCTGGCGGCTTAACCCTTTTTTCGGATCAAGCTCAATACCGGCAGGGTTAAAGGCGATGGACAACGCAGAGTCAGGCATACATTGGACCTACGAAAATGGTCGTTAGTGGCTCTTACAACGAACCATTAGCCTGCCTAGGATGCAGCCATTCGCCAAGGGAAATTTCCATGTACGTACCTCGCGCTTTCGCAGAAAACGACACCCGGACGCTTCATGAACAGATGCAGGCCACTGCCCTCCCGGTGCTCATCACACAGGGCCGCCAAGGTTTGATAGCCAGTCATGTGCCCTTGCTGCTCAACCCTGAGGAAGGTCTATACGGCACGCTTTACGGACACCTGGCCCGTGCTAACCCGCAATGCCAGGACCTGGCTGAAGGGGCGCAAGCACTGGTTATTTTTGCGGGCGAACAAGCCTATATCAGCCCGTCGTTCTACCCCAGCAAAGCCGAGCACGGCAAAGCGGTGCCTACCTGGAACTATGTGGCGGTACACGCCTACGCGCAGCCTGACGTGTTTGAAGATGCACCTCGCTTGCTTGAGCTGGTCAGCCAACTCAGCAACCGACACGAAGCCAACCGACCGAAATCTTGGTCGGTGAGTGATGCGCCTGCGGACTACATCGACAGCATGCTCAAGGCCATCGTCGGTTTCCGCTTGCCCATCGCGCGCCTCATTGGCAAACGCAAACTCAGCCAAAACCGTAGTGCAGCCGATCAGGCAGGCGTACGCGATGGGCTGCTGGCCAACAGCAACCCGCACGACCATGCACTCGCTAGATTAATCGCTAAGGAATAGCCCTCATGACGCAGTCCATCCAGATAAAACCTGCCAGCGCCACCGATCACGATGCCTGGAGACCGCTGTGGCAGGCTTATTTGCAGTTCTACAAGACTGAATTGCCTGGCGAGGTCAGTGACTCGACGTGGCAGCGCTTTCTAGATCCGGTGGAACCGACTCACCTTGCGCTGGCTTGGCAGGGTGGAAAGGCGGTTGGCATGGTCCAGTTCATTTATCACCGCTCCAACTGGAGCATTGGCAATTCGTGCTACCTGCAAGATCTGTTCGTCAGCCCGGACGTGCGAGGCACCGGTGTGGGCCGCCAGTTGATCGAACACGTTTACGCCACGGCCCGCGCGGCACAGTGTGCCAAAGTTCATTGGTTAACCCACGAAACCAACGCCACCGCGATTGCCCTCTATGAACGCCTTGCCGAACGGCCCGGGTTTATTCAGTTTCGCAAAGCCTTGTCATAAAAAAGGAACGCGCAATGCCTGAAGATCTACAACACTGGCAACCGGCCAAGACCCCGGACAACCGAACACTTGAAGGGCGTTACATTCGTCTGGAAAAGCTCGACCCGACCCGTCACGGCGACGATTTATGGCTAGCCTTTCAAGGGCCTGAAAGCGATCCGACGCTATGGGATTACTTGCCTTATGGGCCCTTCACTGAGCGTGAGGCTTTTGACGCGTGGCTGCAAAACAACGCGACCAGCCGTGACCCGCATTTTTATACCGTTATCGATCTAAAGACCAGCCACGCTCAAGGCACCATCAGCCTGATGTGCATCGTGCCGGATCACGGGCGTATCGAGATCGGCCACGTCACCTTCGGCGCTACGATGCAGCGTTCGCCTAGAAGTACCGAAGCGGTCTACTTGCTGGCCAAGGAAGCCTTTGCGTTGGGCAATCGCCGTTTGGAGTGGAAGTGCAACAATGACAACGCCCGCTCCAAACGTACCGCAGTACGATTGGGGTACACATACGAAGGCGTATTTCGTCAGCATATGGTCGTTAAAGGCAAGAATAGAGATACTACGTGGTACAGCATTATTAGTACGGAATGGCCCCCTATAGCGGCAGGCTTTGAAAAATGGCTGGCACTGGATAACCAATCTGAAAACGGTCAAATCAAGACGCTGGAAGAATGCAGGCGTGTCGCTGTATAAATTTTGATCAATACGCTCAACAAGGACTGTTGGGCGTTTTTGTTTAGGCCGAGACAAAAATTACAGACAAGAATCCCCGTACAGCCCCAAATTTGCTGCAGGCATGCAACCTCGCACACTACGCGCCAAAGAAAAACGAGATCAAATGGATTTACGACCGCTTCATGATTACCTGAATTTGGCAGGATAAGAGGTTCATCTGAGGTTTCCCCAAGAGCTTCTCTTGGCGGTATTTCCTACTGCGCACGAAACATATAAAACCTTTATAGACGCCAACCTATAGGTATAGATACAACCTGCAGGTTTTCTGCTTCACACGTAGTACATATTTAGGGTCCACGTCTCAATCCTAGGTGAAAAATACCCTACAGCTACACAGCAACTTTCGCGTTCCACTATTAACAACTTCTGAAAATATTACGTTTACCGTATAACTGAAGCCACTTCATTAAAGTTATCTCGATACAGTGTCGATGTAGTTTTCGATACAGGCATTCAATAGTTCCCAAATAAAAACAGATCTGCGGCATAACGAATGTGGCCTGCAGGATCCGAGGAATTCGTATGGCCGAAATTCGAGCTAATTTTCTGATGAACTACCGATCCGTTGCAGCCGGTATGACGCTGAGGATGGATGACAATCCGGTAATCGATACACCTGAGGCGGCTGACGCCAAGGCAATAGTTACCCGTACAGGGGTTACTGTTTCCTTGTCTTCTGCCGCGCTGCAAATATCCGCCCTAACGCAACGTCCTGAAGTCGACAACTCATCAGCGGCAAAGGGATTTGAGGGTTTTATTCAAGACCTTCATCACCAACTCTCAACCCAGGGTCAACAGGCGTTAGCCTTGCGGGAGTTACCTGAACTGCATACGCGACAACGTATCGCCCTGTCCATGCAGGCGAGCAACTATCTTTTGAAGTCCTTTTACGGCCAAGAAAAACTGCATGCCAATATTACTTCTGATAATCCATTTGAAGGGTTGGACAGGCTTTCGCTTTCACACATCGCATTTGATGCTTGCGGAGCGTTTACGCCCATTGAACGCCAGGTCGCGTTTCTGGATCTGACAGAGCGCGATATTGAGTTTCGCAAGCAGACATCTGGACTCGTGAAACCACTCAGCCACCGCGACGTTCAAGTCCCTTGGATCGGGCTGACCGCTTACTTGCGAGACGCTCAACTGGCCTCGGGCATGAGTGAAGGCGAACGTGTGTGGCGTGACTATAAGCCTGCGGACGTGCTGTATGCGCACGCACAATTGATCATGATTCAACATGACATTGGCCAAATAGACTTCCCAGCTTACTCAAACCTCAAGAGCTCCACTGACACTGTACTGGGAGCCGAAGCAAATACAGAAGGCGTCAACACATGGATCAATATCCCCATGCGGCTATTAACCGCTGAGGGCTTATACCTCAGTTTGATTGAGTCGGCCGTTAAGCCTTCGAACGATAAGAAAAGCGTGTCAAACACAGACATGCTTCAACATCGCAATGGATATTCACTGTATTCAATTGTTGATTCTTATCAGTGATCTAGTGCGACTCGTGTTGATGCTTAAAGAGCAAATAAAGATTTCACACAGGCAAAAAAAAAGGGGAGCACATGCTCCCCCGAGGTTTAAAGCGTTTGTATCATAGGCAATATCAGGCTTCGATTTCGATCAGAATTTCGCCCGGGTTAACGCGATCGCCTTTGATGACATGGATGGTGATGATTTTGCCTGCAATGGCAGCCTGTACTTCGGTCTCCATCTTCATGGCTTCGGTGATCAGTACCGATTGGCCAGCCTTGACCGTATCGCCCACATTGACCAAGACATCGACGATATTGCCTGGCATGGCCGTGCTGACGTGGCCCGGCTCGCTGGCCTGCTTGCGCTTGCTCGAAGCGCCGCCCACGAATTCGTTGAGCGGTTCGAACACCACCTCTTCGGGCATGCCGTCGATCGACAGATAGAAGTGACGCTTGCCTTCCGCCTTGACGCCTACGCCGGTGATGTCGACGCGGTAGCTTTCGCCGTGCACGTCGATCACGAATTCGGTCGGTACGCCCTCGCCACCCGCCTTGCTCACGCCACCCGCCTCAGGAATAGGCAGCAGCACTTCAGGGGTCAGGGTGCCTGCCGCACGCTCTTCCAGGAACTTGCGACCGATGTCCGGGAACATGGCGAAGGTCAGGACGTCTTCTTCGGACTTGGCCAGTGCGCCAATTTCGGCACGCAGTTTGACCATTTCTGGCTTGAGCAGGTCAGCCGGACGTACGTCGATCAGCTCTTCGTTACCAATGGCCTGACGACGCAGTTGTTCGTTCACAACGCCCGGCGCTTTGCCGTAGCCGCCTTGCAGGTAAAGCTTCACTTCGTTGGTGATGGTTTTGTAGCGCTCACCGGCCAGTACGTTGAAGAACGCTTGAGTGCCGACGATTTGTGAGGTCGGTGTCACCAGCGGTGGGAAGCCCAGGTCTTCACGCACACGCGGGATCTCAGCCAGCACTTCGCTCATGCGGTTCAGAGCGCCCTGCTCTTTGAGCTGGTTGGCGAGGTTGGAGATCATCCCGCCCGGCACCTGATTCACTTGTACACGGGTGTCGACGGCGGTGAATTCGCTTTCGAACTGGTGGTATTTCTTACGCACGGCATAGAAGTACAGGCCAATTTCCTGCAACAGCGCCAGGTCGATGCCGGTGTCGTATTCGCTGCCTTTAAGGGCCGCAACCATGGACTCGGTGCCCGGATGACTGGTGCCCCACGCAAAGCTGGAGATCGCGGTGTCGATGTGATCAGCGCCGTTCTCGATAGCCTTGAGCTGGCACATGCTTGCCAGACCGGCCGTGTCGTGGGAGTGAATAAAGATCGGCAGGCTGATTTCAGCTTTCAGTGCTTTAACCAGGTCGCCCGTGGCGAACGGTGTGAGCAGGCCAGCCATGTCTTTGATCGCGATCGAGTCGCAACCCATGGCTTCCATTTGCTTGGCCTGAGCCACAAACGCATCAACAGTGTGCACCGGGCTGGTGGTGTAGGCGATGGTGCCTTGAGCGTGCTTGCCAGCGGCTTTGACAGCTTCAATGGCTACACGCAGGTTACGCACGTCGTTCATGGCATCGAAGATGCGGAAGACGTCGATGCCGTTGACAGCCGCTTTAGCGACGAATGCTTTAACGACGTCGTCGCTGTAATGGCGATAGCCCAGCAGGTTCTGACCGCGCAGCAGCATTTGCAGACGAGTGTTAGGCAATGCCGCACGCAGTTGGCGCAGACGCTCCCACGGGTCTTCTTTCAGAAAACGTACACAGGCGTCAAAGGTCGCGCCGCCCCACACTTCAAGCGACCAGTAGCCGACTTTGTCGAGCTTGTCGCAAATCGGCAGCATGTCTTCGGTGCGCATGCGAGTGGCCAGCAGCGACTGATGGGCGTCACGCAGGATGGTGTCGGTAACGAAAATCTTTTTAGACATTGTTTTATTCCTCACAGGCCTGCGTGGGCGGCAATGGCAGCAGCGATGGCCAGAGCCAGCTCTTCGGGTTTGCGCTTGATCGAGTAATTGGTCAGTTCCGGGTGGCTTTCTACGAAGCTGGTGTTGAACTGGCCACTACGAAATTCCGGGTTACGCAGGATTTCCTGGTAGTACGCGGCAGTGGTTTTGACCCCTTGCAGACGCATGTCGTCGAGGGCGCGCAAACCACGGTCCATCGCTTCTTCCCACGTCAGCGCCCATACCACCAGTTTCAGACACATAGAGTCGTAGTACGGCGGGATGGTGTAGCCGGTATAGATCGCCGTGTCGGTACGCACGCCAGGCCCGCCGGGGGCGTAGTAACGGGTGATCTTGCCGAAGCTGGGCAGGAAGTTGTTTTTCGGGTCTTCAGCGTTAATCCGGAACTGCAGGGCAAACCCACGGTGCTGAATATCTTCTTGCTTGATCGAGAGAGGCAGGCCAGAGGCGATGCGAATCTGCTCACGCACAATGTCGATGCCGGTGATTTCTTCGGTGATGGTGTGTTCCACCTGCACCCGTGTGTTCATCTCCATGAAGTACACCTCGCCCTCGGCGAGCAGGAACTCCACAGTACCGGCATTCTCGTAACCCACGGCCTTGGCTGCGCGCACCGACAGGTCGCCGATATAAGCGCGCTGTTCCGGGGTCAGTTGAGGGCTTGGGGCAATTTCGATGAGCTTTTGGTTGCGACGCTGGATGGAGCAGTCGCGCTCAAACAAATGCACCACGTTGCCGAAGCTGTCACCGAGAATTTGAGCCTCGATGTGCTTGGGGTTGACGATGCATTTTTCGAGAAACACTTCTGCCGAACCAAACGCTTTGGTCGCTTCAGAGATCACGCGAGGAAAGGCTTGTTCCAGTTCTTCACGGCTGTTGCAGCGACGAATCCCACGACCGCCACCACCTGACGTGGCCTTGAGCATGACCGGATAGCCAATGCGCTCGCCTTCAAGCAGGGCCTCATGAATGTCGGCAACGTTGCCTTCAGTGCCCGGCGTAACCGGTACACCGGCCTTGATCATGCTGCGACGGGCTTCAGTTTTGTCGCCCATGCGGCGAATCACTTCGGCGGCCGGGCCGATGAACTTGATTCCGCGCTCGGCGCAAATATCTGCCAGTTCAGCGTTTTCCGACAGGAAACCGTAGCCCGGATGCAATGCATCACAGCCTGTTTCGACCGCCAGATTCACCAGCTTGCGCGGGTTCAAATAACCGGCCAGCGGGTCTTCGCCAATGCTATGCGCTTCGTCGGCACGCTTTACGTGCAGAGCATGGCGGTCTGCCTCGGAATAGACGGCTACGGAACGAATGCCCATCTCTGCGCAAGCACGCACGATACGGACAGCAATTTCTCCGCGGTTGGCGATCAGGATCTTTTTTATCACTTGGATTTTCCCTAAAGCCCATGGAACAAACGACCTGCTAGACCAGGTCGGCACGTGTCCAAATGTGTCTGAACCGTTGTGTTGCCACACTAGACCCACGCAACAATAAACAAAAATCAATAATTCTTGGGTCGTGCATAAGTAAAGACTTATAGTCAGAAAACTTATTGCTTCGGATAACTTCAATAAAATGCGTAAGTCATTGATGCGTATAACTTTTCGACAATTACAGATCTTCAATGAAGTCTGTGATTTGCGCTCTTATAGCCGAGCAGCAGAGGAAATGTCGCTGACGCAACCCGCCGTAAGTCTACAAATTCGTCAGTTGGAAGAGCTGATTGGTCAGCCATTATTCGATTACGTAGGCAAAAAGCTGTACATGACCGAGGCCGCTGAAGCGCTTCAGCTGGCCAGTCGTGACATTTTTGGGCGACTTGAAAACCTCGATATGCAGTTATCGGACATGCTGGGTTCGTTGCAGGGCCAGTTGAAATTAGCCATCGAATCGAGTGCAAAATATTTTGTGCCGCATTTGTTTGCAGCGTTCAAGCGCCAGCATCCCGAGGTTAATTTGCAGCTCACAGTGGTCAACCGGGCTCAGGCCGTTCGCCGGCTTTCAGATAACCGTGATGATTTGGTGATCATGTCGATGGTGCCGCAAGACATGGGCCTCGAGTTTTTGCCGTTTTTGAATAATCCGATTGTCGCGGTAGCGCCCGCTGATCATCCGTTGTGTGAACGCGGCCCACTGCGCTTGCAAGACTTGGAGCCCTACACCTTGCTGATGCGTGAGCAAGGTTCGGGCACTCGATTGGCGTGCGAAGAATATTTCAAAGAGAAGCGCGTGCACTTCGGTCAAACCCTTGAAGTGTCATCCAACGAATCACAGCGCGAATGTGCGGTGGCAGGATTGGGCGTGGCGTTGTTGACCCGCCACGCCGTCAGCCTGGAACTGGCGACCGGCCTGTTGCGTGAGTTGCCGATTGAAGAGTTACCGCTGTATCGCAGTTGGTGCGTGGTGCAGGCCAAGGCGAAACGCCTGTCACCCGTGGCGCATGCATTTCTGGGCTTTATACGCTCGGAACGCCAGCAAATCAGCGCGTTGGTTGAACGCTTCGACGGGCAGTTGCCGGGCCGGTATGCCAATAATTGAGGCCGTTGAGGTCAGGATAATCTTCTGTCTCAAGACGCAGCTGGCGCTGGTCCGTACGATCTTCAATCGCGCGACGAAAAGCCATGCGGCGCTGATCTTCTTGCTGACGGCGGGTTTTGACGGCGCTGTTGCGTTCTTCGTAAGGCTGGGCCATTTCGAGTCTCCCAAGGCGTGTACGGGAGCTTTACGATGCGCTTTGTTTGTGACGGCATTGCGAAGGTGAGATGACAGGGAAATGAAAGCAAAATCCAAATCCCCTCACCCTAGCCCTCTGGGTGAGGGCTAGGGTGAGGGGCTTTAGTCTTCGTGGCTTTTGAGCGATTTAGGCGACAGGCGCAAACTGCGAAGGCTGCGCTTAACGCTTTTGAGGTGGTTGACCAAGCTCGGGCCGCGGGCCATGGCAACGCCCATCGCCAGCACATCGATCACCACCAGGTGAGCAATACGAGAAGTCAACGGCGTATAGATTTCGGTGTCTTCATGCACATCAATTGCCAGATTGATGGTCGCCAGTTCAGCCAAGGGTGTTTGGCTAGGGCATAACGTAATCAACGTAGCGCCGCTTTCGCGTACGAGGTTGGCGGTAATCAGTAAATCCTTGGAGCGACCTGACTGTGAAATGCAGACCGCCACGTCGGTAGGCTTTAACGTGACGGCCGACATGGCTTGCATGTGCGGATCAGAATACGCAGCCGCCGTCAGTAACAGGCGAAAGAACTTGTGTTGGGCATCTGCGGCTACAGCTCCCGACGCTCCGAAACCATAAAACTCAACACGTTGAGCCTGCGACATGGCCGTCACAGCCTTCTGCAATGCAACTGGGTCAAGTTTCTCGCGCACGTCCATTAACGTGTGCAACGTTGTGTCAAAGATTTTCAGGCTGTAATCAGCAACCGAATCGTCTTCATGGATCGCAAATTGACCAAAACTGGCGCCCGCGGCCAAGCTTTGCGCAAGCTTGAGTTTTAGATCCTGAAACCCTGAACAACCAATCGCACGGCAAAAACGCACGATGGTGGGTTCGCTGATTCCGACGCTATGCGCAAGGTCTGCCATGGAACTGTGCATTACAGCCGCAGGATCAAGCAGCACGTGATCGGCAACCTTGAGTTCCGATTTACGTAACAGGTGGCGTGACTGGGCAATATGTTGCAGCAGGTTCAAAGGACTGGACTCGGTCTGTAAGCGGCAGGCGCCGGGGATGTAGCAATCTTGTAGTTATACTACAAGAATTCGCTTTTTGCCCAACCAATACGTCATCTAAAAACCTGTACCCCCTGTGAAGCCTCACTTATGAGCACTACAAAATAACCACACCGCAACGCAATAAATCGCCCAAAGCCGTTGCGTTAACCGGTCGGCTGATCAAGTACCCCTGCACTTCGTCGCACTGCTGCTGTTTAAGAAAAGCAAGCTGTGTCTCGTCTTCAACGCCTTCAGCAACCACCTGCAAGTCGAGACTGTGGGCCATAGCAATAATCGCTATGGTGATCGCATCGTCTTCACTGCAATGCCCTACACCGCGAATGAACGTCTTATCGATCTTCACATAGTCGACAGCTAATCGCTTGAGATAGCTGAGGGACGAATAGCCGGTGCCAAAATCATCAATCGCCAGTTTCACACCCAACTCATGCAATTGTTGAAAGGCCACGATTACGCTTTCGACATTGTCGAGCAACTGACTTTCGGTTAGCTCAAGCTCAAGGCAGTGCGGTGCCAATCCGGTTTCTTCGAGGACTTGTCGCACTTGACTGACCAACTTCCCTTGACGCAACTGATGCCCCGACACGTTCACCGATACCCGTATCGACGCCAGCCCTGCACGCTGCCATTCACACGCCTGACGGCAGGCTTCACGAAGGACGAACCCGCCAATTGCAGCGATCAGACCTGTTTCTTCAGCCAGTGCGATAAAGTCGCTGGGGGGCACGCTGCCCAACTGTGGATGATCCCAACGTACCAAGGCTTCAGCGGCATGCAAACGACCTGTTTTCAGGCATAACTTAGGTTGATAGAACACGTTGAGCTGGCCTTCGACAATCGCCTTGCGCAACAGATTCTCCAGCTGAAATCGTTCCAGTGTGCTGTGCTGCAAGCTATGACTGAAAAACTGAAAAGTACCGCCGCCTATATGTTTGGCTTGCTGCATGGCTTGACTGGCCTGATTGACCAGCATCGCACCGTCACGAACGCTGTCAGACATCAAACTAATGCCAATTGATGCACTGATCACCAACTCATGACCATCAATCAACAGTGGCTTGCCAAGCTTGCTTAACAGTCGAGTAGTGACACGCGCCAGGCTGGTCAAGCTGCCATAGGTGTCAAACAACACTGCAAATTCGTCACCCGATAATCGCGCAATGGTGTAGGCCTCGGGCATGGCCTTTTTCATGCGCTCAGCAACATGCTGCAGTACTTGGTCGGCCAGCTCATGGCCAAGGCTGTCATTGAGCCGTTTGAAACGGTCAAGGTCGATGTGCAGCAATGCGAGGCTGCGTGAGCCTGGTCGCAAACGTTGATTAGCTTCTTCAAGGCGCTCTTTAAACAAAAGGCGGTTGGCCAACCCCGTCAGTTCATCAAAATGAGTGAGGTGCCGCACTCGCTCTTCAGAAATCCGTCGCGCCGACAAATCGCTAATGAAAGCCACGATATGACTGATTGTATCGGCGGCATCGCGCACCACTTTGAGCTGCAACCATTGCGGGTAAAGCTCGCCACTTTTACGGGCCTCAACTAACCCACCCTGCCAACTGTCCTGTTGATCAAGCGATTGTTGAATGATCGGAGAATGCCGAAAGGCGTCGCGACCACACGCCAGTTCAGCCACCCGATACCCCACCAACTCCTCAACCGAATAACCGCTGATACGGCTAAAAGCTTGATTGACTGCCAGTAGGGTGTAGGCAGGATCAAGAATAACGATGCCTTCACTGGCCGCTTCAAACACGGTTGCCGCTAAACGCCGCTGTTCTATTTCTCGCGCAAGCACAGCGTTCAATTGCTCGCTGCGAGTGTTGGCGAGTTGCAGATCTTCCAAGAGTTTTTGTTGCTGCGCATTCCCTGCGACATAGCGTTTTTTGACTTGCCAGACAAGAACAGCGCCCAAGGACAGCAAACACCCAGCGCCTACGCCAAAAGAAATACCCAGCGAGCTAAAACCCTGAATCATCAGCAAAATTCTTATAAGTGGGTGACTAAAAAGTACCCTGAGCATACACAAGCAATGCACATGACCAAACGGGATAAAACGCTTATGAATGGATCCAATTTCCCAAAACAATTCAAATAAATACATGCCTCCCGGTATACCTGTTCATATAAACAGCCTTAGGGACGACAAAATAAGGCGGACCCGATTGGCATTGGGGTTTGCCGGGGTTGGCCGCGCGCCCTAGAATGCTCAGATGCGCGATGATCTCTCTCTCTTGTTAAATTCTCTCAACGATGCCCAACGTCAGGCCGTCACGGCCAGTGTCGGGCGTCAGTTGGTTCTGGCCGGCGCAGGTTCCGGCAAAACCCGTGTGCTGGTGCACCGTATCGCTTGGTTAATCCAGGTCGAAAATGCGTCCCCGCACTCAGTGCTGTCGGTGACCTTCACCAACAAGGCCGCTGCCGAGATGCGCCATCGCATCGAACAGCTGATGGGTATCAACCCGGCCGGTATGTGGGTGGGTACGTTCCACGGCCTGGCTCACCGCCTGCTGCGTGCTCACTGGCAGGAAGCCGGTTTGAGCCAGACGTTCCAGATTCTCGACAGCGATGACCAGCAACGCTTGGTCAAACGTGTGATCCGTGAACTGGGGCTGGACGAACAGCGCTGGCCTGTACGACAGGCGCAATGGTTTATCAACGGCCAGAAAGATGAAGGCCTGCGACCACAACACATTCAGGCCAGTGGTGATTTGTTCCTGGCCACCATGCGCAGCATTTACGAAGCCTATGAAGTTGCGTGCCAGCGGGCAGGCGTGATTGATTTCTCTGAACTGCTGCTGCGGGCGCTTGATCTGTGGCGGGATAACCCGGGATTACTGGCGCACTACCAGAAACGCTTCCGGCATATTCTGGTGGACGAGTTTCAGGACACCAACGCCGTGCAGTACGCGTGGCTGCGTCTTCTGGCACAGGGCGGCGACAGCTTGATGGTCGTGGGCGATGACGATCAGTCGATCTATGGGTGGCGTGGCGCGAAGATTGAAAATATCTACCAATATTCCACTGACTTCCCGGACGCTGAAACCATTCGTCTGGAACAGAACTACCGTTCAACTGCCGGCATTCTTAAAGCGGCCAACGCCCTGATTGCCAACAACAGTGGGCGCATGGGTAAAGAGCTGTGGACAGATGGCGGCGAAGGCGAAGCGATTAATCTGTACGCAGCTTTCAACGAACACGATGAAGCGCGTTACGTCGTCGAAACCATCGAAAGCGCTCTGAAAACGGGCCTGGCTCACAAAGACATCGCCATTTTGTACCGCTCCAACGCTCAATCACGGGTGCTTGAAGAAGCGTTACTGCGTGAACGTATTCCATACCGAATTTACGGTGGTCAGCGCTTCTTTGAACGCGCAGAAATCAAAAATGCCATGGCCTACATGCGACTGTTGGAAGGCCGCGGCAACGATGCGGCACTGGAGCGGGTCATTAACGTTCCTGCTCGCGGAATCGGCGAAAAAACAGTTGAGGCCATTCGTGAGCACGCGCGTCACAGCGATGTCTCCATGTGGGAAGCCATGCGCCAGCTCATCGCCAATAAAGCGTTGCCTGGTCGTGCTTCGGGCGCCATCTCAGGATTTATTGAACTGATCGAAGGCCTCGCAGCGAAGGTCATGGAGATGCCGCTGCACCTAATGACTCAAACGGTGATCGAGCAAAGTGGACTGATTGCCTACCATCAAGCCGAAAAAGGCGAAAAAGGCCAGGCCCGGGTAGAAAACCTTGAGGAGCTGGTCAGCGCTGCACGTAACTTCGAGAACAACGAAGAAGACGAAGAGCTCTCGCCATTAGCCGCATTCCTTGGCCACGCGTCACTGGAAGCTGGCGACACACAGGCAGAAGAACACGAAGACGGTATCCAGTTGATGACGCTGCACAGCGCCAAAGGTCTGGAGTTCCCGTATGTGTTCCTCGTGGGCATGGAAGAGGGCCTGTTCCCACACAAGATGAGCCTTGAAGAACCCGGCCGCCTTGAAGAGGAACGCCGTCTGGCCTACGTGGGCATCACTCGGGCAATGCAAAACCTGGTGATGACCTATGCTGAAACCCGTCGCCTCTACGGCAGTGAAACCTACAACAAGGTTTCACGATTCGTCCGCGAGATACCCAAAGGGTTGATACAGGAAGTTCGATTGTCCAACAGTGTCAGCCGTCCTTTCGGCGGCGGTCA
Source organism: Pseudomonas sp. 2024-210 (assembly GCF_045062345.1). Classification (NCBI taxonomy): domain Bacteria; kingdom Pseudomonadati; phylum Pseudomonadota; class Gammaproteobacteria; order Pseudomonadales; family Pseudomonadaceae; genus Pseudomonas; species Pseudomonas sp. 2024-210. Next base: position 394,565 of record NZ_JBJGEJ010000003.1, on the reverse strand, counting down.
GAAGCAAAGCGCCAGCACCTTGTTTGGCGGTTCGGATATTCCCGAAACCGAATTCAAGCTGGGTCAACTGGTTCGCCACGCGGTCTTCGGCGAAGGCGTAATCCTCAATTTCGAGGGCGCCGGCGCTCAGGCACGTGTACAGGTGAACTTCCCGGAAGGCAGCAAGTGGCTAATGATGGGCTACGCCAAACTTGAAGCGGTCTGACAGCCGCCGGACAGCTAGCTGACAATAAGGTGGGTAATATAGGCCCTTCTGTCAGCTACGTTCGCGGCGCTGACTGCGATGTTTGCCAACGTAGGGATTAAGCATGTCAGTTCTGATGTCGCCACGTCCTTACGTACCGTCCTGCGACTGGCATTAAAAGGCTAGGCCTTTTGTAGCTTCGCTGGCTTAGGCTGGGAAGCCAGAGGTATCGACTACAAATTAAACAGAACCTTCCTACACGCTATCGGGCAAAAGCCCGAAACACTTCACCGCTAGCCAGTCACCCTTGACCTGTGCAACATGGCGCGCGTGTCATCCACAAATGGGAATTCCCTTTATGAAACGTTTTCTTAGCATCGCCATGGCGTTGTGCATCGGTTTAACGATGAGCCTCGACGCTAACGCCAAACGCTTTGGCGGTGGCAAAAGCTTTGGCTCGGCCCCTAGCCACCAAACTCGTCAAGCCGCACCTGCACCCGCCGCAGCCCCTGCTGCTGCAGGCGCTGCCGCTAAAGCCGGTGGTGCTTCGCGCTGGTTAGGCCCTCTGGCTGGCCTCGCTGCCGGTGGCCTGCTGGCATCCATGTTTATGGGCGGTGGCTTCCAGGGCATGCAGTTCTTCGACATCTTGATCATGGCAGTCATTGCCTTCCTGATCTTCCGCTTCATTGCCGCCCGTCGCCGCAAGCAACAAACTGAAATGATGGCTCCAGCAGGTCCTGCGTCGATGCAGCGTGAAACGTTCGATGCCAAGCCTGCCACTTCGTCGATATTCGGCGGTGGTTCAGCCGCTCCGGCAGCACGCCCGGTGATCAACGCTCCGGCCTGGTTCAACGAGCAGAACTTCCTGGAAGCTGCACGTAACCATTTCCAGTCCCTGCAACAGCATTGGGATGCCAACGAAATGGATAAAATCGCCGAGTTCGTTACACCTCAAATGCTTGATTTCCTCAAGCGTGAACGCGCTGATCTGGGTGATGGCTTCCAGTCCACCTACATCGACAACCTGACCGTGCAACTGGACGGCCTGGATGATCGCGCCGACAAGACCATCGCTACACTGACATTCAGCGGCGTTTCGAAAACTTCGCGTTTTGATCAGGGCGAAGCTTTCAGCGAGAGCTGGAACATGGAGCGCCAGCAAGGCGAGAACCAGCCTTGGCTGGTTGCCGGTATCCGCCAAAACGGTTGATCTGCACCTATCACATGTTGTAATCAAAGCCCCGGACTTGTCCGGGGCTTTGCATTTCACGATTGCACTTATAACAAGCTACTGTATAAAGCGCGTCTTATAAAACCGCGCCATAGAGTATGAGGATAGAGGTCGTGGAAGAGATCATCGAAGAACTACGTGAAAAAAATGAGCCTGTGCCGGTTCCCCTGGAACTGCCAGACGAAGACCAACTGGTTGAAATCGAAGAACAACTGTTCATCGACATTCCGTTTGTCTTCAAAGAGTTTTTGTTGACCGTCAGCGACGTGGTGTATGGCAGCCTGGAACCCGTAACCGTGACGGATCCACAGTCCCATACCTATCTGCCTGAAGTGGCCGCGACTGCATGGGACCTGGGCGTGCCCCGTGAACTGATCCCGATTTGTCAGGACGGCGACGACTACTACTGCGTAGAAGAAGACGGCACCGTGGTGCTGTGGTCTGGCGAAGAAGAACTGGTGACCGAAGAAACGTGGGAATCGGTCTGGCACTGGGCTCGGGATGTCTGGCTGGAAAGCTGATACCTGAATGCAGTGAAACTCCGTAGAAGCGAGCCGGCAGCTCCCGCAACACGACCGTGAGCGAGCTCGCTTCTACAGAGCACAGGGCAACGTCAATGACCGCCCTCTTTATGGTTATCAAGCGTCTCCAGCAACGCCACCTGCATGCGCGTATGGACCCGGATAAACCAACGCCACAACACCGCAGCAACCCCCGCCGCCACAACCGCAATCACGATCAGCAACTCATTGGTGGGCAGAATGCTGGCCGACAATGCTTACAGCAGCAAAAAAATCACCAGCAACGACAGAATCGGGATGACCTCAGCAATGATCCGTCGCACCCGTTGTGTATGGCGCCCAGCCATTTCAGGTTTGACCCCCATCTCTGCCAGCAACATGGAAAGCGCCTTGAGCTTGCGATAAGCCGCAATCAGGAACGGCAATGACACCAGCAAGGCAGCCCCCCAGATAATTCCGTGTTGCCAGCTCGATTTAATCATCCACCCCTGCAAATACTCGGTGATTCTTGGCGCGAAATAACCACCGGTAAAAAAAATCGCGATAACCAAGGCCAGGTTAACCCCAACCTGCAACAAAATTCTTCGGATCATGGCGGCGAGAATCGCCCTCTCTCCTTGCGGCTGAATACTGCGGAGCCATTCCCCGTACATTCCAAAAACCCGGGATACACGTTTAGGCATGACCTGCGCCAGCGTGAGCGAGAGCGGATCTGCGGCACGAATCAAGTAAGGGGTCATAAGCGTCGTCAACACGGACACAGCGACCGCTACGGGGTACAGAAAGCTGCTGGTGACCTGTAACGTCATACCCAGCGCTGCGATGATGAAAGAAAATTCGCCAATTTGTGACAGTCCCATCCCAACTCGCAATGAAGTGCGACCGTCGTTACCGGCGATAAAGGCGCCCAACCCGCAAGAAAGCATCTTGCCCAGTACCACCGCACAGGTGATGACCAGTATTGGCAAGGCGTACTCCCACAGAATGGCAGGGTCGAGCATGAGGCCTATAGCGACAAAGAAAATCGCACTGAAGAGATCCCGAACAGGCTCAATCAAACGCTCGATTTTCAGCAGTTGTCGTGATTCGGCCATGATAGCGCCGATCAAAAAAGCGCCGAGCACCATGCTGTATTCCAACTTGACCACCAACAGGCAAAAGCCAAAACACAGGCCGAGCACGGTAATCAGCAGCATCTCGTTGCTTTCAAAGCGGGCCACATACGCCAGCACCCTGGGCACCAGCAAAATACCGATAACCAAGGCCACAATCATAAATAAAGAAAGTTTTCCGACGGTCGAAAAAACTTCTTCCGGGCTAACGCTCCCGCTCACTGCGATGCTCGACAGCAACGCAATGATTCCGATCCCCAAAATATCCTCAACAATCAACACGCCAAAAATCAGCTGCGCGAAGCGCTCGTTTTTCATCTTGAGGTCATTCAGGGCCTTAACGATGATCGTGGTCGAAGAAATGGCCAGAATCGCGCCCAGGAACAACGAGTCCATGGTGTTCCAATCGAACCAGCGGCCAATCTCGTAGCCAATCCAGATCATCAGCGTTATTTCCATAAACGCTGCGATAAAAGCCGTGGCCCCCACCTTGAATAACTTGCGCAGGCTGAACTCCAGGCCCAGGCAAAACATCAGGAATATCACGCCCAGTTCAGCGAGGGTCTTGATCGTTTGCTCATCATGAATCAAGCCAAAAGGCGGGGTATGTGGGCCAATAATAAATCCGGCCACAATGTAGCCAAGCACCACGGGCTGCTTGAATCGGTGAAAAAGAATGGTCACCACACCTGCGACCAGCATGATCACTGCCAGATCCTGAATAAAACTGATGGCATGCATGGCGTGGTGCTCCTTTTTGAGTGTTTCGCAGCAACAGTCCGTCGGACACAGCCTTTATGACTGTGTGTATAGACTGTTTGTATCGTAGGAATTACCCGCTTATCGGGCTTTTGCAGGTTAACACCGCGACTTCCCCTAGAAAGGCGGTGCAATATATGGAAACAGATACAGCTGAGCGTGACGGCTGCCAAAGCAGCAGCGTCCCGTTAAGTACTGTTTCAAAAATCGACAAGTATCCGCAGAGGTACCCATTTCAATGCTGCAACACTACCGCGAGCCTGCTGCTATGGAACCCGGAAACGCCCAACTCTCGATGACGGTCTTGATGACCCCGGACATGGCCAACTTTTCTGGCAATGTTCACGGCGGAACCCTGCTCAAGTACCTCGATGAAGTCGCTTACGCCTGCGCCAGCCGCTATGCCGGCCGTTACGTGGTCACTTTGTCAGTAGACCAAGTGATATTTCGCGAGCCTATTCACGTCGGCGAGCTGGTGACCTTCCTTGCATCGGTTAATTACACCGGCAACACCTCGATGGAAGTCGGCATTAAAGTCGTTACAGAAAATATTCGTGAACGCTCAGTGCGCCACACCAATAGTTGCTTCTTCACCATGGTGTCCGTGGACGACGACCGTAAACCGGCTGCCGTGCCGCCTTTGCAACCGGTTAACAGCGAAGATAAGCGTCGTTTTATTCAGGGCAAACAACGTCGCCAGATCCGTCAGGAGCTGGAAAAACGCTATCAGGAATTGAAAGACGAAACGATGTAGAACCGCTTTGTCTGTAGGGTACGAACACACTCGCCCCCTACAATCTGACGCTTCGCTTTACAGATTGATCGGTACCGCCTCAAAGCGCACACGCGGGTGCGCAATACGGTCCTGGGCACGCACCAGTTGTAGCTCGTAGCTGGTGCAGGCCTGCGTTTCCAGCAAGACCTCATGCACCGCAGCGGCGGTAAATTCAAATGCAGCCACCAGGCTGTCACCTAGCAGCACGCGCGCCAAAAACAGTCCGGAGGTTAGATCACCTACACCCACAGGCTGACGCGGGAACGCCAGCAATGGGCGGCTCAAGTGCCAATTGCCCTCGGCGGTCACCAGCAGCATTTCAAAATTATCTGCTGGCTTACCGGGATAGGACAAATGCTTCACCAACACCGCCTTGGGACCGCGTGCCAGCAAACTGCGGGCCATCGCCAGGCAGTCGAGTAAAGACTGCGGGTGACGACCGCAAAAGCTGTCCAGCTCCAACTGATTGGGGCAAAGAAAGTCGGCCATCGCCGCGGCCTCTTCAAGCAGAAAATCACTGACTTCCTGGGCCACGATGCAGCCTTTTTCAGGGTGCCCCATCACCGGATCACACAGGTATAACGCGTGCGGGTTTACTGATTTGATGCGTGCTACACCCCTGAGAATTGCCCGACCTTGAGCGGCACTGCCCAAATAGCCGGACAGAACGGCATCACAGTTGCCCAGCTCGCCAATAGCCGCAATACCCTCAACCAACGCCGGAATCTGCTCAGGGGCAAGCACCTCGCCTGCCCACTGGCCATACTGAGTGTGATTGGAGAACTGTACGGTGTTCAAGGGCCAGACATTTACCCCGACGCGCTGCATGGGAAACACGGCAGCGCTATTGCCGGCATGGCCGAAAACCACGTGGGATTGGATGGCGAGTAGATGAGGTGTACGTTTCATGCCGGATTCCAGACTGCGGATGGATTCAAGCCGCGCAGTATGCGACTAAACACAACCTATACGACAGACTGAAGACGCAGTTAAGCTGAACCCAATCTGTTGGAGCGCACGTAAATGCTGACCCTTGGAAATATGTTTGTGCTGATGCTGTTAGCCGCAGGTGCTGCCTGGCTATGGCACAACCACGGCCTTCGTGAACGTGCGCTGGCGCGAGTCAAACAGCACTGCAAGACGCTTGATATCGAATTGCTGGATGAAAACGTTGCGCTTAAAAAAATCGGCTTTATTGCGGATGCCAACGGCCGCAAACGCCTGGCCCGTGTGTATAACTTTGAGTTTACCGTGACGGGTGAACACCGCCATACCGGGACCATCACGCAATTTGGGGCCCATAGCGCAAAGATAGACTTACCGCCCTACCCCATTCAAACCGCGTCAGAGCCTGATGCGAGAGAGATTTCCAGCGCAAAAGTCATTGAGCTTAGCCAATGGCGTCAGGATCACAGCAAAACTCGCCACTGACTCCATGAGCATGAAAGGTTGTTCAGGGCATTCCTCCTGGAACAGCCGTTCTGTGCTTAGGGGTAGAGCATCTGTGGATAACTTGGTTGTGAAAACTGCATCCACGCATTGCATCAGCCTAAAACCATTGAATTAGAGCCTTCATAACGATTTATAAGAAGGTAATTTTCGTTCGTACAGTTGTCTTTGTAGGACAATTTTACCAGCACAGAACGACTCAAAAGCACGCTTTACGCCGCTCACCCCCCTCCTCAACCACCTAAAATCTTATCCTCAACTGACTCCAGGCAATTTTTTAGACCACTTTTTAGCCCACCTTGATCTTGAGGGTTTTCAAAGATGAGTTCTAAGCGCGAATCCTCACGCCACTCACTGGATTTCCACTGAGCTAACGAGTTATCCACAGAATTAAACGAAAACCACCCCTGCGAGGTATGGATGACCAGCTTCGCACGCAGGTAATTAAGGCTTGAAAGCCACTCCTGCACCCGACATAGATTGAAATGGATGGAAGGGTGCCAACGCCAACCCATGCTCCACCCTTGCGGCTGAGCTTGAATCATGACGATAGGGGTTTCAGGGCTGATAAAAATACTGCGAGTCTGATTTAAATCCTTATAAATCAATGATTTATCCACAGGATGAATATCATTCATATGCCCTGCAGGCAGCGAATTTAAAGGGATGCAGCCATGGTCGACCCATAAAACAGGGCACTTTGGCAGGCTGTATGCAATCTGCTCACGTTGTGCTTTTTTCACACTATTAGATTTATTCATGACCACTAAACCGGCACTTTTCAGGGCTTCTTGCTGCGTTTCTGGCAAGCGTTTTCCCTGCGCCATCGCTTGCGCATCAAGCACCATGACGCAGGGTTGCAACGCCAGAACTCCTTGCCAAGGAGCCCTATTGAGTTGGTTTAGAATTTGTACCGGATGGCCTAGGCCCGACGGCTCTATAAACAGCCGGTCGGGACGAGATTTGCGCAAAAGGCGGCTCAAGCCAATTTGAAAGGGTGCGCCATTGACACAACACACGCATCCGCCTGCCACTTCAGCAATAGCAATTGTGTCGTTGCCCTGACTCATCAGCGCAGCGTCCAGCCCTATCTGACCGAACTCATTGACCAAAACCGCCCAGCGTTCGTGAGCGGGTTTGTGAGCCATCAAATGCTGTATCAGACTGGTTTTACCCGCGCCGAGTGGGCCGGCAATCACATGGGTAGGAATGTTATGCAACATCATCGCCAGCTTCTGGTTGATCAAAGCCCACAATATGCCTGAATAAACGACCTATTGATGTTTAGGCGAGCCAATCAAGGGTCAAGATCAGCCGGCGTTCACCCTGCGATAAAGTCGGTGAACGATGGATCAACCCGAAGCCTTCGTTACCTTGCCACTTTTCTCCTTTGAGCAAGGCAACGTCACCGGCATCCATATGTTCAATCTGCGAATCGTGCAGGGGTTCAGTAGGCAACTGACCGAGTTGAGGACGCTCCAAGACGCTCTCCCTCAACCACTGACTGCCTGCACCCGCATACGTCGTTATCAGCCGTACGGGCACATGATCAACATGAAACCGAGGACACATCGCCGTATCCAGGGCTCTGAGACGCAGCCCTATGCGTTTTGCGCCCAGCAGGTATGCGTAGGCACTCACCAACCAGTCAATGTCGACAATAAAGCTCTCATAGCCTTCCAGATCATTAAATCGGGAAGCCAAGCATTTGAGGTCTACCGATGACCGCTCGTCGGAAATATCGAATGAAATAACATCGCTTAGGGGCTCATCAAGCGATAACAATCGCGCTGCAAAATCAGCGATATGCAGGGGTAATTGACGGTTCCAGACAGTCAGATTGGTGTTGTTATCGAGAATATGCGCAAGTATTTCAGGGCTCGGTCCAATCACTTGATGGATGAGTGGCGGTGCGGTCAGCGTGCTCGCACTGATCATGCAGCTACCCCTTCGTGCCATTCACCGAAAGGATCGCTCATCAGTTGCCAGCCTTCGATGCCCAAGGCCATTTCTTCATCATTGAGCAAACAGCTATCCAGCTCCTCTTTCAGCACATCAAAATCCATGTGCTGACCGATAAAGACTAATTCCTGACGACAATCGGCAGTTTCGGGAAGCCACTTTTGAAGAATTACAGCTTTGGTCTCGGCGTCTTGAGGCCATTGATCACGCGGCACAAAACGCCACCAGCGGCCAGCGTAGCCATAACGCATCAACCCCCCGGCCTGTGACCAACTGCCCGCCTCCTGATACTTGCTGGCCAGCCAAAAGAACCCTTTGGAGCGCAGTAGTTTTCCGTGGGTCCACGAGCGATTAATAAAATTAAAAAAACGCCCTGGGTGAAAGGGCCGACGCGCCCGGTAGACCATCGAAGCAATGCCATAGGCCTCTGTTTCGGGTACGTGCTCATCGCGTAACACTCGCAACCAGCCAGGTGCCTGAGCTGCCCGCTCAAAGTTAAACAATCCCGTATTAAGTATCTTTTTCAGCGGCACTTCGCCCATCACCATCGGAATAATTTCTGCCTGTGCATTCAGGCGCCCAAGAATGGCAATTAATTCCAAGCGATCTTCGTGGCTGATCAAATCAATTTTGCTGATCAAAATTACGTCAGCGAATTCAACTTGCTCAACCAATAAGTCGGTAATGGCGCGTTCGTCTTCTTCGTCCAGGGTTTCGCCCATCGATGCCAGACTTTCTGCCGCTTGAAAATCCTGCATAAAACTCAGGCCATCGACTACCGTGACCATGGTATCCAGACGCGCACTGTCGGCCAGGCTATGACCGGATTCGTCGCTAAAGGTAAAGGTCTCAGCCACAGGCAGCGGCTCGGAAATCCCAGTCGACTCGATCAGCAGATAATCAAAACGTCCCTCTTTGGCCAGCTTGGTGACCTCTATCAATAAGTCTTCACGCAAGGTGCAACAAATACAGCCATTACTCATTTCAACTAATTTTTCTTCTGCGCGATTGAGACTGACATCGCGCTGAACTTCTGCGCCATCAAGATTGATTTCACTCATGTCATTGACGATGACGGCCACACGCAAATTCTCGCGATTACGCAAAATATAATTCAGCAGGGTGCTTTTTCCTGCACCCAGAAAACCGGACAACACAGTCACCGGAAGACATTTTGGCATGGGAGTTCCTCATCAGGGGTGGCAGGTCAAAACGCCCGCTCATTGGCGCAGCCAAAATTGGCTCTCGATAATGATACATTATAACAATACACCCCATCACAATTGTTATCCTGTAACACCCTACCTTCCAATGGAATTCCTATGACTGCTTTAGCCCTGCCCGATATCGCCTCGCAAAACACCCAACAGACGCTCCCTTTGGATTGGGTCGGAATGTGCGGTATTGCTCTCCCCATTGTCATTAATGGCCAACAGCTGACTGCAACTGCTGATGCAGGCGTCAGCCTGGATGATGATTCCGCGCGCGGAATTCATATGTCGCGCCTTTATTTAGCGCTAGAAAACCTAGAGTCACAGGAGCTGAACCCCCTACTTTTGAAAGAAATTCTTCAGCAATTTCTCGATAGCCACGAAGGTTTATCTGTCTGCGCCTTCCTGCGAATTCACACTCAAGTACTTCTAAAGCAGCCAGCTCTAGTCAGCTCACTGAGTGGCTGGAGGAGCTACCCAATGAGTCTCGATGCATCATTGAAAAACGGAATGTTCCACGTGGAACTAAACGTGGAACTGAAGTATTCATCTACTTGCCCTTGTTCGGCCGCCTTGGCTAGGCAACTGATTCAGCAAAAATTCGTCGAGGACTTTGCTGATCAATCGTTGCAGCACTCTGAAGTACTAGCATGGCTGGGAAGCCCATTAGGCATTGTGGCCACACCGCATAGCCAAAGGAGCACGGCCCACTTGCGAATCCAACTCAAGCCAGAGCTGAAAATGTTACCCATAGGTTTAATTATTAATTCGGCGGAGAAGGCATTAGGCACGGCCGTTCAAACTGCGGTGAAACGTGCAGACGAACAAGCATTCGCCTTAGCTAATGGACAGAATTTAATGTTTTGTGAAGATGCAGCGCGGCGGTTGAATCGAGTGCTGAAGACTCTGGAAGGGGTTAACGGCTTTCACGTGAAAGTGGTACATGCCGAAAGTTTACACAGCCACGATGCTGTGGCGGAAAGTCATTGGGATGGCTTGATGGAATAGGCAGGTATTTCGACAGCTCTTTTCGAGCTGTCGACATTCAGAGCATCATGCTCGAGGTTTGACGGTTCCACAGCTTTGGCCTAGCCAAACTGCGCGCGTATCCATGCTGCCTTTTTGCTGAATTCCTGTCGCATTGAAAGTCCCACTCACGCGAGTTGTGAACTCACGATCACCCGCAAACGTTGCAACGCCTGCCCCCTGAGCTTTTGGACAACTAAAGCGAAACTTCCACTGATTTCCACTACGCTCAGTAATCTGCTGAGTACAACCAGACTTGGGGTCAGTCAACGGAATATCGTTGGTCTGAACTTGCTCTGGCGTTAGACACACTCGAACGCCTTTGCCCCCCATAGTCAGTCCCTGATTCTCCAGCTGCGCTTTTTGCTCAGGCGTCATCATGCCCTGTAACTGGCCAAGCATTAGCTGCAAATCAGGCAACTGCTGGCCATCTACTTGCATGTTACTGGAGGTCACTTCCCAGAGACCGGGTTGTAGCATCTGGGCCTGAGCAGCCATTGGGAGAGAAATACCACCGGCCAAAATTAGTCCAAGCAGACGAACATTCATCGAGTCACTCCTACGGGATCATCCGTATTAGACGCTGAAAACTGGCCGAGGTTGCAGCCGTAAAGTATTAGGACATTCATAGCAGAACATGGTCTGTTGTACTAAGCATTGAACATTGAGGAGCAAGGATACGCATGGATTATCTAGGCCCGCACTTTTTCGGATACCTAATTTTATTGGTCCACAGCTTAGGCTTAATTGCGGCTGTGCATGCAATACTCACCGTCAGAACGGCACAGGGCTCAATAGCCTGGGCAATGTCTCTGTTCTTCATTCCCTACTTAACATTGATCCCCTATCTGATTTTTGGCCGCAGCACATTCGACGATTACATTCGCGCACGCCGGGATGCCAATCAGGAAATGCGTGAAGCGATCATCGATCTGAACTGGAGGCCCTGGGTTGAAGAAGCCCTGGCCGCCCGAAAGTCTGCTGCCTATACCTCACTTAGGGCGATGCCAAGGTTGGGACGTATGCCCTGCCTGGCAAACAACTCAGTACGCTTGCTGATTAATGGCACGGCTACGTTTGATGCTATTTTCGGCGCCATTCGCGAGGCTAAAGAAGTGGTGCTGGTTCAGTTTTTTATCATCCACGATGACGAACTCGGCATGAAGTTACATGCCCTGTTACTGGAGAAAGCAGCTCAAGGGGTCGCTGTCTATTTGCTCTATGACAGCATTGGAAGCCACTCCCTACCCAACGCTTATGCCGAGACCCTTCGCGCAGGCGGTGTACAGGCCCAGGCATTTGCCACCCGCGGTGGTTGGATCAGTCGGTTCCAAGTGAACTTTCGCAACCACCGTAAAGTTGTTGTGGTCGATGGCACCAAAGGATTTGTAGGTGGCCATAACGTAGGGGATGAGTACCTAGGGGCCAAGCCACCGCTGTCCCCTTGGCGAGATACCCATGTTGAAGTAAATGGGCCGGTGGTGGCCTGTTTGCAGGAATCATTTGCTGAAGACTGGTTTTGGGCAGCTCGGAAATTACCACCACTGATACTTCCACAAAGCTATCCGGAAGTCGGCGTACTGTGCCAATTTCTAGCCAGCGGCCCTGCCGATCCCTATGAAACGTGCTCTCTGTTTTTTGTCGAAGCCATTCACGCTGCTAACGAAAGGGTGTGGATTACAACCCCTTACTTCGTCCCTGATGAAGCGGTGTTCTCAGCCTTGAGACTGGCCGTGTTACGCGGGGTAGATGTGCGCATTTTGATACCGTCTCGACCGGATCATAAAATCGTCTACGCGGCGTCAAGCTTGTATGCCTTTGAAGCCGTGCGCGCGGGTGTAAAAATATTTCGATACCAGCCTGGGTTTTTGCATCAGAAGGTGGTGTTAATCGATAACGAAATCAGCGCCATTGGCAGTGCCAATATGGACAACCGTTCATTCCGTCTTAACTTTGAAGTGATGCTACTCACCGTAGACGATGCGTTCGCCACTGAAGTCGAGCACATGCTGCTCGATGATTTTGCGCTGGCAAAAGAGATAACCGAAGCGGATATAAAAGCGACCCACCGCTTACAACAATTGGCGATGCGCGTGGCACGTTTGGTCTCACCGGTCTTATAGAGCGTGTAGGCAGAATCAGTATCTTGAGTAGGTCATGGCTGAAAGCTAAGTGCAGCCCAGACGTTTACATCTTCATTACCTAAGCTGAGCGGCCCGGCCAAACCGGCCGCTCATGATGTGCATAGGGACAAAAGATGAAATTCTCTTTGATGGGATTGTTGTTCAGCGTGACTTCACTCGCCCACGCCCAATCCCCGGTGCAAACCACCCAACCCACGATTGCCGTGGAGGTTGGAAAGCCCACTTACATCCATCGACTTCACTATAAAAAGATGTACAGCGAAAAACCATTTGAAGAGGCCGTGTTGTATTACTACGACAACGGCCTCTACAAAATCATTTCTCCAGGTGAAAACCACTACGGCGTATACGTGGTCGAGGGAGCTTTCACCGATGCTCAATACAGCATCAGTTATATCTCACTGCCCTCAGCCGATTGGGGCGGGAATGTTGCCCGCCACGATCTGACCTTCACAAAGGGCTCTCTGACATTCAAACAGAAAGCCCTTGCTCAAGTGGATCAGAACATCCCGTTGCAATACGGAACCTTCACCCAAGAAACCAACCCGGTCGAAAACCCTGTCCCTATCACGTGGCAATCTCAGCCTCAGCGATAAATATCATCTCGTGTCAGTGGCAACTCAAGTGACCCATCTGCGTAGGGTTTGGTCGCCAAAATCTGATCGATGTTAATCCAGCCGTGGGCAAAGGCGTACGCACAGCCTGCCAAGTACAACCGCCAAATCCGCAAGGTTTTCTCGGGGACTAATTTGGCCGCGGCTTCAAGATTGTTTTCCAGGCGCTGACTCCAGTGCTCCAGCGTGCGTGCGTAATGCCGGCGCAAACTCTCGACATCGACCACCTCCAACCCGGCCTCACTGATCTCGGCCGTCATCATGGACAGATGCGGCAACTCGCCGTTGGGGAACACATAGCGATCGATGAAATCCCCTGCCCCACGGCCGACAGGACGACCATCCGTGTGCTTGGCGGTAATACCGTGGTTCATTACCAGGCCACCTTCACGAACTGCCTTGGACAGGATTTCACAGTACTCGCGCAGGTTAGCGTGACCCACATGCTCAAACATACCGACACTGACAATTTTATCGAATCGGCCATCCTGGGGCAGATCTCGGTAATCGAGCAATTGCAGATCAACCTTGTCTTGCAGACCATCGGCTTTAACGCGCTCGCGCCCCAAAGCCAATTGTTCTTTGCTCAAGGTGATGCCAAACACCTTGACCCCAAACTCACGCGCTGCAAAACGTGCCAAGCCTCCCCACCCGCAGCCCACATCTAATAAGTACTCACCCGGTTTTAGTCGAAGCTTGCGGCACAAAATACGGAATTTGGCCTGCTGCGCCTCATCTAGGCTTTCTTCAGCCGTTTCAAAATAGCCACAGGAATAGGCCATGTCGCGATCGAGCCACAACTGGTAAAACTCGTTGGACAGGTCGTAGTGGTAAGAAATGGACGCCGCATCCATAGCCTTGTCATGAACGGTGCGCACCGGTGCCTGGCCTTCGTCCTCAACTAGCGCTTGGCTCAGCTCATCGCAGACTCGAATCACTTCGCTAATGGAGCCTTCGAGCTCAAGTCGCCCTTCAACAAACGCAGTGCCCAACAGGTCAAGACTGGGGTGCGTGAACTCAGACACGATTTGTGGATCCTTGACCACAATGGTGACACTGGGTGAAGGACCGAGATTGAACTCGAGTCCGTCCCATAGCTTTAGGCGTAATGGAAGCTGAAGTTTCTGTAAAGCTGGTGGCAGTTGCGCGAGCATCAGTAAGTCCTCCTTCATTAGGCATTGAAACTATAGGGTAGACGAAGAACTGTAACTGTCAGTGTCCTGTAAGCCTAAAGCCGTAAGTTAGAGCTCGCGTTAGTCTGGATGCTTCATTAATAGCTGTGCCATCGCCTCAAAGGCCGGAATGGTGACCGGGTCGTTTGCCGCGTTACTGGCGATAGGGTTAGAGGCATACCGCACGATGACCATCTCCGCTTTGGGGTCGATGTACGTGCGTTGGCCGTAGACCCCACGGGCCATAAAAGCACCGTCTGGATTATGAGTAACCCACCACATATCTCGATAGCTGCCACCCTTGAGCAAGTCATAGCCAGCTTTGGCAAAGGCCGCTTTATCGCCGCCGGCACGAATATCATCAATGACTGACTTGGGCACAATTTGCTGCCCCAAATACTGACCCTCATTGCGGATCATTTCACCAAACCGTGCCATATCACGCAGCCCAGTGTTCAAGCCACCACCCGCGAAAGGCGTGCCAATCGAGTCAACGGTGAAATAGGCAGATTGCTCAGCCTCCAGACGCTGCCATATTTTTTCAGATAACAACTGAGCGACATTCCGTCCAGTCACTCGGGCAATCACCCAACCCAGAACATCGGTGTTAACCGTTTTATAAGCAAATGCTTTCCCGTGCTCACCCAGAGGCTGCACGGTCTGCAAATACTCCATGTAGGTTTGCGGGCCGGTGTAATCCTTTGGCTTGGGCAGCGGATTGCCCGCCATTGAGTGTTTCCAGACTTCAGCATCCGGGTCGGCATAATCCTCGCTGTAATCAAGCCCCGTGGTCATGTCCAGTACCTGACGCAGCGTCGCATTACCAAACGCCGACTTGGCCAACTCGGGCACGTAGTCCGCAATCTGTTTATTGGCATCCAGCGTGCCATCAGCTACCAGCATAGCCCCCATAGTGCCCACGACAGATTTAGTCATCGACATTGCCGCGTGTTGACCTTCCGGGTTGAGTACACCGAAATAACGTTCGTAAACAATTTTTCCACGATGCAACACTACGATGCCGTCAGTGTAATTGGCCGCTAGCGACTGCTCCCATGTCATGGGTTGCGTGCTACCTAAGGGCGTAAACGTCAATTTATCGATATCGGTACGCAACGCCTGTGCTAACGGAACCGGAGCATTCAAACCGCGTGAAACATTTGTGGTGGGCATTAATTGACGGAAATTTGAAACGCTCCAACGCATGGCCGGGAATTTGAAATAACTGCCATCGGCAAAGCGAATAATGCGGTCCGGCGGCGGCGGCGCGCCGACCATCCAGCCCATTGTTGCAGGGTTGCTGGCAGCAGCATCTGGATACGTCGTGTCACCGGCGGCGTTAGCCCCTGAAGCGGCAAGACACGTGATCAAAACAACGGCACTGCTACGTGCCTGCTTAACATTTTTTTTGAACATACAAACGCCTCAATAAAGTAACTAGATAGCGGCCTAATGGGATTAGCGTAGACCTTATAAATTTTTATTTTTATTCATGCCCCCGCTGCCCAAATCCCACAAACAAAAAAACCCGCAAAGCGGGTCTTTTTGATGCGACTTATTGTTGCTGCTGGTTTATTCCACCGTCACCGACTTAGCCAAGTTGCGAGGCTGGTCGACGTCTGTACCTTTAAGCACAGCAACGTAGTAAGACAGCAGTTGCAACGGGATGGTGTAGAGGATTGGCGCCAGCACATCGTGGATGTGCGGCATATTGATGACATGAGTGCCTTCGCCATCGCTCATATTCGCTTGCTCATCGGCAAACACCACCAACTCACCACCACGCGCACGAACCTCTTGAAGGTTGGATTTTAATTTTTCCAACAATTCATTGTTCGGCGCCACCGTCACCACTGGCATGTCGTTATCCACAAGCGCCAGAGGGCCGTGCTTCAACTCGCCTGCCGGGTACGCTTCGGCGTGTATGTACGAAATTTCTTTGAGCTTGAGAGCGCCTTCCATCGCCACTGGGAACTGAGCACCGCGACCCAAGAACAGAGTGTGATGTTTATCAGCAAACAGTTCAGCGACTTTTTCGATGGTGGTATCCATCGCTAATGCTTCACCCAAACGTGTGGGCAAGCGGCGCAATTCTTCCACGAGTTGCGCCTCAACACCGGCTTCGAGCGTACCGCGAACTTGGCCAAGCGACAGCGTCAGCAATAACAAACCAACCAACTGCGTGGTAAACGCTTTGGTCGATGCCACGCCAATTTCACGGCCGGCTTGTGTCAGTAGCGTCAGATCTGACTCACGAACCAACGAGCTAATGCCCACGTTACAAATAGCCAGACTGCCGAGGAACCCCAACTCTTTAGCGTTACGCAGAGCAGCCAAGGTGTCAGCGGTTTCACCCGATTGGGAAATAGAGACAAACAGCGTGTCTGGCTGTACCACCACTTTGCGATAGCGGAACTCACTGGCCACTTCTACCTGGCACGGAATGCCTGCCAGACTTTCGAGCCAGTAGCGCGCAACCATGCCTGCGTGGTAACTGGTACCGCAGGCAACGATTTGTACGTTGCGCACTTTGGCGAACAGTTCAGCAGCCTGTGGGCCAAACGCCTGAACCAGAACGTGATCCTGACCCAGACGGTTTTCCAGCGTGCGCTGAACGACCGCAGGCTGCTCATGAATTTCTTTGAGCATGTAGTGACGATATTCGCCCTTATCGGCTGCTTCGGCACCATCACGGTACTGCACGGTTTCACGCTCGACGGTCTGCCCGTTCACATCCCAGATATGAACGCTGTCACGACGAATTTCGGCAATATCGCCCTCTTCCAGATACATGAAGCGGTCAGTAACCTGGCGCAGGGCCAATTGATCGGAGGCCAGGAAGTTCTCGCCCAAACCCAGTCCAATCACCAGCGGGCTACCACTGCGTGCGGCCACCAGACGATCAGGTTGCTTGGCACTGATTACGGCCAGACCGTAAGCTCCGTGCAACTCTTTAACCGTCGACTTCAACGCCGCGGTCAAATCGCTTTGCTCTTTGAGCTTGTGCTCCAGCAAGTGCGCAATGACCTCGGTATCAGTGTCTGAAGTAAACACATACCCCAAACCTTTTAGCTGCTCGCGCAAGGCCTCATGATTTTCGATGATGCCGTTGTGGACTACAGCCAGATCGGAACCCGAAAAATGTGGGTGGGCATTTCGCTCGCACGGCGCACCGTGAGTCGCCCAACGGGTGTGGGCAATACCCAAACGGCCAACCAACGGTTCGCCTGCCAATGCTTGCTCAAGTTCGGCCACTTTGCCGTTACGGCGAACGCGCTCCAGCGTGCCGCTATTCGCAAAAACAGCAACACCTGCGCTGTCATAACCACGGTATTCAAGACGCTTCAGGCCTTCCAGCAGAATGGCCGTGATATTACGTTCAGCGACTGCGCCAACGATTCCACACATAAGGTTCTCCTAGTTAAGCTCGGCGCATAACAACGTTATGCCCCGGGCCTGAATTTGTTCACGAGCCTCAAAGGGCAAGCGATCATCGGTAATAAGGGTGTGGAAGCTGCTCCAGGGCAGCTCCAGATTGGGTATTTTTCGACCAATTTTGTCCGACTCGACCATCACGATCACTTCTCGTGCGACGTCAGCCATGACCCTACTCAGGCCCAACAACTCATTAAAGGTTGTCGTCCCACGTTGCAGGTCAATGCCGTCCGCACCGATGAACAGTTGATCGAAGTCGTATGAACGCAAAACCTGCTCAGCAACCTGCCCCTGAAAGGACTCAGAGTGCGGATCCCAGGTTCCGCCGGTCATCAGCAACACAGGTTCATGTTCCAGTTCGCTCAGGGCGTTAGCGACGTGCAAAGAGTTAGTCATCACCACCAAACCCGGTTGCAGGCCCAGTTGTGGAATCATCGACGCGGTGGTGCTGCCGCTGTCAATGATGATGCGCGCGTGCTCTTTAATCAGACCCACGGCAGTTCGGGCTATGGCCTGCTTATAGAGAGAGATGGGCTGCGGCGACTCACTGACTAATTCTTGCGGCATAGTGATAGCGCCACCATAGCGGCGAAGTAGAAGGCCGTTACTTTCGAGCGCGGCCAAGTCCTTGCGAATCGTAACTTCAGAGGTTCCGAAACGTTTGGCCAGTTCATCCACACTGACTTCGCCTTGCTCAGCGAGGAGGGACAATATGTTGTGTCTGCGCTGTGGCGTATTACGTTTTGACATAGCGGAATTAAGTTTCGTTTCGAAAGATAACGAAAGCAATGAGACCCTATCTCGAAATGGCCGTCAAGAAATTATTGCCAGTTTTTTCTGTGAATAACTCGTCTGAACTCTGTATACAGGGGTTTTATTGCCGATGAATAGGCCAAAAAATAAGCCTTATCCACAGATCGTCGATAAGGCTTATGATAACTTACTGATTTTAAACAGTTATACGATGACTCGTTTACAGCGGATCCATGCGAAAAACCTTGTGGATAACTATGTTTCGAGCCACCTGCACTCTTAAAATCATGGTTTTGGCTGTTTAACCGGCCGCTTCCATCCGTCGATATTACGCTGGCGTGCACGACCCACCGCCAATTGCTCTGGCTCTACATTTTGGCTAATCGTCGAGCCGGCAGCGGTGGTCGCACCGCTAGAGATATCCACAGGAGCGACCAGGGAGTTGTTAGAGCCAATAAATACATCAGCCCCCAACACGGTTTTCCACTTGTTGGCACCATCGTAGTTACAGGTGATGGTACCCGCACCAATATTAGTGCGTGGCCCGACTTCGGCATCACCCAGATAGGTGAGATGGCCGCACTTGGCATCTTCACCCAGATGGGCGTTTTTCAATTCAACGAAGTTACCCACATGGGCGCGAGCATCAAGCACGCTGCCTGGACGCAGTCGAGCAAATGGACCCGCATCACTGCCCTCGCCCATCACCGCTCCATCCAAGTGGCTGTTGGCTTTGACCACGACCCCTTTACGCAATGTGCTGTCTTTGATCACGCAGTTCGGGCCAATGACAACGTCGTCTTCAATGATCACGCGTCCTTCGAGAATCACATTGATGTCGATAAGCACATCACGGCCTACCGTCACCTCACCGCGCACGTCAAACCGTGCCGGGTCACGCAGGGTGACGCCCAATGCCATCAACCGACGACCTTCGCGCAATTGGTAATGCCGCTCCAGTTCACTTAATTGTTTGCGGTCATTGGCGCCCTGCACTTCCATCGGATCAAGAGCAAGCTCCGTCGCCACGACCAAACCGTCGTTTACCGCCATGGCAATCACATCAGTCAGGTAATACTCGCCTTGAGCATTGTTGTTTGACAGGCGACTCATCCAGTCAGCCAGGCGTTGAGTCGGCAAAGCAAGAATGCCTGTGTTGCCTTCCTTGATGGCACGCTGCGCATCCGTGGCATCTTTATGCTCAACGATGGCGCATACGGTGTTTTGCTCATCGCGAACGATGCGGCCATAACCGGTAGGGTCGGCCAAATTGACGGTCAATAACCCCAACTGCTCAGGTCCCACTTGCTTGAGCAAGCGTTGCAAGGTTTCAACTTCAATCAGCGGAACATCGCCGTAAAGAATCAGGACGTTCTCGGCGGTCAAAAATGGCAGCGCTTGAGCCACGGCATGGCCGGTACCCAACTGCTTGTCTTGCAGCACAAAATTTAGGTCATCAGCCGCCAGCCGCTCACGGACCAACTCTGCGCCATGACCGATCACCACGTGGATACCGGTAGGCTTGAGTTGCCGGGCACTGTGGATAACATGCCCAAGCATTGAATTGCCGGCTACGGGGTGCAAAACCTTGGGCAAAGCGGAACGCATGCGAGTGCCTTGGCCTGCAGCGAGAATAACGATATCGAGAGACATAACTGGCTACCAATCCTGGGTGGTCAGCGGCTGCGACCAAATTAATACGCGGAAAAAGAAAAAGGGTAGCCGAGGCTACCCTTTTTAATCAATCACGCAATAAGCAGGAGGCTTAGCCGCCGAACTTCTTGCGGATCTGCTGGACGGTGCGCAGCTGTGCTGCAGCCTCGGCCAGTCGTGAAGCAGCAGCTCCGTAATCGAAGTCTGCGCCTTTTTCATTCAGCGCCTTCTCAGCAGCCTTGACGGCTTCTTGAGCGGAGGCTTCATCCAGGTCGGCGGCGCGTTGCACGGTGTCGGCAAGAACCTTGACCATGTTCGGCTGAACCTCGAGGTAACCACCCGAGATGTAAAACACCTCGTCTTCCCCACCCTGTTTGATCAGGCGAATCGGACCTGGTTTGAGTTCAGTGATCAGCGGAGCATGACCAAGAGCGATACCAAGATCGCCCAGGCTGCCGTGTGCAATCACCATCTCAACCAGACCGGAGAAGATTTCTCCTTCCGCGCTGACGATATCGCAATGGACTGTCATCATATTAGCCATCTGATTGCCTCAACCTGATTAGCGCCCGTTTCCGGGCGCTCGAATTACAGTTTCTTGGCTTTCTCGATCGCTTCTTCGATGCCGCCGACCATGTAGAACGCTTGTTCTGGCAGGTGGTCGTAGTCACCGTTGAGGATGCCTTTGAAGCCAGCAATGGTGTCTTTCAGGGAAACGTATTTACCCGAAGCGCCAGTGAAGACTTCAGCCACGAAGAACGGCTGAGACAAGAAACGCTGGATCTTACGAGCGCGGGATACCAACTGCTTGTCGGTTTCCGACAGCTCGTCCATACCCAGGATCGCAATGATGTCCTTCAGTTCTTTGTAACGCTGCAACACGTACTGAACGCCGCGAGCGGTGTCGTAGTGTTCCTGGCCGATAACGTTCGGATCCAGCTGGCGCGAAGTCGAATCCAGTGGATCTACTGCTGGGTAGATACCCAGGGAAGCGATATCACGGGACAGAACGACGGTAGCGTCCAAGTGGGCAAACGTGGTCGCAGGCGACGGGTCAGTCAAGTCATCCGCAGGTACGTATACCGCTTGGATCGAAGTGATCGAACCGTTTTTGGTCGAAGTGATGCGCTCTTGCAGAGTGCCCATCTCTTCAGCCAGCGTCGGCTGGTAACCTACTGCAGAAGGCATACGGCCCAGCAGTGCGGATACTTCAGTACCGGCCAAGGTGTAACGGTAGATGTTGTCAACGAACAACAGTACGTCGTTACCTTCGTCACGGAACTTCTCGGCCATGGTCAGGCCAGTCAGTGCTACGCGCAGACGGTTACCCGGCGGCTCGTTCATCTGACCGTAAACCAGTGCCACTTTGTCCAGTACGCTGGAATCCTTCATCTCGTGGTAGAAGTCGTTACCCTCACGGGTACGCTCGCCCACACCAGCAAACACAGAGTAACCGCTGTGTTCCATGGCGATGTTACGGATCAGTTCCATCATGTTTACGGTTTTGCCTACACCGGCACCACCGAACAGACCAACCTTACCGCCTTTTGCAAACGGGCAGATCAGGTCGATAACCTTGATGCCTGTTTCCAGAAGGTCGTTGCCGCCCGCTTGTTCAGCGAAGGACGGTGCAGGACGGTGAATGCCCCAACGCTCTTCGGTTTCAATCGGGCCAGCTTCGTCGATCGGGTTGCCCAGAACGTCCATGATCCGGCCCAGGGTAGCTTTACCTACTGGTACGGAGATGGCTGCGCCAGTGTCGGTGACTTCCAGACCGCGCTTCAAGCCCTCGGTGGAACCCATCGCAATGGTACGAACCACGCCGTCGCCCAGCTGCTGCTGAACTTCCAGAGTGGTTCCGGCCGCGCTTTGTACTTTCAGCGCGTTGTAGATGCTCGGTACGTTTTCGCGTGGAAATTCCACGTCGATCACGGCGCCGATGATTTGAACGATACGTCCGCTACTCATAGCTGGATCCTCTGAATATTTGAACCGTTAAACCGCGGCAGCGCCGCCGACGATTTCCGAGATCTCTTGGGTGATCGCAGCCTGACGCGCCTTGTTGTAGATCAGCTGCAAATCGCTGATCAAATCACCGGCGTTATCAGTGGCGTTCTTCATTGCGATCATCCGCGCAGCTTGTTCAGCTGCACTGTTCTCGACCACCGCCTGGTACACCTGCGACTCCACGTAACGCACCATCAAGCCGTCTAACAGCTCTTTGGCATCTGGTTCGTAGAGGTAGTCCCAGTGGTGCTTGAGTTCTTGATCCGGGGTCGCCACCAGTGGAATCAATTGCTCCACAGTCGGCTGTTGCGTCATGGTGTTGATGAACTTGTTGGATACCACGGACAGGCGATCAATACGGCCTTCCAGGTATGCATCCAGCATCACCTTAACGCTGCCGATCAAATCATTGATCGACGGTTCTTCACCCAGATGGCTGATTGCAGCGACGACGTTACCGCCGAAGTTACGGAAAAAAGCCGCACCTTTGCTGCCGACCACGCACAGATCAATCTCGACGCCGTTTTCGCGGTTTACCGCCATGTCCTTGACCAAAGCCTTGAACAGGTTGGTATTCAAACCACCGCACAAACCACGGTCACTGCTCACAACCACATAACCGGCACGCTTGACAGCGCGATCAATCATGAAGGGGTGGCGGTATTCCGGGTTGGCGTTGGCCAAATGCCCAATAACCTGGCGGATGCGCTCCGCATAAGGACGGCTAGCAGCCATGCGCATTTGTGCCTTGCGCATTTTGCTGACCGCCACTTTTTCCATGGCGCTGGTAATTTTTTGCGTGCTTTTGATGCTCGCAATCTTACTGCGAATCTCTTTTGCGCCTGCCATGTAACACCTATCAGGTTAGCAAGCGGGAGCCTTGCGACTCCCGCTGCGGCTTACCAGGTTTGGGTGGCCTTGAACTTCTCGATACCGGCTTTGATGCCAGAATCGATGTCGTCATTGAAGTCACCTTTAACGTTGATCTTCGCCATAAGCTCGGCGTGATCGCGGTTGAAGTAAGCAATCAGCGCTTGTTCAAAGCTACCGACCTTGGTGATTTCGACGTCAGTCAGGAACCCACGCTCAGCGGCATACAGCGACAGCGCCATGTCAGCGATCGACATTGGTGCGTATTGCTTCTGCTTCATCAGCTCGGTAACGCGCTGACCATGCTCAAGTTGCTTACGGGTCGCTTCGTCCAGGTCAGAAGCGAACTGGGCGAATGCCGCCAGTTCACGGTACTGAGCCAGAGCGGTACGGATACCACCGGACAGCTTCTTGATGATCTTGGTCTGAGCGGCACCACCCACACGGGATACCGAAACACCGGCGTTCACAGCTGGACGGATGCCAGAGTTGAACATGGCCGATTCCAAGAAGATCTGACCGTCAGTGATGGAAATCACGTTGGTCGGAACGAACGCGGAAACGTCGCCAGCCTGAGTTTCGATGATCGGCAATGCGGTCAGGGAACCTGTTTTGCCGGTCACTGCGCCATTGGTGAACTTCTCTACGTACTCTTCAGAAACGCGGGATGCGCGCTCCAGAAGACGGGAGTGGAGATAGAACACGTCGCCTGGGTAAGCTTCACGGCCTGGTGGACGGCGCAGCAGCAGGGAAATCTGGCGGTAAGCCACTGCTTGCTTGGACAGATCGTCATAAACGATCAGCGCGTCTTCACCGCGGTCGCGGAAGTATTCGCCCATGGTGCAACCGGAGTACGGTGCCAGGAACTGCAGCGCTGCGGATTCGGAAGCACTGGCAGCAACGACGATGGTGTTAGCCAACGCGCCGTTTTCTTCCAGCTTGCGAACCACGTTGGCGATAGTCGATTGCTTCTGACCGATCGCTACGTATACACAGAAAATGCCGCTGTTCTTCTGGTTGATGATCGCGTCGATCGCCAGAGCGGTTTTACCGATCTGACGGTCACCGATGATCAGCTCACGCTGGCCACGGCCGACAGGAATCATGGCATCGACAGCCTTGTAGCCAGTCTGTACAGGCTGGTCTACCGACTTACGCCAGATCACGCCTGGAGCAACTTTCTCGACTGCATCAGTCTCGGTGTTGTTCAGCGGACCTTTGCCGTCAACTGGGTTACCCAGTGCGTCGACTACGCGACCCAGCAGTTCCTTACCAACCGGAACTTCCAGAATGCGGCCAGTGCACTTGGCGCTCATGCCTTCAGCCAGAGTCGTGTAAGCGCCCAATACAACGGCACCTACAGAGTCTTGCTCCAGGTTGAGAGCCATACCGAAGACGCTGCCTGGAAACTCGATCATCTCGCCGTACATTACGTCGGCCAGACCGTGAATCCGCACAATGCCGTCAGATACGCTGACGACAGTGCCTTCGTTACGGGCTTGGGAGGTCACATCGAGTTTTTCGATGCGGCCCTTGATAATTTCACTTATTTCGGAAGGATTGAGTTGCTGCATTGCTCTGCTGCCCCTTCAAACTCAAGATTTCAATGCTTCGGCAAGGTTTGCGAGTTTTCCGCGAACCGAGCCATCGATAACCAGGTCGCCGGCGCGGATGATGACACCACCTATAAGGCTGGCATCCTCCGCAACTTGCAGGCGCACTTCCCGGTTGAGTCGTGCACTGAGAACCTTGGCGAGTTTGTCTTGCTGTTCTTGGTTCAATGCAAAAGCACTGGTCACTTCTACGTCTACCGATTTCTCTTGTTCAGCCTTGTACAGGTCAAACAGAGCGGCAATCTCCGGCAAAAGCGGGAGACGGTCGTTTTCGGCAACGACGTTAATGAAGTTCTGTACTTCTACAGTGAACTTGTCGCCGCACACGTCAATAAACGTGGCGGCCTTTTCTGCGCTCGTCAGTCGCGGGGCCTTGAGCACGCGCTGCATAGTGTCGTCTTGCGACACTGCTGCAGCCAGGCCGAGCATGGCTGACCAAGAGGCCAGTTGCTGGTGGGCCTGGGCGTGCTCGAAGGCTGCCTTAGCGTAAGGTCGGGCCAACGTGGTCAATTCTGCCATGATCGCCCTCGCTTAAATTTCAGCAGCCAGTTTATTAACCAGCTCCGCGTGCGCGTTTTGATCGATTGTGGCACCCAGGATCTTCTCAGCACCTTCAACAGCCAGGCCACCCAATTGGGCGCGCAGGGCGTCTTTGACGCTGTTCAGTTCCTGTTCGATCTCGGCCTGAGCCTGAGCCTTCACACGTTCAGCTTCAACGCGAGCCTGTTCACGGGCTTCGTCTACGATCTGAGTACCGCGTTTCTTGGCTTGCTCAATGATTTCAGCTGCTTGAGCCTTAGCTTCGCGCAGTTGCTGACCCGCTTTATCTTGGGCCAACTCCAGGTCGCGAGCTGCTCGGTTAGCAGCGTCCAGTCCAGCCGCAATCTTCTTCTGACGTTCTTGCAATGCCGCGATGACCGGAGGCCACACGAACTTCATGCAAAACAGTACAAAGATGAAGAACGCAACGGACTGGCCAATCAGGGTTGCATTAATGTTCACGCCAACACCTCGCTCGTTCGTTGTCTATCACTTCAATCAACTCGAATTATCGAGTGATTAGCCAGCGAGTTGACCAACGAAGGGATTAGCGAAGGTGAAGAACAGTGCGATACCAACACCGATCATGGTTACGGCGTCGAGCAGACCGGCAACGATGAACATTTTAACTTGCAGCATTGGAACCATTTCTGGTTGACGCGCTGCGCCTTCCAGGAACTTGCCACCCAACAGGCCGAAACCAATTGCGGTGCCCAGTGCGCCCAGGCCGATCAACAGTGCAACAGCGATAGCGGTTAGACCAACTACAGTTTCCATCTTTCCTCCCGACTTTTACGTCGTATGGTTTAGGTTTTTAGATTAAAGCGGTAAAACAAAAAATCATTTTGCGACGCCCACCCGCCGGGGAGCGGGAGGGCGCAAGACTCGCCGAGACGGGTCTTAGTGGTTCTCTTCGTGCGCCATCGACAAGTAAACGATGGTCAACATCATGAAGATGAACGCTTGCAAGGTGATGATCAGGATGTGGAATACAGCCCACGCCCATTGCAGCACCACGCCCAGACCGCTAAGCCAAAGCAGGCCGCTGCCGAACATTACGGCGATCAGGATAAATACCAGTTCGCCAGCGTACATGTTGCCGAACAGACGCAGTGCCAGCGAGATTGGCTTGGCAATCAGCGTCACGAATTCGAGCAGGAAGTTCACCGGAATCAGCAGCGCTTGAACAAAAATGTTCTTGCTGCCGAAAGGATGCAGGGTCAATTCGCCAATGAAGCCGCCGATGCCCTTGATCTTGATGCTGTAGAAGATGATCAAAGCGAATACCGACAGGGCCATGCCCAGGGTAGCGTTAGGATCAGTCGTCGGTACGGCACGGAACGGGAAGTGCTCATCGCCTGTGATCAAGATGGCCAACTGAGGAATCCAGTCAACCGGGATCAAGTCGATGGCGTTCATCAGGAACACCCAAACGAATATAGTCAGCGCCAACGGAGCAATAACAGCACTGCGTCCGTGGAAACTGTCTTTGACACTGCCATCAACGAATTCCACCAGTACTTCTACGAAGTTCTGAAGTGCGCCTGGTTGACCGGAAGTTGCCTTCTTGGCCGCCATGCGGAATACGAGGACAAACAGCAGGCCGACAAACACAGACCAGCCAAGTGTATCGACGTGGAATGCCCAAAAGCCCATCTGTTTAGCTTCTGCAACGGTGTGAGCAAAGCCCCAGCCGCCGTCAGGTAGCTGCCCGAAGGTCAGGTTCTGTAAGTGGTGCTGGATATAGCCCGAAGCGGTTGTTTCTGCCATGGTTGCCTCAAACGCCCTAAGGTCTCGAAAGTGTTGTTCTCATTAGCAGGGGAGCGAACCAACTGACCAGTTGGGTCAGCACGAATACGCCGAATACAGCGAGCGGCGCCAATGGCTTCACACCTGCAAACGTCAGCGCGAACAGCACTGCCGTCAAAATTAACTTGCCTGCCTCGCCAGCGTAAAACGACCGGACGATGGCTTGCGCTGCTCGAGCGCCGGAAAACCGGAATGCCCTGTGAGCAAAATACACATTGGGTAGCAAAGCTATCAGGCCTCCGCAGAGTCCTGAATATCCGGCGACGACTCCATGCCATTGCCAGAGCCCCAGAGCAGCCAGCAATAAAACGACAAATTGAGCCAGCAAAACCGGGAAAACCGCTAAGCGATGGAACGGCAAGCGGTTTGGCGTGCGGGTTTCCATCACAATGCTCCTCAAAGGTCGGCTACCAAAAAGTATTAACTTGGCATAATTTGTGCCGACAAAATGCGCGCAGAGTATAGGGGCGACGAGGCCCCTATTCAACTGTCAGGTAGTGATTTCCGACTGCGCGCTACATAAGGAAATGTTTCAACGGATGTGAGCAAGCACTCCTTGAAGCTCATCAAGAGAATTGTAACCAATTACTAACTGGCCTTTTCCCTTCTTTCCGTGGCGGATCTGCACCGCAGAGCCTAGGCGCTCAGCCAGTCGCTGTTCGAGTCTGGTGATATCCGGATCGGCTTTAACAGGTTCTACCGCTTCCTGTTTACCACTCAACCACTGCCGAACAAGGGCTTCGGTCTGACGCACTGTCAGGCCACGTGCGACAACATGTCGCGCCCCTTCAACCTGTTGAGGTTCTGGCAAACCCAGCAATGCCCGCGCATGACCCATTTCCAGGTCACCATGGGAGAGCATGGTTTTGATCACTTCCGGCAATGAAATCAATCGCAACAAGTTAGCCACAGACACTCGGGACTTACCCACAGCGTCTGCCACTTGTTGCTGAGTCAGCTGGAACTCTTGCTGCAAACGCTGCAAGGCCACGGCTTCTTCAATCGGATTAAGGTCTTCGCGCTGGATGTTTTCGATCAACGCCATCGCAATCGCGGTTTCATCCGGCACATCGCGCACCATCGCCGGGATAGTCTCTTTGCCCGCCTGCTGGCTGGCACGCCAGCGGCGTTCACCGGCGATGATCTCAAAACGATTATCAGCAATCGGGCGAACCACGATCGGCTGCATCACGCCTTGGGTCTTGATTGAATTGGCAAGCTCTTCAAGGGCCTGCGGATCCATGTCACGACGTGGCTGATATTTGCCGCGCTGAATCAGATCCAGTGGCAGGTGCTGCAACTCACTTTGATCAACCTTGACCGCTTGCTCTTCCAACGAGCTGACTGTTGGACCACTTAGCAGTGCATCCAGTCCGCGTCCGAGACCTCGTTTCTTGACGGCCATGGGATTTCCTTAAGTAGGCTGAGCAGTGCGGGAGGTTCGACGTTGGCGGCGAACCAGCTCGCCGGCCAGGGCAAGGTAGGCTATCGCGCCACGGGAATTTTTGTCATACGCCAGCGCTGGCATGCCATAGCTCGGTGCTTCGGCCAGGCGAATATTGCGCGGTATCACGGTCTCGTAAAGCTGTTCGCCGAAGTGTTCCTTGAGCTGAGCCGACACGTCGTTCATCAGGCTCAGGCGCGGATCGAACATGGTGCGCAGCAAACCTTCGATCTTAAGATTCGGGTTCAGCAACTCGGCGATTCGCTTGATGTTATCCACAAGGTCGCTCAAACCTTCCAATGCGAAGTACTCGCACTGCATGGGGATAATGACCCCATCGGCAGCAACCAGCGCGTTCAAGGTCAGCATCGACAGTGACGGCGGGCAGTCGATCAAGATGAAATCATAGCTCTCGCGAACAGGCGCCAATGCTGTACGCAGACGACTTTCTTTCATCTGCATTTCGAGCAGCACGACTTCAGCCGCGGTCAGATCGCGGTTGGCGGGTAAGAGCTGATAACCACCGTGCTCGGACACATGCATGGCCTGAGCCAGATCACATTCGCCGATCAGCAGGTCATAGACTGAGTTTTCAAGACCATGTTTGTCCACACCGCTACCCATGGTGGCGTTGCCTTGTGGATCGAGGTCGATGAGCAGCACGCGTCGCTTGGTTGCGACCAGCGATGCTGCGAGGTTGATACAGGTGGTGGTTTTACCCACACCACCCTTTTGGTTCGCTATTGCGAATACCTTAGCCATTCTTGCTTGCGTTCCCAATCATGCCGTGCGGCGCAGTATCAGCAGATGGCGTTGGCCTTGGCAACCCGGAACGGTCAAGGCGTGTTCGCCATCGAGACGAAAATCAGACGGCAATGCTACCAGCTCATCGGCCGGATGAACGCCCTTCATTGCCAACCAACGTGTTTCACTGTCGCCCAAGTGGCGCGTCCAGCTAGTGAAGTTCTCCATGCTGCTGAAAGCTCTGGACACAATTCCTGTGAACGGCTGCTCCGGCTGGTACTCCTCGACGCGGCTGTGGATAACTTGCAGGTTGTCCAGTTTAAGCTCAAGTTTGACTTGGGTCAGGAAGCGGGTTTTCTTACCGTTGCTGTCCAGACAAGTGACTTGCGACTCGGGAAACAGGATCGCCAATGGAATGCCAGGCATCCCGCCGCCACTGCCCACATCCAACCAACGGCCGTTTTCGATGAACGGCATCACACTCAAACTGTCGAGCAAATGGCGAGATACCATTTCGTCCGGGTTACGCACAGCCGTGAGGTTGTAAGCCTTATTCCATTTGATCAACAGGGCCAAATAACCCAGCAATTGCTCGTGCTGGCTTTCAGTCAGCGCGACGCCCAGTTGGCGTGCACCTGTGGATAACTCTTCGGCGTTTTGTGCAGTGACCAGCGAACTCAAGCGTTTTGCTCCAACGTGCGGCCAGCGCCGCGTTTTTTCAGATGAATCATCAACAGCGAAATAGCTGCCGGTGTCACGCCCGGAATGCGCGAAGCCTGACCCAGGGTTTCGGGACGTGTGGCCCCCAACTTGCTCTGGATCTCTTTCGACAACCCGGAAATGTTCGTGTAATCGATATCCACAGGCAGTTTGGTGTTTTCACTGGCGCGTAAGCGTGCAATTTCGTCTTGTTGACGATCAATGTAACCGGCGTACTTGGTTTTTATCTCAACCTGTTCAGCGACCAGCGGATCTTCAGCACCTTGGCCAGTCACTTCGACCAACCCTGCGTAATCGATTTCTGGACGGGTCAACAGATTCAACAAATTGTATTCGTGGGTCAACGGCGTGCCAAATTTGGCTGCAATGGCATCGCCCTGCTCAGTGCCCGGACGCACCCATGTCGATTTCAAACGCTGTTCTTCGAGCGCGATACTTTCACGCTTGGTGCAGAAAGCGGCCCAACGGGCGTCGTCAACCAGACCCAATTCGCGGCCTTTTTCGGTTAAACGCATGTCAGCATTGTCTTCACGCAGAATCAGGCGGTATTCGGCACGTGAGGTAAACATCCGATACGGTTCTTGAGTCCCCAATGTGATCAGGTCGTCGACCAGTACCCCGATATACGCTTCATCGCGACGCGGACACCAGCTTTCCTTACCCTGCGAAAGCAGTGCGGCGTTAGCGCCAGCAAGCAAACCCTGGGCTCCGGCTTCTTCGTAACCCGTCGTGCCGTTGATCTGCCCTGCAAAGAACAAACCACCAATCACTTTGGTTTCGAGGCTGTACTTCAAGTCGCGCGGATCGAAATAGTCGTATTCGATGGCGTAACCAGGTCGCACGATGTGAGCGTTTTCCATGCCGCGAATCGATTGAACAATCTGGATCTGTACATCGAACGGCAAGGACGTCGAAATACCGTTCGGGTACAGCTCGTGCGTGGTCAAACCTTCCGGCTCGATAAACACCTGATGGCTTTCCTTGTCAGCAAAGCGATGGATCTTGTCTTCGATGGATGGGCAGTAACGCGGGCCAATACCCTCGATCACGCCTGAGTACATCGGCGAGCGATCAAGGTTGGAGGCAATGATTTCGTGGGTGCGGGCGTTGGTATGGGTGATCCAGCAACTGACCTGAGCCGGGTGCTGTTCTTTGTTGCCCATGAACGACATCACTGGAATCGGGGTATCGCCAGGTTGCTCGGTCATGACCGAGAAATCTACTGAACGTCCATCAATTCGCGGCGGGGTTCCGGTTTTCAAGCGACCGACACGCAATGGCAATTCACG
The DNA here is from genome assembly GCF_045062345.1 of Pseudomonas sp. 2024-210. Classification (NCBI taxonomy): domain Bacteria; kingdom Pseudomonadati; phylum Pseudomonadota; class Gammaproteobacteria; order Pseudomonadales; family Pseudomonadaceae; genus Pseudomonas; species Pseudomonas sp. 2024-210. The sequence goes on along the minus strand of NZ_JBJGEJ010000003.1, from coordinate 363,528 downwards.
CAGGCGCTGAGCCAAGGCAATCGAAGGAGGATCACCGGCTCGGCCGCCCGAATAATTCTGCATGCCAATGTGGATAAGTCCGCCGAGGAACGTACCTGTGGTTAAAACAACGGCATCAGCCATGAACCGCAGGCCCATTTGGGTCACTACGCCACGTACTTGATCCTGTTCAACGATCAGATCATCAGCCGCTTGTTGAAATATCCACAGGTTCGGTTGGTTTTCCAGAATCTCGCGTACAGCCGCCTTGTAGAGGATGCGGTCAGCTTGTGCACGGGTTGCGCGCACAGCTGGGCCTTTTCGGCCATTGAGTACACGGAACTGGATGCCGCCTTTATCGGTGGCAATCGCCATTGCTCCACCGAGGGCATCGATCTCTTTTACCAGATGGCTTTTACCAATCCCGCCAATGGCAGGATTGCAGCTCATTTGCCCGAGGGTTTCCACGTTATGGGTCAACAGCAGGGTTTTTACACCCATGCGTGCTGAAGCAAGTGCAGCCTCGGTTCCGGCGTGACCGCCGCCGATGACGATCACTGCAAAACGGGAAGGGAAATTCACCACGCACCTCGTGCCTGTTACTAGGGGTTTTTGGATAGACCGCGAAGTATAGGGACTTCGCCCTTCTTAAAGAACCCTTTGCGCAAAATTTAACCAGCTGTGGATAAGGCCAAGATAGATAAATAAATAGAGAAGAAATTTATAAAGCTTTGTTTTTATGTTTATTTCTATGCAGGCACATTTCTGTGGATAGATTGCTAAGAGCCTTATTTTACGTACTGTACAGAGATTCAAAAGCCTGTGGTCATGTGCCAATGAGGGGCGTGAATAAGTGGTTTAAGCCTGTGGATAAAACAGGTGCTTATCCACAGGGGTGGTTATCTTCAGTTTTCAGGCCTACTTACCCACTGACCTGAAGGGCAGTTATGCACAGTGCTTATTCGACGGATCAGAGGGTTTTTGGTCAATAAACAGGCAGCCGAAAACCGCATGAAGGGTCAAACCCTCAAGCGGTCAGACGATCGATCAGTGATTAAAGTGATAAACGGTATAAGCCACTACCGCTATTGAAGCGTAATCAGCCAGCCTGTGGGTGATGCCTCAAGTCTGTGAGTCATCCCAATTGCAGTCAGGAACACCTCATCGTGGGAGGTGACAACCAGAGTTCCCGAGTACTGTTTGAGCATGCTCTCCAGCGCCTGAACCGAAGGAAGATCCAAGTGATTGGCGGGTTCATCGAGTAACAACAGCTGTGGCGGGCGCGCGGCATAAAACACGCAAGCCATCGCAGCTTTCAGGCGCTCACCGCCACTCAGCCGGTTACATGGCTGGTTGATACGATCCGCATTGAGGCCCAGTTGCGCCAGCCGGGTGCGTAATGCTCCTTCATTGAGCTGGAGACTGAGGGATTGCAACTGCTCAAGAACTGATTGCTCAGGCTTTAACAGTCCCAAGTGCTGGTCGAGATACGCGGTGGTTACCAAGGTCCGGGCTTGCCCTGCAACAACTGGCAGTTGACCGGCCATTACCTTGAGCAAGGTCGACTTGCCGCACCCGTTCGGCCCCACCAGGGCAATTCGCTGGCCACGAGTCAGTGTGAGATTGATCGAGCGTAAATGCTCAGCCCCCTGTGGCAGACGAGCATCGATGAACTCAGCGATTTGCACCGGTGCGCTTTGGCACGCTTGAGGCGGATAGACCAATATGGCCTGTTGCTCTTCTACCTGATGCGCGGCCTGGCGTACTTGAGCAGACAATTGTTCCCGTACCGCGTCCTGTTGTACCCGCAGCTTGCCGCTGCTGGCCTGGCTACGCTCCTTTTGCCGGCCCAGCAAAATTTTGGCCTGGTTAGCATCACTGGCCTGTTTATGGCCGCGGGATTGACTGCGTTCTAGGCGCTCCCTTTGCTCACGCAGTGCTTGTTCCTGTCGCTTGCGTTCAAGCCTGGCTGACGCCAGTCGTTGCTGCGCAGTCTGTAATTGTTCGGCTTTTGCATGCGTATAAAACGAAAAACCACCGCCATAACGAGTGAGCCCCAAGGAAGACAACTCAACAATAACCTCCATGTGCTCCAATAAGTCGCGATCGTGGCTGATCAACAGCAAGCCGTTGGGCCAGTTCAGCAACTGCTCAAGGAGCGCACGACGGTGAGTGTGATCAAGATGATTGGTGGGTTCATCCAGTATCAACAGCTCGGCTTGAGACAAGAACGCGCCCATCAGGGCCACGCGCATGGCTTCGCCTCCACTAAGGGCTGAAACAGGGGTTGAGGGGGTCAGGTGTGCAAGGTTGTTTTGGGCCAAATGGTCGAGCAGTTGCTGACGGATGCCCCAGCGTTCTCCGATGCAATCGAAATCTGCTTGCTCGGCGCTGCCCTGCTCTATTCGCTCAAGGGCGCTAATAATGGGCCGTACACCGGCAATGTCAGCAACGGTAAGACCGGGTTCGTGGCTAACGTGCTGGGCCAGGTAATACACGGTGCCACTCCGTGTGCAGCGGCCTGAGGAGGGGCAGATATGACCGGCAATCAGGCGTGCCAACAGGCTTTTGCCCACACCATTGCGCCCTACCAGACCGGTACGGCGCTGGTCGATATGCAGATCAAGGTTTGTGAACAGCGAACTGCCGTCGGGCAGGTGATAAGAAACGCTTTCCAGCGTTACACAAGTAATGAGAGCCATACGCACTCCAGAGATGCACAGATCTACCCCCTGTTGCAGGGGAGTCAAGAACTGGCCGCAAGCATTGCGGCGGCATCAATGGCGCATTGGACTAACACCTCGGTGGAATGTGGATAACTGTAGCAGCTGCCGAAGGAGCGAGGCAGCTGCTACGAGTTTACTTACCTATACAGAAACTGGAGAAAATCCGTCCCAACAAGTCGTCCGAGCTAAAGGCTCCGGTAATCTCGCCCAGCGAATGCTGCGCTTGGCGCAAATCCTCCGCCAGCAACTCCCCAGCGCCCGCCAGGGTCAGTTGCGCCCTGCCGTGCTCAAGTGCCTTGCTTGCCTGCTGCAACGCTTCCAGGTGCCGACGGCGTGCGCTGAAGCTGCTTTCAGACGTTTGCTCGTAACCCATGCAGGCCTTGAGGTGTTCACGCAGCAAGTCCAGGCCTTCCGTTGATCTTGCGCTCAGGCTGATTGTTACATGGCCATCGTCGCTGACCTCAAGGGCGATGGCTTCGCCGCTGAGATCTGCCTTATTGCGGATCAACGTGACTTTTGCCGGATCGGGACGCTGCTCCAGAAATTCTGGCCATAAGGCAAACGGGTCGTCTGCTTCAGGTGCAGTGGCATCGACTACCAGCAATACTCGATCGGCCTCACCAATGGCTTTGAGTGCTCGTTGCACACCGATTTTCTCCACATGGTCGTCTGTATCTCGCAGACCTGCAGTGTCGACCACATGCAGCGGCATTCCATCAATGTGGATATGTTCACGCAATACGTCCCGGGTGGTACCGGCAATCTCGGTCACGATGGCCGCTTCACGCCCGGCCAGGGCATTGAGCAAGCTCGATTTGCCAGCGTTGGGTCGGCCCGCAATCACCACAGTCATGCCATCGCGCAGCAAGGCCCCTTGTCCGGCCTCCCGCTGAACGGTGGATAACTCTTCGCGAACCTTATCCAGCATCCCAAGCACATGGCCATCGGCCAAAAAGTCGATTTCTTCTTCCGGGAAATCAATCGCCGCTTCGACATAGATACGCAAACCGATCAATTGCTCGGTCAAGTTATGCACACGCTGTGAGAAAGCGCCCTGCAAGGAACGCAATGCGTTACGTGCCGCCTGTGCAGAACTGGCCTCGATCAAGTCAGCAATCGCTTCGGCCTGGGCAAGGTCGAGCTTGTCGTTCAAAAACGCACGTTCACTGAATTCACCTGGGCGAGCCAAGCGGCAACCCAGTTGAATGCAGCGCTGCAGCAACATATCCAGAACAATCGGGCCACCATGGCCTTGCAGTTCCAGCACGTCTTCGCCGGTAAAGGAATGGGGGCCGGGGAAATACAGCGCAATACCCTCATCCAGCACTTCACGGTTTTCGCCATAAAACGGACCGTAATGGGCGTAGCGAGGTTTCAGTTCACGTTCACTGAACGCTTGCGCCGCAACACTGGCGAGTGGCCCGGAAATACGCACGATCCCCACGCCACCTCGCCCTTGAGCGGTCGCCACAGCGGCAATGGTTTCAGCCGGAACACTCATAAACAGGCCTCAAAATAGAAAGTGACAGATAGCAAAACGCCCCACTAGGGGGCGTTTTGAGTGGTGCTTATCAGAGTAAGTTACTCAGCGACTTTTTTGGTAGCCGCTTCAACTTTACGCGTGATGTACCACTGCTGAGCGATGGACAAGCAGTTGTTCACAACCCAGTACAGCACCAGACCAGCCGGGAACCACAGGAAGAAGAACGTGAAGATGATAGGCATCAGCTTCATGACCTTGGCCTGCATCGGATCCGGAGGAGTCGGGTTCAGACGCTGCTGGATGAACATGGTTGCGCCCATGATGATCGGCAGAATGAAGAACGGGTCTTTGATCGACAGGTCGGTAATCCAGAGCATGAAAGGCGCCTGGCGCATTTCAACACTTTCCAGAAGTACCCAGTACAAGGACAGGAAGACCGGCATCTGCACCAGAATTGGCAAGCAGCCACCCAGTGGATTGATCTTCTCTTTCTTGTAAAGCTCCATCATCGCTTGCGACATTTTTTGGCGGTCATCACCAAACTGCTCTTTCAGAGCAGCCAGTTTTGGTGCCACAGCGCGCATGCGAGCCATCGACTTGTAGCTGGCGGCCGACAGAGGGAAGAAAATCCCTTTGATCAGCATGGTCAGGAAGATGATCGACCAGCCCCAGTTACCCACAAGCTCGTGGATATGTTGCAGCAGCCAGAAGATAGGCTGAGCAATAAACCACAGGAAGCCGTAGTCGACAGTCAGTTCCAGGCCTGGGGATAACTCTTTGAGTACCGCCTGGCTTTTTGGACCTGCGTAAAGAACGGTGCTGGTTTCGCCGGTTTTGCCGGGCTCAACGGTCAACGTAGGGCCAGTGAAACCGATGATGTAATTGCCTTGGCTGTCTTTGCGGGTCTGAACGACGTTGTTATCGCCTTTCTGAGGAATCCACGCAGTCACAAAGTAGTGTTGTAACCAGGCAACCCAGCCACCTTGAACGGTTTCTTTCAGCTGGCCCTTGTCGATATCTTTCATCGACACTTTTTTGTACGGCTCAGAACTTGTCCACAGGGCAGCGCCCAGGTAAGTCGCAGTGCCGGTGGCGGTGCTGGAAGAAGGATCGGAGCTGGCGTCACGTTTCAATTGCGCGAACAGGTTGCCGTTCCACGGCTTGCCGCTCTCGTTATCAATCAAATAAGTGACTTGTACATCGTAAAGGCCACGCTTGAGCGTGAAGCGCTTGATGTAATTAACGCCGTTTTCGCTGAATTTGAGATCAACCACCATCTGATCCTGGCCTGGAGCCAGTTCATAGGTCTTTTTCTCAGTGCTGAAAACCGGTCGACCACCTGCACGTGCATCCGGACCATCAGTACCGGTCAGGCCACTTTGGGCCAGATAAGTACGTTCGTTACCGTTGTCGAACAGTTGGAATGGAACATCCGGGCGATCCTGGCGACGCGGGTAAAGCGGCAGTCGCAATTGGGCAATGTCACCACCCTGTGGATCAATCGCGATATCCAGAACATCCGTTTTTACATGGATGAGGTCTTTGCTTGCAGCTGCAACCGGAGTTTCGGTTGGCGTGCTGGTATCAGCATTGGCGCTCGGGACATCGGCACTGTTAGCAGCATTGTTACCTGTAGCCGTGTCGGGCAAAGCCGGCGCGGTGGTGCTGCTGGCGGCAACATTCTGAGTCGGCAGGGCAGCTTGACCGTAGTCCTGGTTCCATTTGAGAACCATAACGTAGGACACGACTGCGAGAGCGACGATCAGGATCGTGCGTTTAATATCCATGATTACTCGGCCATCGAAGAAGAACGGGAGGTAGGGATAGGTGGAACCGGGTCGTAACCACCGGGATTCCACGGGTGACAGCGACCTAAACGACGAAAGGTCAGCCAGCCGCCGCGAAGAACGCCATGATTTTCGATGGCTTCCAACGCGTAGCAGGAACAACTGGGGTAGAAACGGCAGTGGCTGGCCATCAAAGGACTAATGGCATAACGATAAAACTGGATCGGAACGAGTGCCAGTTTACGCATCAGGACTGCCTACCCCTACAGTTTCGGATTTCACCGCTGGAACTGGCGTGTTACGAGCCAGACGCTTCCAGAGTTTGCCAAAATGCTGAATCAATTCGGGGTTCTCTACGTCACCCAAACCTTTGCGCGCGACGATTACGATATCCCAACCAACCAGTAAATCCTGGTGGAGACGAAACGATTCACGCATCAAACGCTTAAGGCGATTGCGCTCAACGGAGAGCTTTACGCTCTTTTTACCGATCACTAACCCCAAGCGGGGGTGATCCAGTTCGTTGCTACGCGCAAGGAGCAGGAGATTTTTCCCCGGAACCTTGCCGGTGGGGGAGTCAAAGACTGCCTTGAAGTGTCGGGGAGTGAGTAACCGCTTTTCCCGACTGAAGTCCTGACTCACCACCATTGTCTGATTATCAAACTGCCAGACGTGCACGGCCTTTGGCGCGGCGACGCGACAGGACTGCACGGCCGTTTTTAGTAGCCATGCGAGCACGGAAACCGTGAGTGCGGGCGCGTTTGATAGTGCTTGGTTGGAAAGTACGTTTCATGTCGTGCTACCTGGTTCGTCCACAACGGGCCGGAATGGCCCCCGTTTTAAGAGACCGGCGATTCTAGAGAATGCAGGCCCATAGGTCAATTTCCAACCAACCTTTCCTGCTAAATAGATGTCGGCCGTGTTTAGCCAACTCAAACCTTAGCTAGTTATAGAAATAAAAAAATGAAGTATTTAAAGCTTTTTTAAAGATCTTATTACTCTTACAGAAGCAATTTTCTGTGGATAACTACAGGCAGCCCTTTAAAAGCAAGGCTTACAGAGGATGACAAAGTTGTCCACAAACCGTGCTCTGCCTGTGCTGCAACCTCGGAAAAGCTGTGCATGAAAGGCCTTTTTATCCACAGGCGAGTTACGCACAGACTTTCTACCCCACTTGTGCAACGGGCTTAGGCCCGCTTATCCACAGAGCTTATGCACATACCATTTGTCGCTTTTTTAGCCAGAAAAAATAGAGAATCTTCTTATAGAGACTCAACCTACATGTGGATAAGTGCGCGAGTGATCGCTACAATGGCGCCTGTTTTTGCCTCACCGGCTTTCAACTTAGGGGATATCCGTGTCAGTGGAACTTTGGCAGCAGTGCGTAGAGCTTTTGCGCGATGAGCTGCCTGCCCAGCAATTCAACACCTGGATCCGTCCACTACAAGTCGAAGCCGAAGGCGACGAGTTGCGTGTGTATGCACCCAATCGGTTTGTACTCGACTGGGTTAATGAGAAGTACCTGAGCCGTTTACTTGAGCTGCTGAATGAGCACAGCAATGGCATGGCGCCAGCGCTTTCCTTATTAATAGGCAGCAAACGCAGCTCGGCACCTCGTGCAGCACCCAATGCGCCACTGGCCGCCGCAGCCTCTCAACAGGCTCCTGCTCCAGTTCCAGCGCCGAGTGCTCCGGTCAACGCAACGGCTGCCCCCGCTTCTGCCGCTAAACAGGTAGCGCAAGCGAGTGAAGAACCTTCGCGTGCCAGCTTTGATCCGATGGCGGGTGCCAGCTCGCAACAGGCCCCTGTGCGCGCCGAGCAACGTACGGTTCAAGTTGAAGGTGCGCTTAAGCACACCAGCTATCTGAATCGTACGTTTACCTTCGAAAACTTCGTGGAGGGTAAATCCAACCAACTGGCGCGCGCTGCGGCGTGGCAAGTGGCGGATAACCCTAAACATGGTTACAACCCGCTCTTCCTCTATGGTGGCGTTGGTCTGGGTAAGACTCACTTGATGCACGCGGTGGGTAACCACCTGTTAAAGAAGAACCCGAATGCCAAGGTGGTGTACCTGCACTCTGAGCGTTTTGTAGCGGACATGGTCAAGGCCTTGCAGCTCAACGCTATCAACGAGTTCAAGCGTTTCTACCGTTCGGTAGATGCACTGCTTATCGATGACATTCAATTCTTTGCCCGCAAAGAACGGTCTCAAGAGGAGTTTTTCCACACCTTCAACGCTTTGCTTGAAGGCGGTCAGCAAGTGATTCTGACCAGTGACCGTTACCCCAAAGAGATCGAGGGGCTCGAAGAGCGTTTGAAATCGCGCTTTGGTTGGGGCTTGACCGTAGCCGTCGAACCCCCTGAGCTTGAAACTCGTGTGGCAATTCTGATGAAAAAGGCCGATCAGGCCAAAGTCGACCTGCCTCATGATGCCGCCTTCTTTATTGCACAGCGCATCCGTTCCAACGTGCGTGAGCTTGAAGGTGCGCTCAAGCGCGTGATTGCTCACTCGCACTTTATGGGCCGTGATATCACCATCGAGCTGATTCGCGAATCCCTTAAAGACTTGCTGGCGCTGCAAGACAAGCTGGTCTCTGTGGATAACATCCAGCGCACAGTGGCTGAGTACTACAAGATCAAAATTTCGGACTTGCTCTCCAAGCGCCGCTCGCGCTCGGTAGCGCGCCCTCGACAGGTCGCGATGGCACTTTCCAAAGAACTGACCAACCACAGCCTGCCGGAAATCGGCGATGTGTTTGGCGGTCGTGATCACACAACGGTTTTGCACGCGTGCCGCAAGATCAACGAACTCAAGGAATCCGACGCGGACATCCGTGAGGACTACAAGAACCTGCTGCGTACACTGACAACTTGATGACAACACCGCAGCTTATTAAGGCAAGGGACTAGACCATGCATTTCACCATTCAACGCGAAGCCCTGTTGAAACCCCTGCAACTGGTCGCAGGCGTCGTTGAACGCCGCCAGACCTTGCCGGTATTGTCCAACGTGCTGTTGGTTGTCGAAGGCCAGCAACTGTCGCTGACCGGTACCGACCTTGAAGTCGAACTGGTGGGTCGCGTACAGCTTGAAGAACCGGCTGAACCAGGCGAAATCACCGTGCCAGCGCGCAAGCTGATGGATATTTGCAAAAGCTTGCCGAACGATGCGCTGATCGACATTAAGCTCGATGACCAGAAGCTGGTCGTTAAAGCGGGTCGTAGCCGCTTTACGCTGTCGACATTGCCAGCCAATGATTTCCCGACCGTTGAAGAAGGCCCAGGTTCGCTGACTTGCAGCCTTCAGCAGAGCAAACTGCGTCGCCTGATCGAGCGAACCAGCTTCGCCATGGCGCAGCAAGACGTGCGCTATTACCTCAACGGTATGCTGCTGGAAGTGTCTGCCGGAATCATCCGTGCTGTGGCGACTGACGGTCACCGTCTAGCCATGTGCTCGATGAAGGCCGACATTGGTCAGCCAGACCGTCATCAAGTTATCGTGCCGCGTAAGGGCATCCTTGAGCTGGCGCGTTTGCTCACTGAACCTGACGGCGAAGTGAGCATTGTGCTGGGGGCTCACCACATTCGTGCGACCACCGGTGAGTTCACGTTCACTTCCAAACTGGTTGACGGCAAGTTCCCGGATTACGAACGTGTCCTGCCTAAAGGCGGCGATAAGATTGTGATCGGCGACCGTCAGGCGTTACGAGAAGCGTTCAGCCGCACGGCGATCCTTTCCAACGAAAAGTACCGCGGTATTCGTCTGCAACTGGCCAACGGCCAACTGAAAATCCAGGCCAATAACCCGGAGCAGGAAGAGGCAGAAGAAGAAGTCGGCGTTGACTACAATGGCGGCTCGTTGGAAATCGGCTTTAACGTGAGCTACCTGCTGGACGTGCTGGGTGTGATGACCACTGAACAAGTGCGTCTGATCCTGTCTGACTCCAACAGCAGTGCCTTGGTGCAAGAGTCCGATAACGACGATTCGGCTTACGTCGTTATGCCGATGCGCCTGTAACTTATGCACAGCCTGCGCTAGATGTCCCTCAGTCGTGTCACAGTCACCGCGGTGCGTAACCTGCACCCGGTGACCTTCTCACCCTCCCCCCGCATCAATATCTTGTACGGCGCCAACGGCAGCGGAAAAACCAGCGTGCTGGAAGCCATCCACTTGCTAGGGTTGGCACGTTCCTTCCGTAGTGTGCGGCTTAACCCCGTGATTCAGCACGAACAGCAGACATGTACCGTGTTTGGTCAGGTTGAACTGGCGGAAGGTGGGCACAGTGCGCTGGGCATTTCACGAGACCGTCAGGGCGAATTCCAAATTCGTATTGATGGGCAAAATGCTCGCAGTGCTGCGCAACTCGCAGAGATCTTGCCCCTGCAATTGATTAACCCGGACAGCTTCCGTCTGCTGGAAGGCGCTCCAAAGATTCGTAGGCAATTTCTTGACTGGGGCGTGTTCCATGTTGAACCTCGCTTTATGTCCACGTGGCAGCGCCTGCAGAAGGCCCTACGGCAGCGGAACTCATGGCTGCGGCATGGTACACTTGACGCCGTTTCACAAGCGGCCTGGGACCGGGAACTGTGCCTGGCCAGTGCTGAAATAGATGAATACCGCCGCGCCTATATCAAAGCCTTGAAACCAGTCTTTGAACAGACCTTGAGCGAGTTGCTTGAACTGGACGGGCTAACGCTGAGTTATTACCGAGGCTGGGACAAAGACCGAGAGCTGAGCGCCGTGCTCGCCGGGTCTGTCCACCGTGACCAGCAAATGGGGCATACCCAAGCTGGGCCACAACGAGCTGATTTGCGCCTAAAAATCGGTGCACACAACGCCGCTGAAATCTTGTCGCGGGGTCAGCAAAAGCTAGTGGTCTGTGCGCTGCGTATTGCCCAAGGCCATTTGGTTAGCCAAGCACGGCGTGGCCAATGTATTTATCTGGTAGATGATTTGCCGTCCGAGTTGGATGAGCAGCATCGGCATGCACTGTGTCGCTTGTTGGAAGACTTACGCTGCCAGGTCTTTATCACCTGTGTAGATCACGAATTATTGAGGGAAGGCTGGCAGACGGAAACGCCAGTTGCCCTGTTCCACGTGGAACAGGGCTGTATCACCCAGACCCACGACCATCGGGAGTGAAGGCATTGAGCGAAGAAAATACGTACGACTCAACGAGCATTAAAGTGCTGAAAGGCCTGGATGCCGTACGCAAACGTCCCGGTATGTACATTGGTGATACTGACGATGGCAGCGGTCTGCACCATATGGTGTTTGAAGTAGTCGATAACTCCATCGACGAAGCGCTGGCTGGCCATTGCGACGACATCACCATTACCATTCACCCGGATGAATCCATTACCGTGCGCGACAACGGCCGCGGCATTCCGGTGGATGTGCACAAAGAAGAAGGTGTTTCCGCAGCAGAGGTCATCATGACCGTACTGCACGCCGGCGGTAAGTTCGATGACAACTCCTATAAGGTTTCTGGCGGTCTGCACGGTGTAGGTGTATCCGTTGTAAACGCCCTGTCCGAATTGCTGGTGTTGACCGTTCGCCGCAGCGGCAAAATCTGGGAACAGACCTATGTCCATGGCGTGCCGCAAGCACCGATGGCCATTGTGGGTGAAAGCGAAACCACCGGAACCCAGATTCATTTCAAACCGTCCGATCAAACATTCAAAAATATCCACTTCAGCTGGGACATCCTGGCCAAGCGCATTCGTGAACTGTCCTTCCTCAACTCCGGTGTGGGTATCGTCCTTAAGGATGAGCGCAGCGGCAAGGAAGAACTGTTCAAGTACGAAGGCGGCTTGCGCGCGTTTGTTGACTACCTGAACACCAACAAAACGCCAGTCAATCAGGTATTCCACTTCAACGTTCAACGTGAAGACGGCATTGGTGTAGAAATCGCCTTGCAGTGGAACGACAGCTTCAACGAGAACCTGTTGTGCTTCACCAACAACATTCCGCAGCGCGATGGTGGTACGCACTTGGTGGGCTTCCGCTCTGCCCTGACGCGTAACCTCAATACCTACATAGAAGCTGAAGGTCTGGCCAAGAAGCATAAAGTGGCCACGACGGGTGATGATGCTCGTGAAGGCTTGACGGCCATTATTTCGGTGAAAGTGCCGGACCCTAAATTCAGCTCCCAGACCAAAGACAAGCTGGTGTCTTCCGAAGTGAAGACTGCGGTTGAACAGGAAATGGGTAAGTTCTTCTCCGACTTCCTGCTGGAAAACCCGAACGAAGCCAAGCTGATTGTCGGCAAGATGATCGATGCAGCCCGTGCGCGTGAAGCGGCACGTAAAGCCCGCGAGATGACCCGCCGCAAAGGTGCGCTGGACATCGCAGGCTTGCCAGGCAAACTGGCCGACTGCCAGGAAAAAGACCCGGCACTGTCCGAACTGTACCTCGTGGAAGGTGACTCTGCTGGCGGCTCCGCCAAGCAGGGACGCAACCGCCGTACCCAAGCCATCCTGCCGTTGAAAGGTAAAATCCTCAACGTCGAGAAAGCCCGCTTTGACAAGATGATCTCTTCGCAAGAAGTAGGCACCTTGATCACGGCATTGGGCTGCGGTATTGGTCGCGAAGAGTACAACATCGACAAGTTGCGCTATCACAACATCATCATCATGACCGATGCTGACGTCGACGGTTCGCACATCCGTACCTTGCTGCTGACCTTCTTCTTCCGTCAGTTGCCGGAGCTGATTGAGCGTGGCTACATCTACATCGCTCAACCGCCGCTGTACAAAGTGAAAAAGGGCAAGCAAGAGCAATACATCAAAGATGACGACGCCATGGAAGAGTACATGACCCAGTCGGCTCTGGAAGACGCCAGCCTGCACCTGAATGAAGAAGCACCGGGTATTTCGGGCGAGGCGCTGGAGCGTCTGGTATACGACTTCCGCATGGTAATGAAGACTCTCAAACGTTTGTCGCGCCTGTACCCACAGGAGTTGACCGAGCACTTCATCTACCTGCCAGCCGTTACCCTCGAGCAGCTTGGCGACCATGCTGCGATGCAGGAGTGGATGGCCAAATTCGAAGCCCGTCTGCGATTGAACGAGAAATCAGGCTTGGTCTACAAAGCCACACTGCGTGAAGACCACGAGCGAAATGTGTGGTTGCCAGAGGTCGAGCTGATCTCCCACGGACACTCGACGTTTATCACGTTCAACCGTGATTTCTTCGGCAGCAACGACTACAAAACGGTTGTAACACTGGGCGCTCAACTGAGCACGTTGCTCGACGAAGGTGCTTACATTCAGCGTGGCGAACGTCGCAAACAAGTGACTGAGTTCAAAGAGGCACTTGAGTGGTTGATGGCTGAAAGCACCAAGCGTCATACCATCCAGCGCTACAAAGGACTGGGCGAAATGAACCCGGACCAACTCTGGGAAACCACCATGGACCCAAGCGTGCGTCGCATGCTGAAAGTCACCATTGAAGATGCGATCGGCGCCGATCAGATCTTCAACACCTTGATGGGTGACGCCGTAGAACCGCGTCGTGAGTTCATCGAGAGCAACGCATTGGCAGTGTCCAATTTGGACTTCTGATGCGTAGAGGCTTGGGATAACTATTTATCCACAGCTTAAAAACCCCGCTCTGTCACCTGACAGGGCGGGGTTTTTTTTTGTGTGTGGATAAGTTCGTGCACTGATAGATAGCACCTGTTACTGCGCCAATAACACCTCATGTTCCTTGGCACACAGTTCCAGCAAGTAATCCCACACCACCCTTAACCTTACGGATTTGTGCAACTCGCGTCGGGTGCTGATCCAGTAACTGCGCTGTACGGCTTCCTCAGGTAATACGCGTACCAGTTCCGGGTCGTTGCTGGCCATGTAATTGGGCAGCACGGCGATGCCCAGCCCTGCACGGGCAGCGTGTTGTTGCGCGATGACGCTGGTGCTGCGAAAGGTCACGGTCGGGGTGCGGCAAAAGTTGTTAAGGAAGAGCAATTCCTGACTGAACAACAAATCATCGACGTAACCAATCCAGTGATGATTAGCCAGGTCTTCGCGAGTAGTGAGCGGCGGTGCTTTATTGAGGTACTGCTGGCTGGCGTAAAGCGCGAGGCGGTAGTCCGTGAGTTTGCGAGTTATCAACAGATCAGCGTTGGGACGCTCCAAGTGGATGCTGATTTCAGCTTCGCGGTTGAGGATGCTAACAAAGCGCGGAACGGCAACCAGCTCTACCTCCAGCCCGGGGTAGCGCTCGAATAGCCCGCCCAGCCGTGAGGTAATAAACATGATTCCAATGCCTTCCGTGACGCCAAGGCGGATTTTGCCCAACGGCGCGATGGCTTGACTGATTTCTTCTTGCGCCAGCAAGGCGACGTTTTCCATCGCTTCGGCATGTTTGAGCAGCGCCTGCCCTGCCGGTGTCAACTCATACCCTTGTGCGTGCTGTACAAACAACGCTGCCCCGAGGTGTTGCTCAATCTGCTCAATATGCCGCGCTACCGTACTGTGGGTAGTGTTCAGCCGTTTAGCCGCGCTGAGCAGGCGACCGCCTCGGTGCAGCTCCAGAAAGTACCGCAGGTCGTTCCAATCGAACATGTCATTCCCCAGCGCTCCACGATTGATTGTGCAAAAACGCACATGCCGTGGGCGAAATCACGCGTTTCAAACTCGAAATTAATCAATACGATGGTGCAGGACAAGAATAAAAAAAGGTGTTGCATGACATCAAGCCATCAGGTGTACGACTACATCGTTGTGGGTGCAGGTCCTGCGGGCTCTGTGCTGGCGAATCGGCTGTCGGCTGATCCAAAAAATAATGTGCTGCTGCTCGAAGCGGGCGGAGACGACAACTACCCGTGGATTCATATTCCTGTGGGTTATCTCTACTGCATTGGTAATCCGCGTACCGACTGGTGCTTTAAAACCCAAGAGCAGGCCGGTCTGCAAGGGCGCAGCCTGAGTTACCCCCGAGGCAAAGTGTTGGGCGGTAGTTCGTCAATCAACGGCATGATTTACATGCGAGGCCAGGCAGACGATTACGATCGTTGGGCCGAGCAAGGCAATCCGGGATGGGCTTGGAAAGATGTTTTGCCGCTCTTTAAACGCAGCGAAAAACATCATGGGGGCGACTCGGATTTGCACGGTGCGGGCGGCGAATGGCGGGTTGAGCAACAGCGATACTCGTGGTCGATTCTGGATGCGTTCCGCGAGGCTGCTGCACAAAGCGGAATTCCCACGGTGGCCGACTTCAACACCGGCGATAATCAGGGCTGTGGATACTTTCAGGTCAATCAACGTGCCGGTGTGCGCTGGAATGCTTCAAAGGCTTTCCTGCGGCCTGTGCTCAAACGCCCGAATTTAACTGTGTTGACCCATGTTCGAGTCGACAAGGTGGTGCTCGAAAACCTACGCGCCACACAGGTATGCGCCCGTTGGAAAGGTGCCGATACGAAGTTCACTGCGCGCCGGGAAATTATTCTATGTGCCGGAGCCGTCAGCTCTCCAGGCATCTTGCAGCGCTCCGGTATAGGCCCTCGCCCTTTGCTGGAAAGTAGGGGGATAACCGTTCTGCACGAGTTGCCCGGCGTAGGCGGCAACTTGCAAGACCATCTTCAATTACGACTGATCTTCAAACTGACGAACGCTCGAACCCTTAACCAGGTAGCGAACAGCTTATGGGGCAAAGTCGGTATGGGCCTGCGTTATGCCTACGACCGCAGTGGGCCACTAGCGATGGCGCCGAGCCAACTCGGGGCGTTCGTCAAATCTGATCCCGGGCAACCTTCTGCAAACTTGCAGTACCACGTCCAACCTCTTTCACTTGAGCGCTTTGGCGAACCGTTACACACCTTTGCGGCGTTTACGGCCTCGGTGTGTAACTTACGGCCTAAAAGTCGTGGGCGTATTGATATTCGCTCCGCCGATCCTGACGACGCCCCCTTGATCGACCCTAATTACCTGAGCCATCCCGACGATTTAAAAGTTGCCGCCGATGCCATCCGCCTGACCCGAAAAATTGTCACCAGCCCAGCGCTCCAGGCCTTTTGCCCTGAAGAGTATTTGCCGGGCATCGAATTGCAATCCGAGCAGCAGTTGCACGAAGCCGCCGCCCGCATAGGTACCACTATCTTTCACCCGGTGGGCACGTGCCGCATGGGCCAGGGCGCTGAGGCTGTGGTGGATGCCGAATTACGGGTCCACGGTGTTGCGGGACTGAGAGTCGCTGATGCGTCAATCATGCCCAATATTGTGTCAGGCAATACGTGTTCACCTACCCTGATGATTGGGGAAAAAGCTGCGCAGATGATTCTTGCAGAGCCCATGCATACAAAAGATACAGACAACACCCGCGAAACAGTAATACCGGTCGCCTGAAGGCGGTCGTGGTTTCGGTCGCAGTCATCCGAAACCGACAGTGGACAACAACAATAATCACTGTGGCCTTAAAAGGCCGAGGGCATTGAATATGTCGGACTCACTTGCACAAACCGCCGCTCCCGCCAAGGGAACAACAGGGCGTGAAGAACGTAAGATTATTTTTGCGTCATCACTCGGGACCGTTTTCGAGTGGTATGACTTTTTCTTGTATGGCGCCTTGGCCACGGTCCTGAGCAAGCAGTTTTTTGCCGGGGTGAATGACACCACTGCGTTTATCTTTGCTTTGATGGCTTTTGCAGCCGGTTTTTTGGTGCGCCCATTCGGCGCGTTGGTCTTTGGCCGATTGGGCGACATGATCGGGCGAAAATACACCTTCCTCATGACCATCATACTGATGGGCTTATCGACCTTTGCTGTCGGCTTGCTGCCGACCTACACCAGCATCGGCATCGCAGCACCGATCATGCTGGTGCTGCTGCGCATGCTTCAAGGGTTAGCGCTGGGCGGTGAATATGGCGGGGCCGCAACGTACGTGGCCGAACACGCTGCCCCTGGCAAGCGCGGTTTTAATACCAGCTGGATTCAATCGACCGCGACCCTGGGCTTGCTGCTGTCGTTGGTGGTCGTGCTGAGCTGCCGCTATCTCACGGGTGATCAGTTTGAAGTCTGGGGCTGGCGACTGCCGTTCCTGCTGTCCATCGTTCTGCTGGGCATCTCGACCTGGATTCGCATGAGCATGCACGAGTCGCCTGCTTTCGCAAAAATGAAGGCTGAAGGTAAAACCAGCAAATCGCCAATTCGTGAATCGTTCGGCAAATGGGAAAATCTGAAAATTGTGCTGATCGCGCTGTTCGGCATAAACGCAGGCCAAGCCGTGACCTTCTATACGGCGCAGTTCTACGTGCTCTTTTTCCTGACGCAGATGCTCAAGATGGACCCGGCCCAGGCCAACATGCTGCTGATTATCAGCGTGGTGATTGGTGCGCCTTTCTTCATCTTCTTCGGCTGGCTGGCTGACCGCGTAGGACGCAAGCCCATTCTGATGTTGGGCCTGTTACTGGCCACCGTACTTTACTTCCCGCTGTTCAAAGCCTTGAGCCACTACGCCAACCCGCAGATTGATGCTGCCAGCCGCCAGTCACCGATTGTGGTGATGGCCGACCCGTCGACCTGCACCTTCCAGTTCGACCCGGTGGGTAAAGCGCGTTTTGACAGCCCGTGCGACAAGGTCAAAACCTTCCTGGTGAAACAGGGTCTGCCTTACACCTCGGAGTCCGCCCCTGCGGGCACTAATGTTCAAGTGTCGGTGGGTGAGCAACAGATCACAGGGTTCGATGAAGCGGCCATGCGCGCTGCTATTACCGCTGCTGGCTACCCGGCCAAAGCCGACCCGAGCACCGTGAATCAGCCGATGGTGGTGCTGATAATGCTGCTGCTGACGATCATCGCCTGCATGACTTACGGTCCGTTGGCGGCGGTCATGGTTGAACTGTTCCCGACCCGCATCCGTTATACCTCCATGTCCCTGCCCTACCACATCGGTAACGGCTGGTTTGGCGGATTCCTGCCGACGGTATCATTTGCGCTGGTGGTCTTCACCGGGGATATCTTCTACGGGCTGTGGTACCCGGTGGTCATCACTGGCGTGAGCTTGGTGGTGGGGATGCTGTTTCTCAAGGAAACCAAAAACGTGAATATTGATAAAGTTTGAGATAACGGCGGTTTACGCACCCAAAATGATAAATGCCCTTTTAGAGGGGGCTTGGCGCCTGATTCAACCTGATCGATGGGGTAGATACATAGATTTCCGTACCTGCAATCGGTGCCCTCTCCCTCCGGGAGAGGGCCAGTAGAGGTAGACAAAGATAAGGAATGTCACAGGCAAAAAAACCGACTGAAAAGTCGGTTTTTTTATGGCTCGTAAAAAACTTATGCACGGTTTTCGCTAAAAAGGAATATCAATAAATTAGCTTATAAATCATTAGCTTACGTATATTTTTTGAGCGAAATAAAAAACTTGCGCACACGTTATCCACAATTATTCAGATGACCGCTGTTTCTTCCGGAGCAGCTACAGGCGGCAATGAACCCATGGCTCGTTGAGCATTTTCATTCCAGGCTTGGACCCGGTCATTCAGCTCGGCGATTGCTCGCGGCCCTGTGCCGTTGGCGTACATAGGCTGACCAATCACCAGCTCAATGGTCCCAGGCTTTTTAGCCCAACCCGTCTTGGGCCAAAACTTGCCCGCGTTGTGAGCAATCGGCAGTACCGGCAAATCAGCATTGACCGCCAGAGCTGTACCGCCGCGGGAAAACTTGCCGATCTGTCCATAGGGAACACGAGTGCCTTCAGGGAAGATCAGCACCCAAATATTGTCCTTAAGTAGCTCATCACCTTTTTTGGCGATGTGCTTGAGCGCAGCCTTCGGGTTTTCACGGTCGATGGCGATCGGACGCAGCATCGCCATTGCCCAGCCAAAAAACGGCACGTACAGCAACTCGCGCTTAAGCACCTGGCTCAACGGCTGAAAGTAAGCCGAGAGAAAAAATGTCTCCCAGGTACTTTGATGGTTGGCCAAAATGACACAAGGGCGCTCAGGAATGTTTTCAGCACCGGAGACCTTGACGTTGATGCCTAGAAACACCCGGGTCAGCCATAGCGCACACCGGCACCAATACACGTTGATAAACCGATAACGCGCACGAAAGGGCAGAAAGGGGGCGACAAAAAAGCTCAGCGAGCACCACAACAAAGAACTGGTACCCAACAGCAGGTAAAAGAAAAAAGTTCTGATGGCCTGCAGGATCGACATAGCGACTTTTACCGTTGCTGACTAAAACCTGCCCGAACAAGGCCTGCACTCACGAGGCAGGCCATGGTTCAAAGCGGCTTTATTTGTTGATAAGTTCTGCGGCGACTGCCGCCAGATCGTCAAATACTAGAGTATTAACCGGAAATACTTTGGCTAAAGTTTGTAGGCCTTTTCCGGTTTTTACCAAAACTGGCTGAGAATCGACGGCCTCTGCAGCCTGCAAGTCACCTAAACTGTCGCCCACGAACCAACATCCGGTCAAATCGGCACCGTAATGCGCGGCGATGGTGCGCAACATGCCAGGCTTGGGCTTGCGGCAGTCACACCCCTGATTAGGGCCGTGAGGGCAGTAAACAATGAGCCCGACTTCACCACCCTGCTCCGCCACTAACGCACGTAAACGAGCGTGCATGGCGTCGAGCGTGGCGACATCGTAGTAGCCGCGAGCAATGCCGGACTGGTTAGTGGCAATCGCCACCGTCCAGCCGGCCTTGCTCAACTGCGCAATGGCCTCGATCGCGCCGGGAAGTGGAATCCACTCCTCAACTGACTTGATGTAAGCGTCGGAGTCGTAATTGATCACTCCGTCCCGATCGAGAATCAGCAGTTTCAACAGCAGCCCCTTAGCCCAGCAGCGAAATATCGGCAACACCGAGGAACAAGCCGCGCAGACGTGCCAGCAAGGCGTAACGGTTTGCCCGCACGCTCGGGTCTTCTGCGTTGATCATGACCGCCTCGAAGAACGCATCCACGGGTTCGCGCAGCGAGGCCAGACGGGTCAGCGCTTCGTTGTATTGGCGAGCAGCAGCCATTGGCTGTACGGCTTCGTCAGCTTTCTGAATGGCCGAGAACAAGGAGAACTCGCTGGCATTGTCGAAGTAGCGCGCTTCAACGTGAGTTGAAACCGTCCCCTCAACTTTGCTCAGCAAGTTAGAAACGCGTTTGTTCACCGCTGCCAGTGCTTCAGCTTCCGGCAATTGACGGAAGGCTTGAACGGCCTGCACGCGCTGGTCGAAGTCCAATGCCGAGGCAGGATTGAGTGCACGTACCGAGAGGTAAGTGGCCACATCCACGCCTTCGTCTTCATAACGCGCACGCAAGCGATCGAAGATGAATTCCAGCACTTGATCCGCCAGGCCGGCTGGTTTGATCTTGGCCCCGAATGCGCTCACGGCGAATTTCACGGCGTCGGTCAGGTCGAGGTCGAGTTTTTTGTCGATCAGGATGCGCAAGATACCCAGCGCCGCACGACGCAGTGCGTACGGGTCTTTGCTGCCGGTTGGCAACATGCCGATGCCGAAAATGCCCACCAGTGTGTCGAGTTTGTCAGCGATAGCCACCGCAGCGCCCGTCAGGGTGCTTGGCAACTCCGCGCCAGCGCCACGCGGCATGTACTGCTCGTTCAACGCCAAGGCAACGTCTTCTGGCTCGCCGTCGTTCAGTGCGTAGTAGTAACCGGCAATACCTTGCATTTCCGGGAACTCGCCAACCATTTCAGTGGCCAGGTCGCACTTGGACAGCAACCCTGCACGGGCTGCGCGTTGTGCGTCGCCGCCAATACGCGCTGCGATAAACGCAGCCAGTTTGGACACGCGCTCGGCTTTGTCATAAACGCTGCCCAGTTGCGCCTGGAACACCACGTTTTTCAGGCGCTCGTTGAAACTTTCGAGCTTCTGTTTTTTGTCTTGCTTGAAGAAGAACTCAGCATCGGTCAGGCGCGGACGCACCACTTTTTCATTACCGGAAATGATCTGCTGCGGGTCTTTGCTTTCGATGTTGGCCACGGTGATGAAGCGCGGCAGCAACTTGCCTTCAGCGTCCAGCAGGCAGAAATATTTCTGGTTGTCCTGCATGGTGGTGATCAGGGCTTCTTGCGGTACATCCAGGAAGCGCTCTTCAAACGAGCACACCAGCGGTACGGGCCACTCAACCAACGCCGTCACTTCGTCAAGCAGTGCAGACGGAACGATTGCGGTACCTTCCTGCAAGGTCGCCAGCTCTTCTACACGCTTGGCAATCAGCTCGCGACGCTCAAAGAAATCGGCCAGCACGTAAGCTTTACGCAGGTCTTCTGCGTAGTTGGCTGGCGCGCTGATGCGCACATTTTCCGGGTGGTGGAAGCGGTGACCACGGGATTCACGACCGGATTTTTGCGCGAGGATCGTGCAATCGATCACTTCGTCGCCTAACAACATGACCAGCCATTGGGTCGGACGCACGAACTCAACCTTACGCGCACCCCAGCGCATGCGCTTGGGAATCGGCAGGTCGTTCAGGGAATCTTCGACAATGGTCGGCAACAGGCTGGCGGTCGGCTTGCCGACGATCACTTGGCTGAAGCGCAGTTTTGGGCCGCTCTGATCGATTTCGCTCAGTTCAACGCCGCACTTTTTGGCAAAGCCAAGGGCGGCTTGGGTCGGATTGCCCTCTGCATCGAACGCTGCCTGTCGTGGCGGGCCGTCGATGTTGATGCTGCGGTCCGGTTGCTGGGTTTCGAGCTGGGTTAGCAGCACGGCCAGACGACGGGGTGCCGCGTAGACTTTTTTAGCACTGAATTTCACCCCAGCGCTTTGCAGGCCTTTTTCAATCCCGGCCAGAAAAGCGTCAGCCAAGGTGTTAAGGGCTTTTGGCGGCAGTTCTTCAGTGCCCAGTTCAACCAGAAAATCTAGAGCACTCATTGTGCAGCCTCCAACTTAGCCAACACTTCATCACGCAAATCGGGTGGAGCCATCGGGAAGCCCAGCTTGGCGCGTGCTTCAAGATAGGCTTGAGCGACCGCGCGCGCCAAAGTACGCACACGCAGGATGTATTGCTGACGGGCCGTCACGGATATGGCGCGACGGGCATCCAGCAAGTTGAAGGTGTGCGAGGCCTTGAGGACCATTTCGTAGCTTGGCAACGGCAGCGGCTGGTCGAGTTCGATCAGGCGCTTGGCTTCGCTTTCATAGAAATCGAAGAGCTCGAACAGTTTGTCGACGTTGGCGTGTTCAAAGTTGTAAGTCGACTGCTCGACTTCGTTTTGGTGGAACACATCGCCATACGTCACTTTGCCGAACGGGCCGTCAGTCCAGACCAGGTCGTAGACGGAGTCGACACCTTGCAGGTACATCGCCAAACGCTCAAGACCGTAGGTGATTTCGCCGGTTACGGGGTAGCACTCAATGCCGCCAACCTGCTGGAAGTAAGTGAATTGCGTGACTTCCATACCGTTGAGCCAGATTTCCCAGCCCAGACCCCAAGCGCCCAGTGTCGGCGATTCCCAGTTGTCTTCGACGAAACGGATGTCGTGCACCAGCGGATCGAGACCGATGTGTTTCAGCGAGCCCAGATACAGCTCCTGAAAGTTAGGCGGATTCGGCTTGAGAACCACCTGAAACTGGTAGTAATGCTGCAAACGGTTCGGGTTTTCGCCGTAGCGGCCGTCAGTCGGGCGACGACTGGGCTGCACATAAGCGGCGTTCCAGGTTTCTGGGCCCAGGGAGCGCAAAAACGTGGCGGTATGGAAAGTGCCGGCGCCCACTTCCATATCGTAGGGCTGAAGCACCACACAACCTTGCTCGGCCCAGTATTGCTGGAGGGCGAGGATCAAGTCTTGGAAGGTACGCACTGCTGGCGTAGGCTGGCTCACAAATTCACCTGTTTCTTGGGCTGCGATTTAAAGAGCGGGAGTATACCCGATTCGGTCGCGCCTCCACCTCTTGGAGCCTTTATGGCACGTTGTTTCTGGTGTTCGGATGACCCCTTGTATGTGGCCTATCATGATCAAGAGTGGGGCGTGCCGCTGCGCGATGCGCATGGGTTGTTCGAGTTGTTATTGCTCGAAGGGTTCCAGGCGGGTCTGTCATGGATCACGGTTTTAAAGAAACGTGAGCACTATCGCAAGGTCATGTTCGGCTTTGATGTGCAGCGCCTGGCAGTCATGAGCGATGCCGAAATTGAGGTGTTGCTGCAGGATCCGGGGATCATTCGCAACCGTCTCAAAGTAACCGGAGCCCGCCGCAATGCCCAAGTCTGGCTGGCGCTGGAAGATCCGGTGGCGTTTCTGTGGTCATTCGTGGGCGGGACACCCAAGATCAATCACTTCACCGAACGTGAAGAGTTCCCGGCAGTGACGCCCGAGGCTGAGGCCATGAGCAAAGCGCTTAAAAAAGCCGGATTCACGTTCGTCGGGCCGACTATTTGTTATGCCTTTATGCAAGCCAGCGGCATGGTCATGGACCACGCCACCACATGCGACCGCTACGCTGAGCTGTCCAAAGGCGGGTAGAATGCGGGAAATGTGCTGACCCGAAATTTTGTAGCCGCTGCCGCAGGCTGCGATGGGTTGCGTAGCGACCCCGCTTATTTAAATTAAAGCGAAGGTCCTGCGGCCCTTATTGCAGCCTGCGGCAGCGGCTACACAATGACGTTACTTGTGAGAGATCTGTCTGTGGAAAAGTTTAAAGGCGCCCTGCTGGTCGGGGCTTTACGATTGTTTGCCATGCTGCCTTGGGGCGCCGTGCAACGTGTCGGCTCAGCCATCGGCTGGCTGATGTGGAAGCTGCCCAATCGCTCACGCGAGGTGGTGCGCATCAATCTGGCTAAATGCTTTCCGGAAATGGACCCAGTCGCCCGTGAGCAACTGGTAGGACAAAGTCTTAAAGACATCGGTAAAAGCCTGACCGAGAGCGCGTGCGCATGGATCTGGCCGGCTCAGCGTTCAATTGACCTGGTGCGCGAGGTCGAAGGCCTCGATGTTCTCAAAGAGGCACTGGCCTCGGGCAAGGGCGTGGTGGGAATCACCAGTCATTTGGGCAACTGGGAAGTGCTTAATCACTTTTATTGCAGCCAGTGCAAGCCAATCATCTTTTACCGCCCGCCCAAGCTCAAGGCTGTAGACGAACTGCTTCAAAAGCAGCGCGTTCAGTTAGGTAACCGTGTCGCAGCGTCTACCAAAGAAGGCATCTTGAGTGTCATCAAAGAGGTGCGCAAAGGGGGCCAGGTGGGCATACCGGCAGACCCTGAACCCGCAGAGTCGGCCGGTATTTTTGTGCCCTTTCTGGGCACCATGGCGCTCACCAGCAAATTTGTGCCAAACATGCTGGCAGGCGGTAAAGCCGTAGGCGTTTTCCTGCATGCCTTACGCCTGCCCGACGGCTCCGGTTTCAAAGTGATTCTTGAAGCGGCACCCGAAGAGATGTACAGCACCGACACGGCAACCGCCTGCGCAGCGATGAGCAAAGTGGTGGAGAAATATGTGCGGGCCTATCCGAGCCAGTACATGTGGAGCATGAAGCGCTTCAAAAAGCGTCCGCCAGGCGAAGCGCGCTGGTACTGATACGTCAGCGCTTGTTGAGTACCCGGGCTAAACGGTCGCCGCCGAGCTGAATCACGGCGACCAGCACCACCAGCAGAACGATCACGGTGAGCATCACTTGCGTGTCAAAACGTTGATAACCGTAGCGATAGGCAATGTCGCCCAGGCCTCCGGCACCAATCGCTCCAGCCATGGCTGATGAGTTGATCATCGTCACCAACGTGATAGTGAAGCCACCGACGATGCCCGGCAACGCTTCAGGCAACAGCACATGCCAGATGATGTGATGGCGTTTGCAGCCCATGGCCTGTGCGGCTTCGATCAAGCCATGGTCCACTTCGCGCAGACTGACTTCGGCGATGCGTGCGAAGAACGGTGTTGCGGCGATGGTCAGGGGAACAACGGCCGCCCAAACGCCATAGGTTGTACCGACAATCAAGCGAGTGAAAGGGATCAACGCCACCATCAGAATCAGAAAAGGAATTGAGCGAAATAAATTCACAAAGGCGCCCAGTGCTTTGTTCAGCGCGGGTGCCTGGTAAATGCCTCCCTTGTCACTGGTGACCAGGATCACCGCCAGTGGAATGCCCAGAACCAATGCAATCAGCGACGACACCCCGACCATCAGAAACGTGTCGATCACCCCTTGCCATAAACGATCAAACCCCATAACCCACCACCTCGACGTGTTGTGCCCAGTGCTCGGCGCGCTGGCGTAACTGGACTGCGCTCAAGGCTGTGCTGCTCACACTGAGCAACAGCTGGCCCAGCGCATGCCCCTGAATGTGTTCAACGCCACCGTGCAGCAGACGAACCTGCCCGCCAAGTGCGCTGAACAACGCCCCTAAATCAGGCTCCTGGACTTGGTTGCCGGTAAAGCGAAGGCGCAATATCACAGGCGACTTTGCCGAAATCGGCTGTGCTGTAATGCGCCCATGCAACGCTTCGGGCAGGCTGTCTTGCAATGGTGCGAGCAGGGTTTTGCTGACCGCGTGCTGTGGGTCTCCAAACACCTGCCACACAGGACCTTGCTCTACGATCTGTCCCTGTTCGAGTACCACCACGCGGTGGCAAATATCGCGAATGACCGCCATCTCATGGGTGATCAAAATGATGGTCAGGCCCAGCCGCTGATTGATCTCACGCAGCAGGCCGAGAATCGACTGGGTAGTTTCCGGGTCGAGGGCCGAGGTGGCCTCATCACAGAGCAAAATCGACGGGTCATGTACCAGAGCCCTTGCAATGCCGACGCGCTGTTTTTGCCCTCCAGACAACTGCGCCGGATAGGCCGTGTGTTTGCCCTGTAACCCCACCAGTTCGAGCAGTTCGCGCACTTTCTGTTCGCGCTGAAGTTTGGGCACGCCCGCCACCTTGAGCGGTAATTCAACGTTCTGCCACACCGTTTTGGCTGACATCAGGTTGAAGTGCTGAAAGATCATGCCGGTCTGACGGCGCAAGGCGACCAACGTGTTCTCATCGAAGTCGCTGATGTCGATCTGATCAATCAGCACCCGGCCGCTGCTGGGCTGTTCAAGGCGGTTGATGGTGCGGATTAACGAGGATTTACCCGCCCCGCTACGGCCAATAATCCCGAAGATTTCGCCGCGCGCAATGGTCAGGTCAATGCCTTTGAGGGCGTTGACCGGCCCTTGCCGACCTTCATAGATTTTGCCCACGTTAATAAAGCGCACGTGCGCGCTACTCAGTTGCGGGTGCAACTCGGTGGGGTTCGCATCGGCTGGCACCGGTTCGAGCCGCTCGCGAGCAATAGCCACACTCATGGTTAACCTCCCCAACCGGCTTGGTACAGGGTGCCGTAGGTTTTATCCAGCGAGGCTTTGACGACGGGCGAGTGCTGATAAATATCGATGAACTTGGCCAAACGCGGGTCGTCTTTGTTTTGTGGCTGGATCACAAACTGAATCACGTATTCAGGATGATCGATGCCATCGAACAACAAAGCGGACTCGGCATCAAAGGTTTTGGACAGGCGAATATAGGCCGGATAACCCTGTACCAGATCGGCATCGTCATACGCACGAACCAGCTGTACGGCTTCCACCTGGAGGATATTGAGCTTCTTCGGGTTGGCGATGATGTCTTCTTCAGTGGCTTTATAGCCGACACCGGGCTTGAGGGTAATCAGCCCGGCCTTGGCCAGCAGCTGCAAACCGCGGCCACTGTTGATCGGATCGTTAGCAATGGCGACAGTGGCGCCTTGTGGTAAAGCATCAATGCTTTTGTATTTTTTTGAATACAAACCCACGTTGTTGATCACGCCTTTTGCGTAGGGCACCAGATTAAAGCCAGCGGCTGCGTTGGCATTTTCCAGAAACGGAATGTGCTGGAAATAGTTCACGTCTATATCGCCACTGGCGAGGCTGACGTTGGGGGCGATCCAGTCGGTGAATTCCACCAGCTCGACCTTCAGGCCTTGTTTATCGGCTTCGGCCACTGCTGTTTCCAGCGGGATGGCAAAGGCCGCCGTGGTGCCTACCTTGAGCGGCGCCGTATCGGCGAAAGCCAGACCGCTAAACAAGCCGAGTGCCACAACCAGTGCTTTGACTGGGTGGGTGAGGTACTTTTTATTCATGGTTGGATTCCAGTCAATGCTAAAACGAATTACGCGTGGTGTCTGAATGCGGCGCCGGTATGCCGCTCGGGCAAGTGTGCGTCGCCCTCAACAAACAGCTTTTGCCGCAGACTGCCGGTGTCGTACGCCGTTTTGTAGGACCCCCGGCGTTGCAACTCAGGCACCACCAGGTCGATAAAGTCGATGTAACTTTGTGGCGTGACGATGCGGGTCAAATTGAAGCCATCGAGGCCGGTTTCCGAAATCCATGATTCCAGTTCGTCAGCGACCTGCTCCGGGGAACCCACCAGGGTCATGTAACGCCCGCCGAGTGCGTGTTGCTCTAACAAGTTGCGGCGCGTCCAGTCGTTGTTTTGCAGCATTTTGGTCGCCGACTGAATGGCATTGTTTTTCACGTACTGAATTGGCTCATCCAGCTCATAGTCGGCAAAGTCGATGCCGGTGGAGCTGGAAAAGTGCGCCACACCGGCTTCGGCGCTGGCGTAGCTCAAATATTCATCGCGCTTGGCCAAGGCTTCTCTTTCGGTGGGGGCAACGATGACGTTAAGGCCCATAAACACTTTGATGTCATCCGGGTTACGGCCCGCCGCAACAGCGCTGGCGCGTACGTTATCGACCTGTGCTTTGGTGGCCGCCTTGGTTTGCCCGCTGATAAACACACATTCGGCATGACGTCCGGCAAACGTCAGGCCGCGCTCTGAACTGCCGGCTTGAAACAATACGGGTGTGCGTTGAGGTGATGGCTCGCACAAGTGATACCCCTCAACCTGGTAGAACTCACCCGCGTGTTTGACCTTGTGCACTTTGTCGGGTTGGGCGTAGATGCGTTGTACCGGATCATTAAGAACCGCGTCGTTTTCCCAGCTCCCTTCCCACAGTTTGTAGAGCACCTCGAGGTATTCATCGGCCTGGTCGTAGCGCCTGTCGTGTTCGACTTGCTCAGTCAGGCCCATGGCCTTGGCGGCGCTGTCCAGATAGCCGGTGACGATGTTCCAGCCCACCCGGCCCCGGCTTAGGTGGTCAAGGGTCGACATGCGGCGTGCAAATAAATAGGGGGGTTCGTAGGTCAAGTTAGCCGTCAGGCCAAAGCCTAGGTTTTTGGTGACGGCCGCCATGGCCGACACCAGCAACAGCGGATCGTTGACCGGCAACTGAATGGACTCTTTGAGCGGAACATCAACCGATTGTTGATAAACGTCATACACGCCCACGATGTCGGCAATAAAGAGCCCATCAAAGAGTCCGCGTTCCAGTAGCTGCGCCAGCTCGGTCCAGTATTCCAGCGTGTTGAATTGCGTGGACGTGTCCTTAGGATGAGTCCACATGCCGTGGTTGATATGACCAATGCAGTTCATGTTGAAGGCGTTGATCAAAATTTTCTTTTTGCTCATCAGATCGTCCCCCGCAGCGGTGGATTTTCGCCATTGAGGTAGAAATTACCCACAGCGTGGTACTTCCAGCGCACAGGGTCATGCAGGGTGTGCACACGTGCGTTGCGCCAGTGACGATCAAGGCCGTATTCGGCGAGAGTCGCTTGGCTGCCGGCCAGTTCAAAGAGTGTGCTACCGGCTGCCAGAGATATTTCGGTGCTCAGGGCACGCACTTCGGCGACGGCGATGGACGCTTCGGCCACGGTCTCGGCGGTGGGGTTGGCCTGCGCCGTGTCGAGGTATTCGCCTGCACGCTCCAGCAGCGCTTCTGCTGCGTGTAGACGCACGCTCAAATGGCCGAAACTTTTAAGGGTCAGGGGATCTTCGCTGGCGATGTCGGTTGTGGCGTCGATCCATGGCCGGGTTTTAGTGCGGACAAAGTGCAGCGAATCTTCAAAAGCCGCACGCGCAATTCCGGTATCGATGGCCGCGTGCAGAATCTGGGCGAGCGGGCCGACGGGCGTCGGGCGTTCGAAAGCAGTCTGAAAAGGGATCACGTCTTCACGAGCCACAAACACGTTGTCGAACACCACTGAGCCGCTGCCCGTGGTGCGTTGACCAAATCCGCTCCAGTCATCGATGACGTTCAACCCTTCGTTGTCGCGCCTTACAAAGGCCAGCAGGTGAACGCCGTGGTCATCCACGACTGAGGTCGGGATGCGGTGCGCATAGAGCGCCCCGGTGGCGTAGAACTTCCTGCCATTGATGCGGTAACCGGTTTCAGCGTTGACCAGATGAGTGGTGCGCTCGTGCGCAGTTTTAGTCCCCAGCTCTGCCAGGGCGTTGCCGAAGCGTTGGCCAGCCAATACCTCCGCGTAAAGGCGTTGTTTTTGCGTTTCTGAGCCGTTGACCCGAAGGACTTCGAGTGCATAAAAATGATTTTGTGGGATTTGCCCCAAAGAGGCATCTGCTGCGGCGATCAGCGCCACGACCTGCGCCAGTGTGACATTGGAAACGCCCGCGCCACCGTAGGCCTTGGGCACCGTAATGCCCCACAGGCCGGTGCGGGAAAAGAGTTCAAGTTCATCATGGGGCAGGCGCCGCTCGCGATCACGAACAACGCTTTCGCGTTTGAAATGGGCCGCTAGCTCACGGGCTACATTAAGGGCCTCGGCATCGCTACGGATGACGGGAACCTGTTTGGATATCAGTGTCATGAGGATAGGCTCCGAGTTCAGATCCAGGAATGCCGGGCAGGCAACGTACCGTTGAGGCGATAGGCGCCTATGGCGTGATACTTCCAGCGCACCGGATCGTGGAGGGTGTGAACCCGGGCATTGCGCCAGTGCCTGTCCAAGTTGAATTCGGCAAGGCTGGCGCGGCTTCCGGCCAGCTCGAAAAGCTTTTCACTGGCCAGCAACGACACTTCAGTGCTCAGCACTTTGGCTTCGGCGACGGCAATCGAGGCGCGAGCGGCAGCCTGCGCATCAATCGGGGCTGCACTGACCTGATCGAGCACGCGCCCTGCTTTGTGCAGCAGCGCTTGGGCGGCGTGAAGCTCAATCTTCAACTTGCCGATGTCGGCAATGACATAAGGGTCATCGCTGTTGCGTTCGACGTTAGCATCGATCCAGGGACGGGAACGCTCGCGCACAAAGCTCACCGTGTCATCGATGGCGCCGCGAGCGATGCCAAGGTCTATGGCCGCCTGAATCAATTGCGAGACGGCACCTTGAATATTTGGGGTTTCGTTCAGTCGCCAGTTATCAATGACCAGCTCAGCATCGACCCGTACGTTGTTGAGGAGCACGGTGCCGCTGGCGGTGGTGCGCTGGCCAAAACCGGACCAGTCATCAACCACGCGCAGGCCCCGTGTGCCGCGACGAACAAAGGCCATTACTTGCTTGCCGTCATCATTGAGCGCTTTGACGGCTATCCAGTGGGCGAACAGTGAGCCCGTTGAGTAAAACTTCTGGCCATTGATCACGAAATCATCGCCATCGGCGGTGATGCGTGCTTTTAAATCGAGGGTGTTTTTGCTGCCTCGCTCCGGCCCTGCATTGGCAATTCGCCAGCCGCTGAGAACGTGGCTGAATAGCTGTTCTTTTTGCGTATGCGTGGCGGTGCTGGCAATCAGATTGAGGATACCCACCTGATTTTGAGGAATTTGCCCCAGCGCCGGGTCGGCAGCCGAGATGATGGCAAAGACTTCGGCCAAGGTGACGAACGAGACCTCTAGTCCACCAAATTCGCGGGGGATGGAAATACTGCCCAAGCCGCAGCGGGTGAATTGTTCGATCAGAGACCACGGTAGCTTTCGCTGCTGGTCTCGCTTAGCTGCGTGTTCCCGTGCAGCGTTTGCCAGATCATGAGCCGCTTGAAGGGCGTCGTTGTCCGTGCGCAGGTGATGCGCTTCGAGCAACAAGGGGGCGACATCCAGGTCGCTTTGCAGATGTGCATCGGCCAAGTTAGACATTAGTACTGCTCCTTGGCTGCACTCAATGCCCTGGCGTTATGCACAAGGGTGATTGTTTTACGGGCCATACCTACCTCACGTTTTACTGGAGCGCCGCTTGCGCGGCGCGGATACAAAGCAAGAGAGTCCGGTGGCCCGGTGTATATACCCTAAGTGATTATAAAAATTAAAAGAACTAACTTTTAGGAATATGCATAGATGATTAGCTGTCGCCCTAACTGCGCCAATTGGGTCGCGGCTCTGCTGCCTGCAGCACTTCGCGCGGTGCAGGGTTCACGTAGTATTTATTGGCACCGATTTTGAGCGTTCGGGCGGGAGCCCAGCGAGAGTTATTGCCCACGCGGTCAATCACACAATAAGTGACTTCCAGTTTTGGGTCTTCCCCGGCTTCTTGAATGATCTGGGGTGGCACGAATACGCTGATGGGCTGGTCAACATCGGCCTTGCGCAGCTTGGGCAGGTCCATTCGCACATCCCCCCAAAGCAGGGTGATTTCATCGTCAACGGCCATGTTGCGATAGGGCTCGATGCTAACGGGTACCCCGCGTTTCATCTGACTGGGGTTTACCCCATAGCGCTGAATGGGTTCCGGGATCATTAAAGGCGCCAGACCCTGGTTTTCTTCGCCGATGGCATGCCCGCCGGGACAATCCAGCTTGATCAGGACTTTAAGTTGTGCAGAAAGAGCCGGGCTACTGCCTATATGCATGACGCGATAATAAAGTCGTGCTGTACCGTTTTGAATAAAACTTTCGGGCACTCTAAGGGCCACAGGCTGACCAATATCGGCCTTGGAAATTTGTTGCGATGTAACATAACAGCCGTCCCAGAAGAGTTCGATTAAATCACCCTCCTCCATATTTATATACGGTGCTATATGAATAAATAATTGTTCGGCCGCGCGTGCACAAATAGTGTGTTTTCCAGTATTGGAAAGAGTCGGTGCCGCTAACTTATTAACATGGGATGTGAAGGGCATTGATTAGAGTTCCTGTCGTGCTGATGGGTAACGGGCCGCGTCTGTACAGGTTTCACACGATGTGAAGAAGGCTGGTGTCGCCCGGCCGAGTCATTTAGATCAAATGCCGGGCGAGCATCTCTTAAGTGATGTTTTAAATTTCTTTATACGGTTTGGCCAGTTGTGCTTATTAGATAAGAGGCTCTTCGCATGAGTGTCAAGCCGGGAGGGTCTGAATATAAATGTCGTCGCTTGATTCAGACGATTCCTACTGGGTTAGTGCTTTAAGATTTTTAGGTAGAGAGAGTTAACCAAAAAACTATATATATCTAGAGGCGATATGTGTGCCAGATAGAAGTACAGTGCCGTCTTAAACTGAGCAGTCGATGCGTTTTGCCAGTCTTGCCTCAGGTCGCCTTCAATTGCGGCTTGGGCTTTGAACGTTGGATTTTTACGATTTATTTCACATCTTGATTGGCATAATACGTGCGCGAGGCAGTCCAGCTCGCTATGAGTACTCAGTAGTTGTCTCATTTCCCGGATGATCATTCAAATGGCAGTAAACCCACAGCAAACCCCTCCCGTGCGCCGATCCATGCGCCCTAACCTGCGTTGGTATCACTGGTTTTTTTTGCTGGGTGCAGTGGTCTATGGGGTCGCGTTCATCATGCACTGGGATGACCGTGGAGCGTTGTGGGTACTTGAGCGCTTTGAAAGCACGTCTGAGCAAAAAGAAAGCGTGTGGTTGCCTGACTATGTCACGGTGATTGATGCCAAAACGTTGCCGGGCATGGAAAAAGACGAGGCGTCTGATCTGGCTTATAACCCGCTGACTAAAACCCTGTTTTCAGTCATGGGTAAAAACCCGTTTCTGGTGGAGTTGAGCCTTGAGGGTGAGGTACTTCGTAAAATGCCTTTAGTGGGCTGGAGTAACCCTGAAGGCTTAACGGTCATGGAAAACGGTCTGCTGGCCATTGTCGATGAGCGTGATCACATGCTGAGCATCGTCAACGTCGATGCAAACACCAAGACGTTGAATATTGCTGATTTCCCAAAGTACGATTTAGGCCCTTCGAAAAACCAGAACAAAGCCTTTGAGGCCATTGCCTGGGACCCGCGACGCCAGCAGTTAATCCTCGGTGAAGAGCGACCGCCCCAATTGTTTGTGTGGAAAAGCAATGGCAGTCAGGTGCTCACCGGAGAGAAGCAGAAATTGCCCAGCGATGAACTGGACCTACGCAATCTTTCAGCGTTGAGCGTTGACCCGAGAACCGGCCACTTGCTGGTGTTGTCGGCGGACTCTCATATGTTGCTTGAGCTTGATGAGCTGGGTGAGCAGGTGAGTTTCATGACGTTGCTGCGCGGTTTCAATGGTTTGAAAGACACTATCCCGCGTTCAGAAGGTGTGGCGATTGATGAGCACGGCACCTTGTATATGGTGAGTGAGCCCAACCTGTTTTATCGCTTCGAGAAGAAGGCCAAGTAACTGGGAGATACAGGTGGGTTTAAACGGTTAAGGTTGAATTCAGGCTATCGTGATATTTATCGTCTCTGATCTGATTAAGAGTTCGACCCCATGCGCCGTACACGTCCTCTGGTTATTTGTTTAATGCTGGTGGCCATCCTGGTTGCTGGCTCTGTTGCACAACATTTTCGTCTATTCGAGCGCACGTGGTTTCAAATCAGTCTGCTGTGGCAGCCCACTGATCCTGCGGCGATCAACTTGGGTCAGTATCGTGCCGTCTTGCAAGGCAAGAAAATTGACGGCCTTGAAGACGATGTGTCCGCTTTGACTTACGACCCGCTGCGCAAAAGCTTGTTTACGGTCACCAACCAGAAAAGTGAACTGGTGGAGTTGGCCCTGGATGGCCGGATTTTACGCCGTATCGCATTGGTTGGTTTTGGTGATGCTGAGGCGGTGGAGTTTATTGGCCCCAACACCTATGTCATTACTGACGAACGTCAACAGCGGCTGATCAAAGTGACCATTGATGACACCACACGTGAGCTTAATGCCGGTCAAGCCGAACAATTGACACTGGGGATCAACCAGTCGGGGAACAAAGGCTTTGAGGGGTTGGCGTATGACTCAGCGGGCAAGCGTTTATTCGTGGCCAAAGAGCGCGACCCGATGCTGATATACGAAGTGCGTGGCTTCCCCCATGACAACCCTCAACAACCTTATGCCACCCATGTGGTGAGCAACCCGCGACGAGATGCCCGTTTGTTTGTGCGGGACCTGTCGAGCTTGCAATTCGATGAGCGCAGTGGCCATTTATTAGCGTTATCAGATGAGTCCAAGTTGTTACTTGAGCTCAATCTGGACGGGCGGCCGATCAGCACGCTGTCGCTGAAAAAAGGCAGGCATGGCTTGGAGAAATCAGTGCCCCAGGCTGAAGGCGTTGCGATGGACGAGGACGGGACGGTGTATGTAGTGAGTGAGCCGAACCTGTTTTACGTGTTCAAAAAGCCTAAAGAATAGTGAGTGGATACTCTGTTGCCGATCGAGCGGCAACAGAGTATCAACAAGGTCAGCGCAAAACTGAATTTGGCTTAGTGCGCCTCATCCCAGTTGTTGCCCACGCCCACTTCAACCACCAGCGGTACGTCCAGTGTTGCCGCTTTGCTCATGTGGCTACGCACTTCTTCGCGTACCTGATCCACCAGGTCTTCGCGCACTTCCAGTACCAGTTCATCGTGTACTTGCAAGATGACGCGGGCATCAATGCCTGAGGCCGTCAGCCAGTTATCCACAGACACCATGGCCTTCTTGATGATGTCGGCCGCAGTGCCCTGCATCGGAGCGTTGATTGCGGTTCGTTCCGCACCTTTGCGCAGCGCCGGGTTTTTTGCGTTGATGTCCGGCAGGTACAAGCGACGACCAAAGATGGTCTCGACATAACCCTGCTCGGCGGCTTGGGTGCGCGTGCGCTCCATGTAGTCCAGTACACCCGGATAACGAGCGAAATAACGGTCGATATAGGCTTGTGACTGTTTACGGTCGACGCCAATTTGCTTGGCCAGGCCAAACGCGCTCATGCCATAGATCAAACCAAAGTTAATGGCCTTGGCGCTGCGGCGCTGATCAGTGGTGACCTCGTTCAGCTCAACCCCGAAAACCTCAGCGGCCGTTGCACTGTGCACGTCCAGGTTATTACGGAAGGCGTTCAGTAAACCGGGGTCCTTGGCTAAATGCGCCATGATCCGCAGTTCAATTTGCGAGTAGTCTGCCGCCAGCAATTTGTAGCCTTTAGGGGCGATGAATGCCTGGCGAATCCGGCGCCCTTCCGCCGTACGAATCGGAATGTTCTGCAAGTTTGGATCGCTGGAGGACAAGCGGCCTGTCGCGGTGACTGCCTGATGGTAAGACGTGTGAATCCGGCCTGTGCGCGGATTGATCTGCTCTGGCAATCGGTCGGTGTAAGTGCTTTTCAGCTTGCTCATCGAACGGTACTGCATCAGCACCTTGGGCAGCGGGTAATCCTGCTCGGCCAATTCGGCGAGCACCGCTTCAGCGGTAGACGGTTGCCCTTTGGCTGTCTTGCTGAGGATTGGCAGCCCCAACTTCTCGTACAGGATCACACCCAATTGCTTGGGTGAGCTGAGATTGAATTCTTCGCCGGCAATGGCAAAAGCCTCACGTTCCAGTGCGACCATCTTATCGCCCAGCTCAACGCTCTGAATGCCCAGCAGGTTGGCATCCACCAGCGCGCCCTGACGCTCGATACGCGCCAGTACCGGCACCAGCGGCATCTCGATATCGGTCAAAACCGTGTTAAGGCTTGGAATTGCCGTCAACTTTTCATGCAGTACGTGGTGCAGACGCAGGGTGACATCGGCATCTTCAGCCGCGTACGGGCCGGCCTGCTCCAGTGAAATCTGGTCAAAGGTCAGTTGCTTGGCACCCTTGCCGGCAATGTCCTGAAAGCTGGTGGTGCCATGGCCCAGGTATTTGAGCGCCAGGCTGTCCATGTCGTGCCGCGTGGCTGTCGAGTCGAGTACGTAAGATTCGAGCATGGTGTCGAAGGCAACGCCCTGTACCATGATTGCGCAGGCCTGATCACCACCAATGGCGCAGTTGGCCAGAATATTGATGTCGAACTTGGCGTGCTGACCGACCTTGGCTTTGCTCGGATCTTCCAGGATGGGTTTGAGTGCGCGCAGTACCGTGTCGCGATCCAGTTGTTCCGGCACTCCCATATACGAGTGGGTCAACGGAATGTAGGCCGCTTCACCCGGCTTCACGGCAAATGACAGACCAACCAATTGTGCTTGTTGAGCATCCAGACCGGTGGTTTCGGTATCAAAAGCAATCAGCGTCGCGTCACTGAGTTTCTTGAGCCAAACCTCAAAACGCGCTTGATCAAGGATGGTTTCGTACTGCGATTCCGTCTCTGCCGAGACCGCTGGCGCTTCATGAACAATCACCTGACCGGCACGCTTGGCCTCACGCTCGACTTCAGCGATCCAGCTTTTGAATTCCAGTTCGGTGTACAACTCGATCAGTTTTTCGCAGTCGGGCTCTTTGAGGTGCAAGTCTTCCAGGCCGATATCCAGTGGCACATCGATTTTGATCGTGGCCAGTTGATACGACAGAAAGGCCATTTCACGATGTTCTTCGAGCTTGGCCGGCAGGTTTTTAGCGCCGCGGATTGGCAAGGTCGGCACGATATCGAGTTTTTCGTACAGGTCGACCAGGCCACCACCGACGCCCACCAGCAAGCCAGAAGCGGTCTTTGGGCCAATGCCGGGGACGCCCGGAATGTTATCCGACGAGTCGCCCATCAACGCGAGGTAATCGATGATCTGCTCAGGTGAGACGCCAAATTTCTCTTTAACGCCCTCAACGTCGAGGGTGCTGCCGGTCATGGTATTGACCAGCGTAATGTGGCCATCGACCAGTTGCGCCATGTCCTTGTCGCCGGTCGAGATCACCACCGGGCGGTCTGCGGCAGCGCTGCTGCGGGCGAGTGTGCCGATAACGTCATCAGCCTCAACGCCTTCAACGCACAACAACGGGAAGCCCAGCGCGATCACGCTGGCGTGTAAAGGCTCGATCTGAACCCGCATGTCATCAGGCATGCTTGGGCGATTAGCCTTATATTCGGCGTACATGTCATCGCGAAATGTCCCGCCCTTGGCATCGAACACCACGGCAAACGGGCTGTCCGGATACTGTTTGCGCAGGCTTTTGAGCATGTTCAACACGCCCTTCACGGCACCCGTCGGCATACCTTTGGAGGTAGTCAGCGGCGGCAGTGCGTGGAAAGCGCGGTAGAGATATGAAGAACCGTCCACCAGGACGAGGGGTGCTTGGCTCATGAGCAGGATCAACCTTTTCGGCGAGTCCGGCGCTAGAATGTCCGGACCAATGACGACAAAGGGACAAGGTTATCATGCGTACACTTAATCGACTGTTGCTGACCGGTTTGTTTGCACTCGCTCCGCTGTTAACCTTTGCAGCCGATGATCCAGAAGTCACGATTCGCACGGAAGGCGATAAAACCATTCAGGAATACCGTCAAAACGGTTTCCTCTATGCCATCAAGGTCACCCCAAAAGGAGCGCCGCCGTACTTTTTAGTGCGTGCTGATGGTACTGATGCCAATTTCATCCGTTCCGACCAGCCGGATATGCTGATTCCTTCGTGGAAAATTTTCGAATGGAAGTAGCGTCTTAACTTTAATTGGCGCCGCCTTAACGCGGCGCCCGTACTGGCAATCTAAATCATGTCTGTATTCACGCCACTGACTCGTCCTGAGTTGGAAACCTTCCTTGCGCCTTACAATCTCGGCCGCCTGCTCGATTTCCAGGGGATTGCCGCAGGTAGCGAAAACACCAACTATTTCATCAGCCTTGAGCAGGGTGAGTATGTTCTGACACTGGTTGAGCGCGGGCCCGTCAAAGAGATGCCGTTCTTCATTGAGCTGCTGGACGTGCTGCATGACGCTGACTTGCCCGTACCTTTCGCTTTACGCACCGTGGACGGTCAGGCCCTGCGCGAACTCAAAGGCAAGCCGGCATTGTTGCAACCGCGTCTGGCAGGCAAACACATTCGTGACGCCAATGCGCAGCATTGCGCGCAGGTGGGCGAGCTGCTGGGGCATTTGCATCTGGCCACTCGCGACAATGTGCTGGAGCGCAATACGGATCGAGGTCTGGACTGGATGCTGACCGAAGGCCCGGCGCTGAAAGCCGATCTGGAGCCCGCGGCCGCCGAGCTGCTGCAAAAGGCGCTGGATGAAATGACGGCGCGCCACGCACAGATCATGGCCCTGCCCCGTGCCAACCTGCACGGCGACCTGTTTCGCGATAACGCGATGTTCGAAGGGACGCATCTCACAGGCCTGATCGACTTTTACAACGCCTGCTCCGGACCGATGCTGTACGACGTCGCGATTGCGTTGAATGATTGGTGCGCCGACGAACACGGCCAGATCGATGCGCCACGTGCTCGCGCCTTGCTGGGAGCTTATGCAGCACTGCGCCCATTCACCGCCAGCGAAGCCGAGCTGTGGCCAACCATGTTGCGTGTTGCCTGCGTCCGCTTCTGGCTGTCACGCCTGATCGCCGCGCATACGTTTGCCGGTCAGGATGTGCTGATTCATGATCCGCGAGAATTTGAAATACGCTTGGCAGCGCATCAGGCAGTCAAGATTCAACTGCCGTTCGCGCTGTAAACCTAGGCTGTTTAGCCGCTGCCGCAGGCTGCGTTAAGGGCCTCAGGCCCTTCGCTGTGCATTCGGAAACGGGGGTCGCTGCGCAACCCATCGAAGTCTGCGACAGCGGCTACGGGACTTATTACAAGCTTTCCAGGCAGCCTGCCAAGTCGTTGCCCAGTTTTTCCAGCAATTGCTCGTAACCTTGTGCGGTGGCCTCGGTGTAGCCACCCAATGCATCCAGCTCCGCCAACTTCACCGGCAAGCCGGCGGTCAAGGTTTCAGCCAGACGTGGGCGCAATGGCGGGTCACTGAATACACACGTCTTGCCTGCTTCCTGCAATCGCTTGCGCATGGCCGCAACGTGCTGTGCCCCCGGCTGTACTTCTGATGCCACGCTAAACGTGCCTGCATGTTGAAGGCCGTAGGCGCTTTCGAAGTAGTCGTAGCCTTCATGAAAGACAAAAAACGGTTTGCCGGCAATCCCGGCCAAACGTGTTCTGAGGCGCGCATCCAGAGCATCCAGACGCTGATTGAAGACCTTGAGGTTGCTTTGATATTTGGCAGCGTTGGCGGGATCTAGCTGGCTCAGATCGGCCGCCATCTTTGCTGCGATCACTCGGGCATTGTCAGGTGCCAGCCACAAGTGCGCATCTAGAGTGCCCGGACGATGATCGTGGTCATGCTCGGCGGCATCTTCTGCGTGAGAGTGGCTATCTTCGGCAAAATGACGCAGCTTGAGCTCTGGCAGGGTTTGCACGGATACAGAGGGTTTTGTGCGCGTTTTGATCACGCGCGGCAGGAACCCTTCCATGTCCGGGCCGATCCAATAGAGCAAATCGGCCTTTTGTACGCGCCGTACGTCGGATGGACGCAGGGCGTAGTTATGCGGCGATGCATTAGGCGGCAGAAGCACTTCAGGTTTACCCACACCCTCCTGTACCGCTGTGGCAATCAGCTGCAAAGGCTTGATGCTGGTGAGCACGGTTACCTCGGCCTGAGCCGGGCTTACCACCAGTAAACTGGCGGACAAAGCAATAAAAATCGCAAAAAGACGGGGCACGATGATCACTCAGAGTGGTTTAAACAGGTAACATAATAACGTCTCTCTCGGAAATCGTCGCCGCCCATGCCTACTACCCCACTTGCCAGTCGTCCCCATGATCACTCCCATTGTGTGCACAGCGCCCTGTCTGAAGCAGATGCTTTGTGTGCTCAAAAAGGGCTGCGTCTGACCGCTTTGCGTCGTCGGGTGCTGGAGCTGGTCTGGCAAAGCCACAAGCCGTTGGGCGCCTACGATATTCTGGCCGTACTGAGCGAGCAGGATGGTCGTCGTGCAGCACCTCCGACGGTTTATCGGGCTTTGGATTTCCTGCTGGAAAATGGCTTGGTACACCGTATTGCTTCGCTTAACGCCTTTATGGGGTGCAGTCATCCAGAGCATGCGCATCAGGGTCAGTTCCTGATTTGTCGTAACTGCCACGCCGCCATCGAGCTTGAGCAAAAGTCCATCAGCGACGCAATCATCCACAGCGCACGAGATGTCGGCTTTACTGTCGAAACCCAAACCGTTGAAGTGGTGGGGTTGTGTTCGGGTTGCCGGGAGGCCTGATGAGCGCTGCATTGATTCATTTGCAACAGGTGTGTGTGACCTTCGCCGGGCAAAACGTACTCGATAATATTGAGTTAAGCGTTGAGCCGGGTCAGATCGTGACCTTGATCGGCCCTAATGGTGCAGGCAAAACCACATTGGTCAAAGCCGTATTGGGCCTGCTGAAACCGACCAGCGGCAGCGTATGGCGCAAGCCCAAGCTACGTGTGGGGTATATGCCGCAAAAACTGCATGTCGATCCGACGCTGCCTTTGTCGGTGCTGCGTTTTTTGCGTTTGGTGCCGGGGGTTGATCGGGCCCAAGCGTTGGCGGCGCTGAAAGAAGTCGGCGCCGAGAAGGTCATCGACAGCCCGGTGCAAAGTGTTTCGGGTGGCGAAATGCAACGCGTGTTGCTGGCGCGTGCATTGCTGCGCAAGCCTGAACTGCTGGTACTCGACGAGCCCGTTCAGGGGGTGGACGTGGCGGGTCAGGCCGAGTTGTACAGCCTGATTACCCGCCTTCGCGACCGACATGGCTGCGGCGTGCTGATGGTCTCTCACGACTTGCATCTGGTGATGAGCACCACTGATCAGGTGGTGTGCCTTAACCGCCACGTGTGCTGCTCGGGTCATCCTGAGCAAGTCAGCAATGACCCGGCATTCGTAGAGCTGTTCGGTAAAAATGCGCCAAGCCTGGCGATCTATCATCATCATCACGACCACGCCCATGATTTGCATGGCGCTGTGGTCAGCGAAGACGCGCCGGCGGCGTCCGCCCACGTTCATGGAGAAGGCTGCAAGCATGGCTGATTTTCTGTTGTACGCCCTGCTGGCAGGCTTGGCTTTAGCGATTGTTGCGGGGCCTTTGGGCTCATTTGTGGTGTGGCGACGAATGGCTTATTTCGGCGACACACTGTCCCACGCCGCTTTGCTTGGCGTGGCGATGGGCTTTTTGCTGGATGTAAGTCCGACCATCGCCGTTACCGTTGGCTGTCTTTTGCTGGCCGTGATATTAGTCACCCTTCAACAACGCCAGCCTTTGGCTTCTGACACGTTGCTCGGAATTCTCGCACCCAGCACCTTGTCCCTCGGACTGGTCGTACTAAGCTTCATGCATGAAGTGCGGATCGACCTGATGGCGTACCTGTTTGGCGATCTTTTAGCCATCAGCCCTAATGATTTGATGTGGATCATCGGTGGCAGTGCGGTGGTTCTGGCATTGTTGGTGGCGCTGTGGCGCCCATTGCTGGCCATTACCGTGCATGAAGAGTTGGCGACGGTTGAGGGCCTGCCGGTCGCGGCCCTTCGCTTGGCGCTGATGCTGTTGATCGCGATTGTGATTGCGGTGGCCATGAAGATCGTCGGCGTGTTGCTGATTACTTCGCTGCTGATCATCCCGGCTGCTGCTGCTCAACGACACGCCCGCTCTCCGGAGCAGATGGCCCTGGGGGCGAGTGTGTTGGGCATGATGGCCGTGTGTGGGGGCCTTGCGCTGTCGTGGTTCAAAGACACACCCGCGGGGCCATCGATTGTGGTGTGTGCCGCCGCGTTGTTTTTGCTGAGTTTTGTTCTGCCCCGTCGAGGGGTGTAGACTTGCTCGTTTTTTGCGCACTTAGAGAGCCGCAGGAATGAAGCTGTTTAACTCCCGTTATTTGCTCCTGGCCGCATTTTCCTCGCTGCTGGGGGCCTGCCAAAGCACACCGACTGCCGACCAACTCGCGCAGCAACAGCGTGCTGCGGCCATCGCACAGCTGGAGCAAAACCTGGCCAGCAGCGAACTGGCGACCGCCGAAGACGAACTGGCTGCCTTGCAGGCTCAGTCGCCGGACGATCCTCAGTGGGTGCAGTATCAGCGTCAGCTGGCTGAAGCCTACCTGCAACGCAGCCAGATCTTTCTGCAAAAAGGCGATGTCAACGCCGCTGCTACGGCACTTAGCCGAGCGCGAACGTTAATGCCCAAAGCACCGGCGCTGACCAGTGGTGTTAATAGCGCCATTGCTCATGCCCGTAAAGCTGAGCTGGACAAGGCCGAAGCCGCTTTAAAAGCAGCTGAAGCACGGCCACCGGCCAAAGTGCTCGATCCAGCGGCAGAAAGCACCACCGTGGCGCTGAACATCGCCGATATCAAGAAACTTCGTCATCAACTGGATTTGATCGCGCAAGATATCGTCAATTATCAGTGTGGCGTGACTTTGCAGGTCCCACGCACCGCCGACTACCCATGGCTGGCGACCTTGATCAACAAGCGGGTCAAAAAGCTCGACCCCGGGTTTGACCTTAAATTGAATCGCCAAATCATTCGCCATGTGCCTGCGCAAATGGTCCTGATTCCCAGCAAGCCTTGATTTCGAGCAAAAAAAAACCGTAACAGCGGCCGAATCCTACCTTCGGCAGCTGTTACGGGTACGTGTTGCTTAAGCCGGGATGGCCTTGGCCTTAGGCTCCCGTGCCCATACACGATGCTGCGCAATAGCGGCAAAGAACGCTTTCAGGTCCTTGGCATCCTTGACCGCCAACAACCCTTCGTCCGCTTGCAAATGCAGTACATCCAGCAATTGCTTGGCTTCACCGTGCAAGGCAATTGCCTTGAGATGTTTGTAGGCTTCAAGCAGGTAATGCAGGGCAACACCATCGCCGCTCAATACCTTGATTGACGCCGCGCCACCCGGCACGAATACCGCGTCGAATACCACCGAAGGCATCCCTTCCATGGACGCGTCCACTGGCAGCAACTTGCCGTCAGCGGTTTTCACGGGTGCCGAGGTTGGGCCAAGCAGTTTGGCATGTGCACCTTCGGCGGCGAGCGCTTGTTTGAGGGCCTCGATTGCCTGTCCATCGACACCGTTGGCAGCCAGAATCGCCACTTTACGGGTTTTGATATTGCCCGGTAGCAAGTTGGCCTGACTTAAAGCAGGCGATTCGCTGACACTCGTTTTGCGCGCGTCTACAGTGCCTGCTTTAGGCGCAGGCAACCCCAGGTTTTCCGCCACGCGCTTGGCCAGCTCAAGGTCGATGTTGGCCAAAATCTCGTTCACCTGTCGTGCGCGAATGTGTTCACGCTCGACCTTGCCCAGTTCAAAGCTATAAGCCGCAATAATGTGTTCTTGCTCGTGCTTGCTCATGCTGTTGAAGAACAGCCGGGCCTGAGAGAAGTGATCACTGAATGAGTCGCTGCGCTGACGAATCTTGTTGGCGTCGATGCGTTCCGGGTAGCTTTCAAAGCCCCCATCTTGGGCGGCGGGTGGGGTTTCTTTCGGCCAACCGCCATCAATGGAGTTAGGCTCGTAGGACGCACGGCCCTTATGGATCGTGCTGCGATGCTGGGCATCACGCTGGTTATTGTGAAAAGGCGCAACAGGCCGGTTGATCGGGATTTCGTGGAAGTTCGGCCCACCCAAACGGCTGATCTGCGTATCGGTATACGAGAAAAGACGGCCTTGCAGCAGCGGATCATTGGAGAAGTCGATACCCGGCACGATGTGCCCTGGGCAAAACGCGACCTGCTCGGTCTCTGCGAAGAAGTTATCGGGGTTGCGATTAAGCACCATCTTGCCCAGCGGAGTGATCGGTACCAGTTCTTCGGGGATCAATTTGGTCGGATCAAGAATGTCGAAGTCGAATTTATGCTCGTCTTCCTCCGAAATGATCTGAACGCCGAATTCCCATTCAGGATAATCGCCGGTTTCAATCGACTCCCACAGATCTCGGCGATGGTAATCGGTGTCTTTGCCTGCCAGTTTTTGCGCTTCGTCCCACACTAACGAACAGGTGCCCGCACTAGGACGCCAATGGAATTTGACGAAGTTGGACTTGCCCTCAGCATTGATCAGCCGAAAGGTGTGGACGCCGAAACCTTGCATGCTGCGTAGGCTTTTAGGAATGGCGCGGTCAGACATGGCCCAAATCACCATGTGCGCTGACTCGGGTACCAGCGAGACAAAGTCCCAGAAGGTGTCGTGGGCAGAGCCTCCGGTGGGGATTTCGTTATGGGGCTCTGGTTTAACCGCGTGCACGAAGTCGGGAAACTTAATCGCATCCTGAATGAAAAATACCGGCATATTGTTGCCGACCAGATCGAAGTTGCCTTCGTCGGTGA
This sequence comes from Pseudomonas sp. 2024-210, assembly GCF_045062345.1. NCBI lineage: Bacteria > Pseudomonadati > Pseudomonadota > Gammaproteobacteria > Pseudomonadales > Pseudomonadaceae > Pseudomonas > Pseudomonas sp. 2024-210. The sequence continues at coordinate 319,350 of NZ_JBJGEJ010000003.1, read as the reverse complement.
AAAACTTGACCGCGAATCCACGTACATCCCGCACCGTATCGCCGGAGCCCCGAGGGCCTTGTACTGTCGAAAAGCGTACGAAAACAGGCGTTTTTTTGCCCGGGTCTTGCAGGAAACCGGCTTTGGTCAGGGCACTGTGGGATTTATACGTCTCAAAGTAGCCATGTGCACCCGTGCCTCGGGCATGCACGATGCGCTCTGGAATACGCTCGTGGTCAAAATGCGTGATTTTTTCACGCATGATGAAATCTTCCAGCAACGACGGGCCGCGAGCGCCAGCCTTCAGGGTGTTTTGGTTATCAGCAATCTTCACCCCCTGATTGGTACGCAACGCTTGATCCGTTGCATCGTCACGAAAGGTTTCGAGGCTGTCGAGTTTGACGTTGGTGTTACTACGATCCAGGGTGTCGGTCCCGGCCATTTGGCTCTTGCCGGAAGACGGTTTTTTGTTGCTCATCAGACATAACTCCTTGTTGGCGAAAGCCCCACGGTTTGGGCCTTCCAGACAATTTCCCGAGGCGGGATACGAGTTGCTCAACTAGTGACTGATAGTGTCTGGCGTCGTTCCTTTTTTCTGACCTTTAGTCGTCTTATTGCCAAATCAAAGGTTCAAGCGCAAATAAATGCTAAGAACCTCTATACGGACAGGCTAAAATGCGCGCCCGGCTTACCGCTGACTTCTATTTTCGCGCCCCACAAGGTTCGCTACGTGATTGAGTTCCATAACGTTCATAAAACTTACCGGGTCGCCGGTAAGGACATTCCCGCGCTGCACTCCACGACATTGCGTGTTGAGAGCGGCCAGGTGTTTGGCCTGATTGGCCACTCCGGTGCGGGTAAAAGTACCCTGCTGCGTCTGATTAACCGCCTCGAAACGCCGAGCGGCGGGCAAATCATTGTCGACAATGAAGACGTGACGGCGATGGATGCCAAAGGCCTGCGGCGTTTTCGCCAACAAGTGGGCATGATCTTCCAGCACTTCAACCTGCTGGCGTCCAAGACCGTTGCGGAGAATGTCGCGATGCCTCTGGTGCTGGCTGGTGAGTTGTACCGCAGCGCCATTGACGCGCGCGTGGCTGAGTTGCTGGCGCGAGTGGGTTTGTCCGACCATGCCAATAAATACCCGGCGCAGCTGTCAGGCGGCCAAAAACAGCGCGTGGGTATTGCCCGTGCGTTGGCCACCAAGCCCAAAGTATTGCTGTGCGACGAGGCCACCAGTGCCCTCGACCCGCAAACCACGGCCTCTGTGTTGCAACTGCTGGCTGAGATCAATCGCGAACTGAAGTTGACCATTGTGCTGATCACCCACGAGATGGATGTGATCCGTCGTGTGTGCGATGAAGTGGCGGTGATGGACGCGGGCGTGATCGTCGAGCAAGGCCCGGTGTCGCAAGTGTTCTTGCACCCCACCCACCCGACGACCAAGCGTTTTGTGCAGGAAGATGAACAAATCGACGAAAGTGAGCAGCGCGACGATTTTGCCCATGTACCGGGTCGCATCGTGCGCCTTACTTTCCAGGGCGAAGCCACCTACGCACCGTTGCTGGGTACTATTGCTCGCGAAACAGGTGTGGACTACAGCATTTTGGCGGGTCGCATCGACCGCATCAAAGACACCCCTTATGGGCAACTGACCCTCGCCATCACCGGTGGCGACATGGAGGCCGCATTTGCGCGCTTCACAGCGGCTGACGTTCATATGGAGGTGCTGCGCTAATGGAATCCCTATTGAGCTTCTTCGCCAATATTGACTGGCTTGAAATCTGGCTGGCCACGGGTGACACCTTGATGATGCTCGGCGGCTCGCTGCTGTTCACCATCCTGCTCGGTCTGCCGTTGGGCGTGCTGCTGTTTCTGTGTAGTCCGCGCCAGCTGTTCGAGCAAAAGGCCGTGTATTCGGTGCTGTCGCTGGTGGTAAATATTCTGCGATCGTTGCCGTTCATCATCCTGCTGATTGTGATGATCCCGCTGACGGTATTGATTACCGGCACCTCGCTGGGCGTTGCCGGTGCCATTCCTCCGTTGGTAGTGGGCGCGACACCCTTCTTCGCCCGTCTGGTAGAGACGGCGCTGCGTGAAGTGGACCGCGGCATCATTGAAGCCACGCAGGCCATGGGCGCGAGCACGCGTCAGATTATTACCAGTGCTTTGTTGCCTGAAGCGCGCCCTGGCATCTATGCGGCGATTACCGTGACGGCCATTACTTTGGTGGGTTACACCGCGATGGCGGGCGTGGTCGGCGCAGGGGGGCTGGGTGATCTGGCCATCCGCTTCGGCTATCAACGCTTCCAGACGGACGTCATGATCGTCACGGTCGTGCTGTTGCTGATTCTGGTGCAGATTCTGCAAACCGTTGGTGATCGACTGGTGGTGCACTTTTCGCGCAAATAAGCGCGACCTCTCGTTAATAAACGTAACCGCCAGCTTCATGCTGGCAGGCGCCTGAAATCAGGTGTTCATAAGGAGTTGCTGAATGAAGAAGTTAATTGCTGCTGTGGCCGCTGTTGCGGCGTTTTCAGTTCATGCCGCGGACACGCTGACGGTCGCCGCATCCCCGGTACCTCACGCTGAAATCCTGGAGTTCGTGAAACCCGCGCTGGCCAAAGAAGGCGTGGACCTAAAAGTTAAGGTCTTTACCGACTACATTCAGCCAAACGTGCAAGTGGCCGAAAAGCGTCTGGACGCTAACTTCTTCCAGCACCAGCCGTACCTGACTGAGTTCAACAAAGCCAAGGGCACAAACCTGATCAGCGTTGCAGCTGTTCACCTTGAGCCGCTGGGTGCTTACGCCAGCAAATACAAGAAGCTGGACGAACTGCCAGACGGCGCTACGGTTGTGATCCCGAACGACGCCACCAACGGCGGTCGTGCCTTGCTGTTGCTGGACAAAGCCGGTCTGATCAAGCTCAAGGACTCGACCAATATCCTGTCCACGGTCAAAGACATCAACGAAAACCCTAAAGGTCTGAAATTCCGAGAGCTGGAAGCGGCCACCATCCCACGTGTGCTGACCCAGGTCGATCTGGCGCTGATCAACACCAACTACGCGCTGGAAGCCAAACTTGACCCTAAAAAAGATGCGCTGGTCATCGAAGGCAGCGATTCGCCTTACGTGAATATTTTGGTGGCGCGCCCGGATGACAAAGATTCGGACGCCATGAAAAAGCTGGTTGCCGCACTGCACAGCCCGGAAGTGAAAGCGTTCATTAACGAGAAGTACAAAGGCGCTATCGTTCCCGCGTTCTAAGCATAACTTTGTAGTCGCTGTCGCAACCTGCGGCAGCGACTACAACTCTCTCCTTTATTTTCTCTGCACCAACTCCGGTAATTGGGCGACCATTTTCTGGGTGTTGAGCGGTGCTCGGATAAACCCTCGCTGTGTGCCGTCCGGCCCGATCAGCGCCAAATTGCCGCTGTGATCAACGGTATAACCCGGCTTGCTGGTGTCCGCCGGGATAAACGGAATGCTCAGCGCATTCGCCACGGTTTGCAGTTCATCAATGGATCTCGGCGTCAGGCCCACAAACTGCGGATCGAAATAGCCCAGGTATTGCTTGAGCTGCTTGGGCGTATCACGGTTCGGGTCGACGCTGACCAGCACAATCTGCACCTTGTCCCTTACAGCTTCCGGCAGTTCGCTTTTGATCTGGCGCAGCTGTGCGAGGGTGGTCGGGCAGATGTCCGGGCAGAAGGTGTAGCCAAAAAAAAGCAGGCTCCATTTATCTTTCAGCTCATTGATTGCCACCGGCTGGCCGTCCTGGTTAGTCATTTCAATAGCCGGCAATTGACGGCTTTGCGGCAGCAAAATGATTCCGGCATCAATCAATGACGTGTTATCGCCTTGCTGTTGGCTCGACATCATTTTGTTAAACGTCAGGCCCATGACCAAAGCCACCAACGCGACGAGGATATAGACAGTTTTTTGCGTTTTAGTCATAAGGTTCAACACTGGGTAGTCATCGATTAAGCGCAACGGTACAGCACCTACGCCCATTGCAGAAAGTGTCCGCTCTTGGCCCGGACTAACACCGTGCGTGCGTGGTAGTTGACCAGCACCAGTGTGAGCATCAAGGCAGCCCCACCCGCGTTGTGTGCCACCGCCAAGGCCAAAGGCAGGCCGAACAATACATTGCTCAATCCCAGGCTTATTTGTATGGCTAGGACCAGCAGCACAAGCCCGGCCAATCGTGGCATGCCAACTTTGCGCAGTTGCCAGGCCAGCCCGACCAATGCCAACGTCAGCAGGACCGCCCCGAGTCGGTGAGCGAGGTGAATGGCCGTGCGTGCTTCGCTGTCCAATTGACCGCCCAGATAATTGGGGCCGATGTGTTGGGTCAGATGGAAGCCATTGGTGAAATCGGCAGCTGGCCACCACTGACCATGACAGGTCGGCAGATCGACGCAAGCCACGGCGGCATAGTTGGAACTGACCCAGCCTCCCAGCGCAATTTGCAGGATGACCAGCACCAGACCCGCCGTCGCCCAACGCTGCAAGCGTCGTGGTATGGCCAGAGCAGGCAGCCATCCGGACAAGCGCAAGGTCAGCAAAAACAGCAGACTTAAGGTCGCAAAACCTCCCAACAAATGCGCTGTGACCACTTGTGGCCATAATTTCAGTGTCACGGTCCACATGCCAAATGCTGCCTGGATGATCACCACGAGCAGAATAAACAGCGGCAGTTTCAGCGGCTGATCATGCCGTTTTCTCTGTTTCCAGGCGCGTACAGCCAACCACAGGATCAGACACCCAAGGGTGCCGGCGAAATAGCGGTGAACCATCTCGCTCCATCCTTTTGCAGCCTCAACCGGCGCCTGGGGGAAATGCAGTTCGGCATGGACCAATTGCGCGTCTGTGCTGGGCACGCTGATAAACCCGTAACAGCCCGGCCAGTCCGGACAACCCAAGCCTGAATGGGTCAGTCGGGTGTAGGCACCGAGCAACACGACCAACAGGGCCACTAATGTGGCCAACAGGGCAAGGCGAAATCCGGCTTTGGCCATGACATGGCCTCCCTATCCGATATTGGACAGCTTGAGCAGGTGGCGCAGATCTGTGAGCACGTCTTTGCCCTTGACCTGAGGGTCGTAGCGCAACACCAAATTGCCGTGGGGATCGACGATCCACAGTTGCGCAGAGCCATTGCCTTCTGCGCTCTGTGTATAAGTCGGCACGTGCAGGGTATAGCGCTGCAGTTGCGGGTATTCACGTTGCAACCGGGTGGCGTAAGCCGCGTCTACCGGCTGCCCCACCGCCAGCGCATGGGTCGCCCGTGAGGCATCGCGGCCCAGGCCGATTTGGAGTTGACGGGCCAGATACACCAACTGCTGGCAATCCCGGTCGCACCCTTGCGGGGCGGTCACCAGTAACTGCCAGCGCTGTTCATCGCTGGTGACGCCCAACGCTGCGCGGCCTTGCCCGTTGCCAATCAGTTCGCCGTGATAGCTGCGGCTGTCGGGCACCCAGAATTTGAGCATGTACATACTCGTGGCCAGCACCATAGGGCCAAGGGTGAGCAGCAAAATCAGGAGCAATTGCAAACGTCCGCGCCGCCGCTTGGCAGGGTTGGGCGAGCGAGTGATATCAGAGTGATTGCTGGCGCTTGTCATGAGGTTTCTCCTGCGCATGGTGCCAACCGAAGTACCCAAACAGCCCCAGCAACGCCAGCGCCATCGCGAACCATTGCACGGCATAGGCGGTGTGCTTTTCCGGGCCCATGCCTGTGGATATCAGTGGCCAGTCGGCTTGATACGCGCCAACGCCTGGCGCGATACGCACTTCATCGGCAAAGCCTTCGCGGCCCAGTTCAGCCCAGAGAGCGGCGGGCGCTACCGCCGTGATGAGACGCGGCCACGGTGCGGCCAGTGGATCAGCCTGTAACTGGAACACCGCGCCAGGCGATTCATACACCCAGCCCAAAACATCAAGCGTGTTTTGCGGCGTACTAAATACCGGTGGCGTACGGCGATTGGGCCACGGCAGCCAGCCGCGATTGAGCAGAACCCATTGCCCACTGCCTTGATCTTGAAACGGTTGCAGCAGTTCGACGCCGGGCCGACCGTCTCGTATTCGGTTGTCCAGCAACAGGCTGTGCTCGGCGTCGAGATGCCCGCGCAACTGCACCCGTCGAAACACCGGCTCAACGCTGGCCATGACTTGATCCACTGTCAGCGGTGCGGCGTGCTGGTGTTCGGCATAGCGGGTCAACAGCACGCGTTTTTGCTCAGCACGGCTTAGCTGCCAAAAGCCCAGTGACACCAATACGGGCAGCAACGCCATGACGACCAGCGTGGGCAACATTCCAGGGCGAAAGTGCGACATGGGCACCCCCACTCACAACACATAAACGAACAGAAACAAGCCGAGCCACACCACGTCTACAAAATGCCAGTACCAGGTCGCCGCCTGAAAACCGAACTGATGCTCGGCATTGAAGTGTCCGCGAGCGATGCGAATCAGCATCACCAGTAAGATCAGGGCACCAATGGTGACGTGCGCACCATGAAAGCCGGTGAGCATAAAGAAGGTGGCGCCATAAACGCCGGAGCCCAGCGTCAGCCCCAGTTCCTTGTAAGCGTGTAGATATTCCTCAGCCTGAAACCCTAAAAATCCGATGCCCAGCAACACGGTCACACCGAGCCAGAATTTCAGCTTTTCGCGCTGACCTTTATTCAGGGCGTGATGCGCCAGCGTGAGGGTGATACTGGAAGTGACCAGCAACACGGTGTTGAGCAGCGGCAAGCCCCACGGGCTGATGGTGCCCTTGGGTGGGGGATAAAGCGCGGGGTCTGGGGTATGCAGCAGCGGCCAAGTGAATTGAAAATCTGGCCAGAGGATATGCGTCACCCCTTTGCTGCCTTCGCCCCCCAGCCAAGGGCCGGAAAAATGCCGCACATAAAACAGCGCGCCGAAGAAGGCCACGAAGAACATCACTTCGGAAAAGATAAACCAGGTCATGCCCCATCGAAACGAGCGATCCAGTTGAGCGCTGTAAAGTCCGGCGCGGCTCTCTTTAACCACCGCGCCAAACCAGCCAAATAGCATGAAGGCCACGATCAGGCCGCCGATAAAAAACAGCAATGGGCCATGGGACTCGGGCCGCGCCGCCTTCAGGTCGTTAAACCAGGTCGCCTGGCCATACACCGTGACCAACAACCCCAGCGTGGCGATGATGGGCCACTTGCTTTGGGCCGGCACGTAGTAGTGATCGTGACTTGCCATGGCGCGTCCTCCTATCGGGCAGCGGTGATATCAAACAGCGTGTAAGCCAGCGTCAGGTGCTTCACTTCCTTGGGCATGTCGCGGTCGACAATAAAACGTACGGGCATTTCGATCCGCTCGCCCGGTTGCAGGGTTTGCTGGGTAAAGCAGAAGCATTCGGTCTTGTGAAAATATTGAGCCGCTTCGGCAGGCGAGATACTGGGTATCGCCTGAGCTTTCATTGGGTGGTCAGAGGGGTTGAAGGCGACAAAGATCATCTCGTTGACCGCCCCGGGGTTGGTCACTAATTGATCGCCCTTGGGGTAGAACTCCCACACCATGTTGACGTTATTGGTGGCTAAAAACTGCACCCGCACCTGACGACTCGGATCAACCACTTGCACACCTTCATATTGGCCAGCGGTTTTGCCATTAATGCCGAAGGCTTTGCACATCACGTCGTAGATCGGCACCAATGCAAAGCCGAAAGCAAACATCACCACCACCATGAGTGACAGGCGTAATACCAGGCGTTTGATCGGCGTTGACGTGTTCATGATCTACTCCCAAAAGCCCCTCACCCCAACCCTCTCCCGGAGGGAGAGGGAGCTTGATCTGTGGTATTGCGCAAATCTGCCTTGCTTTCAGTCCCCTCTCCCGTGGAGAGAGGGAGCTTGATCTGTGGCATTGCAGCAAATCTGCTTTGCTTTTAGTCCCCTCTCCCTGGCGAGAGGGAGCTTGATCTGTGGCATTGCGCAAATCTGCTTTGCTTTCAGTCCCCTCTCCCGTGGCGAGAGGGAGCTTGATCTGTGGCATTGCAGCAAATCTGCTTTGCTTTTAGTCCCCTCTCCCTGGCGAGAGGGAGCTTGATCTGTGGCATTGCGCAAATCTGCCTTGCTTTCAGTCCCCTCTCCCGTGGAGAGAGGGAGCTTGATCTGTGGCATTGCAGCAAATCTGCTTTGCTTTTAGTCCCCTCTCCCATGGCGAGAGGGAGCTTGATCTGTGGCGCTGCGCAAATCTGCTTTGCTTTTAGTCCCCTCTCCCTCCGGGAGAGGGTTAGGGTGAGGGGCCTTTAAGCCAAGCACTCAATCAATCCGGGGCGGTGTCGTAAAGGTGTGATAGGGCGCGGGCGAAGGCACGCTCCACTCCAGGCCTTCAGCACCGTCCCACGGTTTGGCGGGCGCTTTCGGACCTCCGCGAATGCATTTGATGACGATAAACAGGAATAACAGCTGCGTCGTGCCAAACATAAACCCACCAATCGACGACACCATGTTGAAGTCGGCAAATTGCAGGTTGTAGTCCGGAACCCGGCGCGGCATGCCCGCCAGTCCCACAAAATGCATGGGGAAGAAGGTCAGGTTCATGCCCACAAACGACAGCCAGAAATGCAGCTTGCCCAAGGTTTCGTCATACATGTGGCCGGTCCACTTCGGCAGCCAGTAGTAGGTCGAAGCGAAGATCCCGAAGATGGCGCCGGGCACCAGTACGTAGTGGAAATGCGCCACCACGAAGTAAGTGTCGTGGTACTGGAAGTCAGCAGGGGCGATGGCCAGCATCAACCCGGAAAAACCACCGATGGTGAACAAAATCACAAAGGCCACGGCGAACAGCATAGGTGTCTCAAACGTCAGCGAGCCTTGCCACATGGTGCTGACCCAATTGAACACCTTGACCCCGGTCGGCACCGCGATCAGTAACGTGGCATACATAAAGAACAGCTCACCGACGAGTGGAATGCCCACCACAAACATATGGTGAGCCCAAACAATGAACGACAGAAAAGCAATGCTCGCCGTGGCATAAACCATTGAGGTGTAGCCGAAGAGAGGTTTACGCGAGAAGGTTGGAATGATCGCGCTAATAGCCCCGAACGCCGGCAGAATCATGATGTACACCTCGGGATGACCAAAAAACCAGAACACATGCTGGAACAACACCGGGTCACCGCCACCCGCGGCACTGAAGAAGCTGGTGCCGAAATGGATGTCCATCAACATCATGGTCACCACGCCTGCCAGCACTGGCATCACGGCAATTAACAAGAAGGCTGTGATCAGCCACGTCCAGACGAACAGCGGCATTTTCATCAGCGTCATGCCGGGGGCGCGCAGGTTGAGAATGGTCGCAATGACGTTGATCGCGCCCATGATGGAGCTAATGCCCATCAAATGGATGGCAAAAATAAAATAAGTCACGCTTTCGGGTGCGTAGGTGGTGGATAAAGGCGCATAGAACGTCCAGCCAAAATTCGGCCCGCCTCCGGCCATTAAGAGCGTCGAGACCAGCATTAAAAAGGCCGCAGGCAGCAGCCAGAAGCTGAAGTTGTTCATCCTCGGCAGGGCCATGTCGGGTGCGCCGATCATCAACGGGATCATCCAGTTGGCCAGCCCCACAAACGCCGGCATCACTGCGCCAAACACCATGATCAAGCCGTGCATGGTGGTCATCTGGTTGAAGAACGCTGGTTCGACAATCTGTAAGCCTGGCTGGAACAGCTCGGCACGAATCACCATGGCAAATGAGCCACCCAGCAAAAACATGCAGAAACTGAACCACAGGTACAGCGTGCCAATGTCTTTATGATTGGTGGTCAGTACCCAGCGCATAAGGCCTTTTGCCGGGCCGTGGGCGTGGTCAGCCGCTGTGTGATCGTCGATAACCGCACTCATGTCCTGACTCCTGCAAAGGGCCATAGGTCGTTGCGCGCCCGCCGGCTCATTTGCCTTGCGCCTGTTTGAGCGCCAGCACGTCTTTTGGGGTCACCATGTCGCCTTTATTGTTGCCCCAAGCGTTACGTTCGTACGTCACCACCGCGGCAATATCGACTTCTGAGAGTTGCTTGCCGAAAGCGGCCATCGCGGTGCCCGGCTTGCCAAAGAACACGCGGTGCAGATGGTCTTCTTTAGGGCCAATGGCAATGGGCGAGCCTTTGAGCGCGGGGAACATCGGCGGCAGGCCCTGGCCTTCTGCCTGATGACAGGCCGTGCAGGTGGTGTGATACACCTTGTCACCCCGGGCCATCAGTTCCTCAAGGGTCCATTCTTTGCTGGTCAGTTCCTTGAGCTGCGCAGCCTGGGCTTTACGCTCAGCAAGCCAGGCGTCGTAGTCGGGGCGGGTTTTGACGTCCACCACGATGGGCATAAATCCGTGATCCTTACCGCACAATTCGGCGCACTGACCGCGATACAGACCAGGTTTTTCGACGCGGGTCCAGGCCTCGTTGATAAATCCCGGAATGGCATCGCGTTTGACCGCAAACGCCGGCACCCACCACGAGTGGATCACGTCGGCGGAGGTCACTAGAAAACGAATTTTGGCGCCAATGGGCAGCACCAGCGGCTCATCCACTTCAAGCAGGTAATGTTCGCTTTTGGGGGCCTGATTGCGGATTTGATCAGCAGGGGTGGCCAGATTGCTGAAGAACTCGACGTCTTGGCCCAAGTATTTGTAATGCCACTTCCACTGATAACCCGTGATCTGGATGTCGATATCCGAATCACTGTTGTCGTAAATGTTGATCAGGGTTCTGGTAGCCGGGATGGCCATCACGATAAGGATGATCAGGGGCACGACCGTCCACAGAATTTCAACCTTGGTGCTCTCATGAAACGTCGCCGCTTGCTGCCCGGTCGAGCGTCTGTGAGCGATTATTGACCACAGCATGGCCCCAAACACAATGATGCCGATGACCACACAGATCCAGAAGATGGTCATGTGCAGATCGAATACGGCGTGGCTGACCTCGGTCGCGCCCGGTGACATGTTCACCGTCCAAGCAGCGTAGGCCGGGTTGAAAACTGACCACAACAACAGCCCCATCCATAGGTTTGGATGTCGCATCGCGGTGTTCCCCTTGGCTTTTCTTGTTAGTGCGCCGGTCTATGCCTGGGTGCCAGCTATTTTTACAAGGGGGCGGTTTGGGCGCCTGGCCTCGTCTGCTCGGGCAGTCGGGCATCATCGAAAATCGGTATCTAGACACGAGTATAGACAGCGACATAAACCCTGCACTGAGAGGGGTTAAATCAGCCAAATAAGGCCACATCGACAAATGGCACTCACTATCGCGTCACAAAATGAATAACAATACTGCCCCTGAAAAACACCCTTTGCGTTTTAAGGGCTATTTTTAAAGTTCTTCCCTGTCTAGCGTCCCTCCCCTGGAGTTCCCATGAACACCGCCGCCATCCGTGCGCAGATCTTGTGTGCCCAAACACATGAGGCAACAACGGGCCTGCTCGCCAAGCATTTGGCCACGCAATTGCCGCAGCTTCATACCGCGATTGAACTGCCTGATTTCGACAAAAATGAAGTCATGACGCGTTTTGTCAGCGCCTACATCGAGCAAGTGCCCGATTTGCTTGATGCTGCCAATGATGTGGCACACAAGGCCGGTATCGAATCGCAAATTACCCCGGTACTGCGCATCGCCGAGCACTATTTTACCGATGATCAAGCGTTGCTTAAGGGCCACGAAGGGCTTGAGGCTTTGCTGGACGAAGCGTATCTGGCGCATCGGCTTGTCGAAGAGGTCAATGACGTCTACATCAAGCATTTCGGTCAGCCTTTGATACCGCTGGACACGACCGTGGCCAATATCATCGCCCACCAATTGATCGGTGAAGCGTTTGCCAATCAGCTGGACGAAGCCGTACACCTCGCGGTCGATGAGATGCTCGACGACGAGAACTTTGCCCTGGAAGCGGTCGAAGCCTACCGTAAAAAACTCGTCAGCCCGGACACAGGCACGGCATGGAGCCAATGGCCGTGCATGTCCAAGCAATTAGGCGTTGGTCTGACGTTTTGACCGATTGCGTCAGAACCGCGCTTTAGGCGTTGCACTCGGGATTGGGCTGGTGCCATCCAGCGGCAGGAATGCCCCTTTGTCGGCATCGTACGCTTTGATCTCGCTGGTTTCGATGTCGTATACCCAGCCGTGAATGAACAGCTGCCCGTTGGCCATGCGTGATGCCACCGACGGGTGTGTACGCAAATGCTGCAACTGGGCAATCACGTTCTCTTCGGTCAGCACGTGCATGCTTTCTGCTTCATTGGCGCAGTTGCAGTTCTCCTGCACCATGGTTTTCGCCACTTCTACGTGATGTAACCAGGCTTTAACCGTGGGCATCTTTTTCAGGCTAGCGGGGTTCAATACCGCGCGCATTGCGCCGCAATCCGAATGCCCGCAAATGATGATGTGCTGCACGCCAAGCGCCAGTACTGCGTACTCAATGGCGGTGGAAACACCACCGTTCATCTGGCCGTAGGGCGGGACGACATTACCGACGTTGCGGGTGACAAACAGGTCTCCCGGGGCACTTTGAGTGATCAGCTCGGGGACGATTCGCGAATCGGCGCACGCAATAAACATTGCCCGCGGAGTTTGCGCTGTGGCGAGTTTCTTGAAGAAGGCTTCTTGTTCGGGAAAGATCTCGTGGTGAAAGTGTAAAAAGCCGTCAACGATATGGTGCAGTGCTGAATCGGCACTTTCAGCCGTGTCCGAAGGCTGCGTTTTAGGCTTGTCTGTCATCGTAATATCCCTGGGCAAAGTGGTAGCGAATGTTACCTGAACTCAATCTTCGTAGCAGCCTTCGCCAGCGACTCAAGCGTCGCTAACGCTTGAGCGGCTTCTGCCAACTGCAATTCGTTGAACACCTGCACGCCGGCTTGCGTCAGCAGCGCTGCCGTTACGCCCTGCCCCTTGACTTTGACCCCGCTGAAGGTGCCGTCATAGGTCAGAACATTGCCGCAAGACGGACTGTTGGCCTTGAGGATCGCGATGCGGATGCCGTGCTGCCTTACCAGTGCCAAGGCTTGTTGTGCACCCGACACAAAGGCGGCGGTGACATCCTCGGCGTCCGTGGTGATCACTGGCGCAAAGCCTTTGAGCACTTGAGCGCCTTGACCACCGGGAATTTCAGCCGCCGCACGGGGTGTGGGTAACCCGCCTGCAACTTCCGGGCACAAGGCAATAACCCGGCCCTGGTCTTGCCACAGGGCCAGCTGTGCATAAGGGCCGCTGGCACCGCCGTCGTAGCGCACTCGATGACCCAGCAGGCAGCGGCTGACCAACAGTTTTTGGCTCATATCACCACCTCAGTGGCGCGGCGGCGAAACCAGCCGGTCAATGACAGGCGGTCTCGGGTGGCGGGCATGACTTCGTGAGGGACTTCGCCTGACATAAACACGACCAGACTGCCGCCGGTCGGCAGTACGTCGTAATCGACGTTGTCTTCAAGGTACATGCGCAACTGGCCGCCGTGCTCGGGCAACCACGCTTGATTGAGGTACACGACGGCCGACACCATGCGCCGGTCATCATCGCGGAAACGATCAAGGTGTTTAAGGTAAAACGCACCTGGCGGATAAAGCGCGAAGTGACTTTCGAAGTCTTCCAGGCCCAAAAAAAGCCTGCGATTCATGGCGATCCGCAGGCTTTCCATCAAGCCTAAATAACTGTCGCAGGCTAGAGCCTCTCCCGGCTCCAGCCATTGAATATGGTCGCCGCGTATACCCTCTCGAACCTCTTGGGTAAGACCGCGCCCGACTGCCGCCGGGGTCAATTCACCCTCGGCAGAACGTTTGTGGCACTCAGCCGCCAGTTCGAGGGTCAAAGCCTCGGGCAGAAAAATGTTTTGCTGTGACCATCCCTGCGCGTACAGGTCGTCGACAATGCGTAGCAACAGCGGATGATCAGAGGGTATTTGCATGCGCCGCATAATATCCACAGCCCTTAAAATCTGACAGCTCCGTCTAGCTGACAATGTGTAAATAGTTGGCCCGACATTTAAAACTGCTTGGGTAACAGGATTCTCGACAAGTCCTACGCCACACCCGGACAATAGCGCCTTGCTGACAGGAGTCCCCCATGCGCCGTTTGTTATTCGTTTTAATGATGTTGTGTACGTTACCCGCATGGGCAGACAGCTTCGATGATCTGTTTCAGGTCGCTGGTTGGCCAGAGCAACGCGCGCATTTCAATGATGCGCTCAGCGCCACCCAGGAGCGTTACCGCACTACGTTACCGCCCGCTGTCTATCAGGCTTTGATGAATAACAGCAACCAGCGCTTTGACCCTGACGCTATGGATAAGCGGGCCAAAGAGCAGATGCGCAACAATCTGCCAAACCCCAACCCTGCACTGAGCTTTTTTCAATCGCCCTTGGGCCGCAAAATTGTGGCGGCGGAACTGCTCGCCACGCGTCCCGATCAACTGGCCAAACATGCACGAGGCTTGCCACGCATTGAGGCCAGCGCCACTCGTCAGTTGCTGATTAATCATTTGTCCCGGGCATTGCCGGCCCGCGAAGCGGGTGCAGAAATCACGTTGGCCATCGCGGGTGTTGCAGCAGACAGCTTGAGTGCAATGATTCCGGGCATATTGGGGGGTGGTTTGGCACCCGGCATGCTCAATAGTCAGCGCCAGCGCTTGATGGAGCAAATTGGCGGCGAACTGGATAACACGTTGCTCTACGTGTATCGCGACCTGTCTGACCCTGAGCTGGAAGAATTCGTCACCTTTGCCGAGTCGCCCGACGGTAAAGCTTATTATCAGGCGGCACTGGCTGCGATTCGCGCCGGGTTGGCTGTGGGGCAGAGCACCTCTAGCTTGAACCCCTAAGAGCCACCTTGTAGCTGCCCAGGTTGGGCACACTCATCATGGATGTACCTTTGCGACGGACGTCATTTGGGACAGCCCGTCGCACTGCGTTACAATCCGCCGCCTAAATAGCCGTCAGGCTTAATTCATTGAATCGCGAGGTACCGTCCATGGTGCATAGCATGACCGCCTTTGCCCGCGTCGAAAGCGCCGGCACTCAGGGCACCCTGAGCTGGGAGTTGCGCTCGGTCAACAGCCGCTACCTGGAGCCGCACCTGCGCCTGCCTGAATCGTTTCGTGACCTGGAAGGTGCCGTGCGTGAAGCGCTGCGCCAAGGTATTTCTCGGGGAAAACTGGAATGCACCTTGCGTTTCACTGAGGAAACTACAGGCAAGCCGCTGCAGGTCGACCGTGAGCGTGCCGCGCAATTGGTGGCCGCCGCTGAGACCATCGCTGGTCTGATCAAGCAGCCTGCGCCACTCAATCCGCTCGAAGTGCTGGCATGGCCCGGTGTACTGGTCGCGGATGCCAATGACCCGCAAGCGCTCAACGCGCAGGCGCTGGCGCTGTTCAAGCAAGGTTTGCAAGAGCTGAAAAACGGCCGTGAGCGCGAAGGTGCGGAGTTGGCGCGCTTGATCAGCGACCGCTTGACCGCGATTGAAAGCGATGTCGAAACCCTGCGTGAATTAGTGCCGCAGATGCTCGCTACCCAGCGTCAAAAGGTGCTTGATCGCTTTGCTGACATGAAAGCCGAGCTTGATCCCCAGCGCCTTGAGCAAGAAATGGTTTTACTTG
The DNA here is from genome assembly GCF_045062345.1 of Pseudomonas sp. 2024-210. Taxonomy (NCBI): domain Bacteria; kingdom Pseudomonadati; phylum Pseudomonadota; class Gammaproteobacteria; order Pseudomonadales; family Pseudomonadaceae; genus Pseudomonas; species Pseudomonas sp. 2024-210. The sequence continues at coordinate 303,757 of NZ_JBJGEJ010000003.1, read as the reverse complement.
CGCAAAAAAGCGATGTCGCTGAAGAACTCGACCGTTTGAGCACCCATATTCTTGAGGTGCGCCGCGTGCTCAAGTCTGCGGGTGCTGCAGGTCGACGTCTCGATTTCCTGATGCAAGAGCTTAACCGTGAGGCCAATACACTGGGCTCAAAAGCATTCGACCCGCGCAGCACCCAAGCGGCGGTCAACCTCAAAGTGTTGATCGAGCAAATGCGCGAACAAGTACAGAATATTGAGTAAGGCTTCCCCTGACATGACCCACAGCACTGGCACCCTTTATATCGTTTCTGCGCCCTCGGGTGCAGGCAAGACCAGCTTGGTCAAAGCCCTGATCGACCTGGAGCCGCAGATTCGCGTTTCGGTATCACACACCACCCGGGCTATGCGTCCGGGTGAGGTAGACGGCGAAAACTATCACTTCGTCTCGCGCGAAGCGTTCGTGAAGATGATCGAACACGGTGATTTCCTGGAGCGCGCTGAAGTCTTCGGCAACCTTTACGGTACATCGCAGAGCTACTTGCAACAGACGCTGGATGAAGGCCACGACCTCATTCTGGAAATCGACTGGCAGGGCGCCGAGCAGGTTCGCAAATTGATGCCGCAAGCCCGCTCGATCTTCATCCTGCCACCGAGTCAGCAAGCACTGCGCGAGCGGCTGAATAACCGCGGGCAGGACAGCGACGAAATCATTGACGGGCGCATGCGTGAAGCCGTGAGTGAAATGAGCCACTATGTCGACTACGACTACCTGATCATCAATGACGATTTTGCGCTGGCCCTTGAAGATCTGAAGTCCATTTTCCACGCCAATCGGCTCCAGCAAAAACGTCAGCAGCAGCGTTTTGGCAAATTACTGGCTGAATTGCTGGGTTAATCAGCGCTTCCCAAAACCCCTGCAAGGGCCTTACATTGGCGCTTACAGAGGTTTTGAAGCGTGGCTTGAAAAATCAGCGCTTCCCTAATGGCTGGTGATTTTTTAAACTGTTCAGTCCGCTCGCCCATCCGGGCAGCGCGCATATTGCATTTGCTACGAGGAAGACCATGGCCCGCGTAACCGTTGAAGACTGTCTAGAACACGTGGATAACCGCTTTGAGCTGGTCATGCTCTCTACCAAGCGTGCCCGTCAACTGGCCACAGGCGGTAAAGAGCCTTTGGTTGAGTGGGAAAACGACAAGCCTACCGTCGTTGCCCTGCGTGAAATCGCTGCAGGCCTGATGAGCTACGAGTTTATCGCCAACGCTGAAATCGTCGAAGACGAACCGCTGTTCGCAGCGTTCGAGGACGAGTCCAACGAGGCGAACTAAGCCTATGCCCGGTCGACGTAGTACGGCGAAGGGTTCACAGTTTTGGCAGGAGGCTCCCTCTTGCCGAGCATAGACGCCCTCGCCGATCGCTTGTCGACTTACCTCAGTGCGGATCAGGTCAATCTGGTCCGACGAGCGTACTTCTACGCAGAGCAAGCCCACGACGGCCAACGCCGACGTAGCGGCGAACCTTATGTCACGCATCCGCTGGCAGTCGCCAATATCCTGGCCGACATGCACATGGACCATCAAAGTCTGATGGCCGCCATGTTGCACGATGTGATCGAAGACACCGGCATTGCCAAGGAAGCACTGGTTTCGCAGTTTGGCGAGACTGTGGCTGAACTGGTCGATGGAGTCAGCAAGCTGACTCAGATGAACTTCGAAACCAAGGCCGAAGCCCAAGCTGAAAACTTCCAGAAAATGGCCATGGCCATGGCGCGGGATATCCGCGTTATTTTGGTGAAGCTGGCTGATCGCCTGCATAACATGCGCACCCTCGAAGTGCTGTCCGGCGAAAAGCGTCGGCGGATTGCCAAGGAAACCCTGGAAATCTACGCACCCATTGCCAATCGGCTGGGCATGCACAGCATTCGAATCGAATTCGAAGACCTCGGCTTTAAAGCGATGTACCCGATGCGCTCTGCGCGCATCTATCAAGCCGTTAAACGTGCTCGGGGTAATCGCAAAGAAATCGTCAACAAAATTGAAGAGTCGCTGAGCCACTGTTTGGCCGTTGATGGCATTCAGGGCGAAGTCAGCGGTCGTCAGAAGCACATCTACGGCATTTACAAAAAAATGCGTGGCAAGCGTCGGGCTTTCAACGAAATCATGGACGTCTACGCGTTCCGGATCATCGTCGACAAGGTCGATACCTGCTATCGCGTGCTGGGTGCTGTACATAATTTGTACAAACCATTGCCGGGACGCTTCAAAGACTACATCGCCATCCCCAAAGCTAACGGCTACCAGTCGTTGCATACCACGCTGTTTGGCATGCACGGCGTACCGATTGAAATCCAGATCCGTACCCGTGAAATGGAAGAAATGGCCAACAACGGCATTGCCGCCCACTGGTTGTATAAATCCAGTGGCGACGAACAGCACACGGGCACTCATGCCCGAGCGCGGCAATGGGTCAAAGGCGTGCTGGAGATGCAGCAACGCGCTGGCAACTCGCTCGAATTTATCGAAAGCGTGAAGATCGACCTGTTTCCGGACGAGGTTTATGTCTTCACGCCTAAAGGTCGAATCATGGAGCTGCCCAAAGGCTCCACAGCGGTCGACTTTGCCTACGCGGTGCACACAGACGTGGGTAACAGCTGTATTGCCTGCCGGATCAATCGCCGACTCGCGCCGCTGTCCGAGCCGCTGCAAAGTGGCTCCACGGTCGAGATTGTCAGCGCCCCGGGCGCCCGTCCAAACCCGGCCTGGCTCAACTTTGTAGTGACCGGCAAGGCACGTACGCACATTCGCCACGCGCTTAAATTGCAGCGCCGCTCCGAGTCGGTCAATTTGGGTGAGCGTCTGCTGAACAAAGTACTCAACGGCTTTAACAGCGCGCTGGACAAAATTCCGGCCGAGCGCATTCAGGCCATGCTTCAGGAATACCGCCTGGAGCAGGTCGAAGACCTGCTTGAAGACATTGGCCTGGGCAACCGCATGGCCTATGTCGTTGCACGCCGTCTGCTGGGCGAAGGCGACCAGTTGCCAAGCCCTGAAGGGCCCCTGGCAATTCGCGGCACAGAAGGTTTGGTGCTCAGCTACGCGAAATGCTGCACGCCGATCCCCGGCGACCCAATTGTGGGTCACCTGTCTGCGGGCAAGGGCATGGTGGTGCACCTGGACAACTGCCGCAATATCAGTGAAATCCGGCACAACCCCGAAAAGTGCATCCAGCTTTCGTGGGCCAAGGATGTCACCGGCGAATTCAATGTCGAGCTGCGCGTCGAGCTGGAACACCAGCGTGGCCTGATTGCGTTGCTGGCCAGCAGCGTCAATGCGGCGGACGGTAACATCGAAAAAATCAGCATGGACGAACGCGATGGTCGTATCAGCGTGGTCCAACTGGTGGTCAGCGTGCACGATCGCGTGCACCTGGCCCGCGTGATCAAAAAACTGCGCGCCCTAACCGGGGTTATTCGCATCACACGTATGCGTGCGTAGCCATCCCATTACAAGGAGTCACCCATGTCCAAGACTGTTATCACCAGCGACAAGGCACCTGCTGCTATCGGTACTTACTCTCAGGCGATCAAAGCTGGCAATACTGTCTACATGTCCGGTCAGATCCCGTTGGACCCAAAAACCATGGAACTGGTTGAAGGCTTCGAAGCCCAGACCATTCAGGTGTTCGAAAACCTGAAGTCCGTGGCAGAGGCTGCAGGTGGTTCGTTCAAAGACATCGTCAAACTGAACATCTTCCTGACCGACCTGAGCCACTTCGCCAAGGTCAACGAAATCATGGGCCAGTACTTCGAACAGCCTTACCCGGCCCGTGCTGCCATTGGCGTTGCTGCGTTGCCAAAAGGTTCGCAGGTTGAGATGGACGCCATTCTGGTCATTGAGTAACACCCCTCGGCGCAGCGCCTTCCTGCTGCGCCAACCCCCGCTTTCCCCCGCTTTAAAAGGATTCCACCATGCGCAATGCGCTCGCTATGTCACTGCTTGCCATTTTTCTGGGTGGCTGTGCCAGCGACCCCGCCGCTCGCGATATCAGTGGTGTATGGATCAACCAGGCAGCGATTGATCAAGCAGCTAAAGGCGGCAACTTGCGTGAAGCCTTGCTGGCTAACGGGCCGAACCTTGAATGGGATATCGACAGCCAAAAAGCCAAAGCCAATTACACCAATGGATTCGAGTGGGTTGAAGGCAAGCTGATGCCTGAGAAAGACGGCGTCTGGCAGGTCGGCTTTTATGGCAGTGGGTCTACCGACTTGAGCATCAACGGTAACCAACTGATCCAAGCGGCCGGCGATGGCGATCCTCGACAATCATTCATGCGATCGACCGTTAATCTGGCAAGCGATGCGCCTTTGGGCACGCATTTCGAACATGCGCTCAAGTCTGCTTATCTGGGTGGTCAGTGGCGTGTGGTCAGCGGTAAGGGCCAGGGCAATCAAGTGACTTTTTTGGCAGATGGCCAAGTGAAAGGACTGCCCGATGCCAATGCTTACGCCCTGTGTTTGGCTGGCGACTGCGCTTCGATGAGTGGCGAGTACGACAGCCTTTGGTTGCAACAGGACGAAGTGGGGGCGGCCCACATCTTCGTACGCAAAGGTCGCCAACTGGAAATATTCCAGGCCCTGGACTCCGCAAAGCCTGACGAAATGCCCCAGCTGTATCCCGGCAAACGGGAATGGTTGTTGGAAAAGCAGCTGTAAGCCTTGACCTCGAGCTGCAAGCCGCAAGCCGCAAGCCGCAAGCTTGCAGCTTACAGCTCAGTCAACAGCCTCCCATACCCTTCGCGGTAGCTCGGGTACCGAGGCTCCCATCCCAACGCTTTGGCGCGGGCATTGCTGCAACGCTTGCTACCCGCCCTGCGTACGCTGGCTTCTTCTGCCCACGCCGTCACACCCAGACGCTCGCGTAGCCATCCCACCACCTCTGCCAGCGGGGCCGGGTCGTTGTCGACGCCGATGTAGCAGTGGTCCAGGGTTTTGCCTTGCAAATCCGCATCAAGCAAGAAGGCCAGTAAGCCGGCCGCATCATCCGCATGGATCCGGTTGCCATACAGCGGCGGATCGACAGCCACGCGGTAACCCTTGCGCACCTGCCCCAGCATCCACTCGCGGCCAGGGCCATAGATACCGGTCAAACGTACAGTGCTGGCAGGAATGCCACTCTTCAGCGCTACTTGCTCGGCCTCTAACATGATCCGGCCCGAGTAACTGGACGCTTGAGCAGGAGACATTTCATCGACCCATTCGCCATTTTTCTGACCATAAACGCCGCTGCTTGAGACAAACAAAAGGCGCTTTGGCTGCTGACCGTTTTGTTTTAGCCAAGCCAGCGTGTGCTTCAGCCCGTCGACATAAGCGGCTTGATAACCCGCCTCATCATGGTCGGTCGCGGCAGCGCTATAGACCACATAGTCGATCTGACCTTTAGGCCACTGAGCGGGGCACTGTGCGCTGAACAGATCGCCCGCGATGCCTGTGACACCTGCTGGCAACCGCTCAACAGAGCGCCTGAGGCCATAGACTTGCCACCCTGTGTCCAGCAATTGAGTGGCCAAACGGCTGCCGATATCGCCGCATCCGGCAATGAGTACTGAGGGTTTGGACATCTCAAAACTCCTAACAAATTGTTACAAATCTACGTGGATAGGCACTACCAAGGTAGTGACTTACGAAAAAAACAAAGGCTATTGCTTTTGTTAACAAGAATTACTTGCAATAATAACGCATCAATTGCCCTGGGTCTTAAGACGCGTCGTAGGGCAAAACCTTCTTACTTTTCTCAGGTCCGGCTAGCATGACACGCAATCATCCCAACGCTTCGCCAACCCCGCTGTTAAGCCCGACACGCCTTTGGCGCGGGCTAGCTGCGCTGATGTTCAGCCTGTTGCTGGCACCCGCTGCGGCCTTTGCAGACGAGCCTGCCACTCCAGCCCTTCAGCCGGCAACCGAATCTGTCGCTCCGGCGCCTGTTGCAACGCCGGGTGCAACTGATCCTGCTTTGGCTGAAGGCGTTGTGGCTCCAGCCGATGACGCGCCGCAGATCGTTGCCGCAGAAGACAACAGCCTGGGCATGGCTCACGATCTGTCGCCTTGGGGCATGTACAAGAACGCCGACATTATTGTCAAAATCGTCATGATCGGCCTGGCCATCGCCTCAATCATTACCTGGACCATCTGGATTGCCAAAGGCTTCGAAGTGCTGGGCGCCAAACGCCGCCTGCGCATCGAAATCGCTCAACTGAAAAAAGCCCGCACCCTCAAAGAAGCCAGCGAGACGGCCGGTAAAGAAGGCACGCTAGCTCACTTGCTGGTACAGGACGCCCTCGAAGAGATGCGCCTGTCGGCCAATAGCCGCGAGAAAGAAGGCATCAAAGAGCGCGTCAGCTTCCGTCTTGAACGCCTGGTGGCCGCGTGTGGCCGCAACATGAGCAGCGGCACGGGCATCCTCGCCACCATCGGCTCGACGGCTCCGTTCGTCGGTCTGTTCGGTACGGTGTGGGGCATCATGAACAGCTTTATCGGTATCGCCAAAACCCAAACCACCAACCTGGCCGTCGTCGCGCCCGGTATTGCCGAGGCCCTGCTGGCCACCGCATTGGGTCTGGTTGCAGCGATTCCAGCGGTAGTGATCTACAACGTGTTCGCGCGCTCCATCACGGGCTACAAAGCCCAAGTGGCTGATGCGTCGGCAGAGGTGTTGCTGTTGGTTAGCCGTGATCTCGATCACCTGCCGCCCGAGCGCAGCTCGCAACCGCACATGGTCAAAGTGGGGTAATAGACCATGGGCCTGCATTTAAAAGAAGGCGATGACGATCTCGCCGAGAATCATGAAATCAACGTCACCCCTTTTATTGACGTGATGCTGGTACTGCTGATCATCTTTATGGTGGCCGCACCGCTGGCCACCGTTGACATCAAGGTTGATCTGCCTGCGTCGTCGGCCAAGCCGGCGCCGCGCCCCGAGAAGCCCGTGTTCCTGAGTGTGAAGGCTGACCAGCGTCTGTATCTGGGTGAAGACCCGGTGACGGTTGAAGCGCTGGGTCCAACCCTTGATGCCAGAACGCACAACAACAAAGACACGACCATCTTCTTCCAGGCCGACAAAGGTGTGGACTACGGTGACTTGATGAGCGTGATGGATGCATTGCGCTCAGCGGGTTATTTGAAGGTAGGTCTGGTCGGACTTGAGACGGCAGCCAAGAAATGACCATAGCGCGCCAAAAGATGACGCGTTACGCAATCAGTTTGGCCGCGGTGTTGGCGATCCACGCAGTGGCAGTGATTCTTGCCCTGCAATGGTCAACCCCGCGGACTGTCGAACTCCCACCGCAAGCGATGATGGTTGATCTGGCACCGCTGCCAGCACCGCCGCCGCCTGCGCCGCCGAAAGTGGTGACCCCACCACAACCGCCGGCCCCCGTGGAAGAGTTGCCGATCCCCAAGCTGGCGGAAGCGCCCAAGCCGAAGATTGCTGTTCCCAAGCCGGTTAAACCCAAGCAGAAGCCTCAACCGCCCAAGCCTGTGGAAAAAACCGAGCCGGTCAAAGAAAAGCCTTCAGAAGAGAAACCGAGCGACGCGACACCGACCAAAGCACCGACTGAGAAGTCTGCCGCACCGGCCCCAGGCCCATCGGCTCAACAATTGGCCGCCAAAGCCAGTTGGGAAGGTACGTTGCTCGCGCACTTGGGCAAGTACAAAAAGTACCCCGCTGCCGCGCAGTCGCGAGGCAAGGAAGGCCTGAACCGTCTGCGCTTCGTGGTAGACGCTGAAGGTAAGGTGCTGTCTTACGAACTGGTAGGACGTTCTGGTAATGCGGATCTGGACCGGGCTACTCTGGAAATGATCCGTCGGGCGCAGCCATTGCCCAAGCCACCGCCGGAGATGCTGACCAACGGCACCATCGAAATCGTGGCACCGTTCGTTTACTCCATCGATAAACGTCGGCGGTAACACTACAAAGGGCACCTCAGGGTGCCCTTTGTGCTTCTGCCCGACAGATAAAAACGCCTGACAGCCATTAGCCGCTTTAGCTGTAAGGAGAATGTCTGATAACGTGCGTCTATCGATTGCAGCCGCTATTCTTGGCCCGCAACCACAGGGACGCCCGCTATGACGCTTACAGAATTACGTTACATCGTGACGCTCGCCCAAGAGCAACACTTCGGCCACGCTGCCGAACGCTGCCATGTCAGCCAACCGACCCTGTCGGTGGGCGTGAAAAAACTGGAAGACGAACTCGGTGTGCTGATTTTTGAGCGCAGCAAAAGTGCCGTGCGCCTCACGCCAGTCGGCGAAGGGATTGTCGCCCAGGCGCAAAAAGTGCTGGAGCAAGCCCAAGGCATTCGCGAGCTGGCCCAAGCAGGTAAAAACCAGCTGACCGCACCGCTCAAGGTCGGCGCCATCTACACCGTTGGCCCGTACCTGTTCCCGCACCTGATTCCGCAACTGCACCGGGTAGCCCCGCAGATGCCGTTGTATATCGAAGAAAACTTCACCCACGTGCTGCGCGACAAACTGCGCAATGGTGAACTGGACGCGATCATCATCGCCCTGCCGTTCCAGGAGGCCGATGTACTGACCCTGCCGCTTTACGATGAGCCGTTCTACGTGCTGATGCCCAGTGAGCACCCTTGGACCAAGCGCGACACCATCGACGCCAGCCTGTTGAATGACAAGAGCCTGCTGTTGCTGGGTGAGGGTCACTGCTTCCGCGATCAGGTACTTGAAGCCTGCCCGACCCTGACCAAAGGCAAGGACGGCGCCAGCCACACCACCGTTGAGTCCAGCTCGCTGGAAACCATTCGTCATATGGTGGCTTCAGGCTTGGGTATTTCTATCCTGCCGTTGTCGGCTGTCGACAGTCACCACTACGCCCCTGGCGTACTGGCCGTGCGTCCGCTGACTCCGCCGGTGCCGTTCCGCACGGTGGCGATTGCCTGGCGCGCCAGCTTTCCACGTCCCAAGGCGATTGAAATCCTCGCGGACTCCATCCGTCTGTGCTCGGTGGCCAAGCCACCTGCCGCGACCTAAGAGCGGCGCCGATGTCCGAGTTGTCGAATGTGTCGGTCACCGCGCTCAAGGGCGTGGGCGAGGCTATGGCCGAGAAACTGGCCAAGGTGGGTCTCGAAACCGTCCAGGACGTGCTGTTTCATTTGCCCCTGCGCTATCAGGATCGCACGCGTGTGGTGCCGATTGGCGCTTTGCGCCCGGGTCAGGATGCGGTGGTGGAGGGGCGTGTCATCGGCACTGATGTGGTCATGGGCAAGCGTCGCAGTTTGCTGGTGCGCATTAATGACGGTACGGGCGGCCTGAGCCTGCGCTTCTATCACTTCAGCAATGCGCAAAAAGAAAGTTTGAAACGGGGCACTGAGGTGCGTTGTTATGGCGAAGCGCGGCCGGGTGCTTCAGGTCTGGAAATTTATCACCCTGAATACCGCGCGATTACCGGTGACGAGCCGCCGCCCGTCGATACCACCCTGACGCCCATTTACCCGACCACCGAAGGCCTGACTCAGCAGCGCCTGCGTCAGCTCAGCCAGCAAAGTCTGGCCATGCTCGGCCCTCGCAGCCTGCCCGATTGGCTCCCGCCCGAACTGGCTAAAGACTACCAACTGGCCCCGCTCGACGAAGCCATTCGCTATTTGCATCAGCCCCCGGCAGATGCCGATGTGGAAGAGTTGGCACTGGGTCATCACTGGGCGCAACACCGTTTGGCGTTTGAAGAACTGCTGACCCATCAGCTCTCTCAGCAACGTCTGCGCGAAAGCCTGCGTTCCCAGCAGGCGCCGGTACTGCCCAAGGCAATAAAGCTGCCCGCCCTATTCCTCGCCAATCTAGGTTTTGCACCCACGGGGGCTCAAATTCGCGTGGGCAATGAAATCGCTTACGATCTCTGCCAGCCCGAACCCATGTTGCGCCTAATACAAGGCGACGTCGGCGCCGGTAAAACCGTGGTGGCAGCGCTGGCAGCCTTGCAAGCATTGGAGGCGGGTTATCAGGTGGCCTTGATGGCCCCCACTGAAATTCTCGCCGAGCAGCATTTCATCAGCTTTAAACGCTGGCTGGAACCGCTGGGCATCGAAGTCGCCTGGCTGGCTGGCAAGCTCAAAGGCAAAGCGCGCACGGCGGCCATGGAACAAATCGCCAACGGCGCACCGATGGTGGTAGGCACCCACGCGCTGTTTCAAGATCAGGTTCAGTTCAAAAACCTTGCACTGGTCATCATTGATGAGCAGCACCGCTTCGGTGTTCAGCAGCGTCTGGCCCTGCGCAATAAAGGGGTGGGCGGGGTGATGTGCCCGCACCAATTGATCATGACGGCCACGCCGATTCCTCGCACGCTGGCCATGAGTGCTTACGCCGATCTGGACACCTCGATTCTCGATGAGTTGCCGCCCGGCCGTACGCCAGTCAATACCGTGCTGGTGGTCGACACACGGCGCGTCGAAGTGATTGAGCGGGTGCGGGCTGCCTGCGCCGAAGGGCGACAGGCCTATTGGGTGTGCACGCTGATCGAAGAATCCGAAGAGATGACCTGCCAGGCCGCCGAAACCACCTTTGAAGACCTGACCAGCGCGCTGGGCGAACTGCGTGTGGGCTTGATCCACGGACGCATGAAGGCCGCCGAGAAAGCCGAGGTCATGGCCCGCTTCAAGGCAGGTGAACTGCAATTGCTGGTTGCCACGACGGTCATTGAGGTGGGCGTGGACGTTCCCAACGCAAGCTTGATGATCATTGAAAACCCTGAGCGCTTGGGTTTGTCGCAACTGCACCAATTACGCGGGCGCGTAGGCCGGGGCAGCGCGGCCAGTCACTGCGTGCTGCTTTATCATCCGCCGCTGTCGCAGGTGGGGCGTCAACGCTTGGGCATCATGCGCGAGACCAATGACGGTTTTGTCATCGCAGAAAAAGACCTGGAGTTGCGCGGCCCAGGAGAGATGCTCGGCACTCGGCAAACCGGGTTGTTGCAGTTCAAAGTGGCCGATTTGATGCGTGATGCCGACCTGCTGCCGGCCGTGCGCGAAGCGGCGCTGGCCTTGCTTGAACGCTGGCCAAACCATGTCAGCCCCCTGCTCGACCGATGGCTACGCCACGGTCAGCAATACGGGCAAGTCTAAATGCACGTTCAGCCAATGAGCCCGCAGCCGATTCAGTGATGGCTTTACCCTTTTGAGTTAATAAGACCCCATGCAAACCACAACTGACGTCGCTGGCGTGCCAACCCTTTTGAGCACGCCGCCCGCTCTACAGCGGGTGTTAGCAGAGTTGTCCATCGCGTACCGTGAAGTCATTGATCAGCCTGGGCTCGACCCGGCCTGCAAGGTGCAAGCGGTATTGCTCAACGATTCGGTTGGCGAGCTGATGGTGCTGTTCGCCCAGAGCCAATTGCTCGACCTCAATCGACTCGCCGATTTGATTGGGCGAGACATGACCGCGGTGGCAGCTGACCGGCTTGCAGAGCTGCTCGCCAAGCACCAGCTGCGCATCTTGCCGGGCGTGCCAGCAGTGACCGGTTCAACCTGCCTGTACGAAGCGCGTCTCTTGCATCAACCGCTGCTGTTTATCAGCGGCGGCGAACCCGGTTTGCTCCTGGAAGTCACCGTTGAAGACTTCAAACGCCTGCTCAGTAAAGCCACGGTCGGCCGTTTTGGTGAGCCCCTGAGTGATATCCGCCTCAGCCTTCAACAGGCGGTAGACGATGGCGAAGCCATCACCCGAGCGGTTAAAGCCTTCACCACGCGGCGCATTCAACAGCGGCTTGAAGCGACCATTGAGTTGCCGCCTTTGGCGGAAAGCATCCGCAAGCTCATCCAGTTTCGTGCCAATCCAGACATCTCCATCGACGAAGTAACAAGCGTTGTCGAAACCGACCCGGCATTGGCGGCGCAACTTATAAGCTGGGCGTCGTCTTCGTACTACGCGCCTAAGAGCAAGATTCGGTCGGTGGAAGACGCAATTTCTCGTGTGTTGGGAGTCGATGTCGTAGTCAATCTTGCGTTGAGTCTGTCGTTGGACAAGAGCCTGGGCTTACCCAAGGATCACCCGCAATCCAGCATGCCTTACTGGCAGCAGTCCATTTACACGGCCGCAGTCATCGAAGGGCTGACCCGTGCCATGCCTCGCAATCAACGCCCGGAAATCGGTATGACCTATCTGGCGGGGTTACTGCACAATTTTGGCTATTTACTGCTGGCCCATGTCTTCCCGCCACACTTCTCACTGATTTGCCGTCACCTTGAGGTCAATCCTCACGCCAGTCATAGCGAAATAGAGCAGCACTTGCTGGGCATCAGCCGCGAGCAGATGGGGGCATGGCTGATGCGGTTTTGGGGCATGCCGCAGGAGTTGGTCATTGCTGTGCGTTTTCAGCACGACCCGGGTTATCGCGGTGATGATGCGCCCTACCCTAATCTGGTGTGCGTCGCGCTGGGACTGCTGCGCAGTCGGGGGATGGGGCATGGCTCGCGCGAACCTTTGCCTGAGGCCATATTCGAACGGTTGGGCGTGACGCGCGATGAGGGTGAAGCGGTGGTGGATAAAGTCCTTGAAGCAGAAACACTGTTACGCGAAATGGCCGCGCTTTTCAGTCGGGCGTGAACTAGACGTGGGCCGTGAGCAATAAAAACCCCGAAGGGCTCACGCCTTTCGGGGGGGGTGGGTAAGCCACGGTTTAGAGCTTGGCGATGGACACTTCGGTGGATTTCACGAACGCAATCACTTCGCTGCCGACCACCAGTTCCAGCTCTTTGACCGAGCGGGTGGTAATCACCGAGGTGACGATGCCAGAGGCTGTTTGTACGTCGATTTCTGATAACACGTCGCCCAGCACGATTTCCTTGATGTGGCCTTTGAACTGGTTACGAACGTTAATGGCTTTGATGGTCATGGTGTCGATTCCTGTCTTGGGATAGAAAAGTGAGGTTATTGCGCCCAGCGCAATTGCGTGGGCAACGGCGCAACGGGTTCTGGCTCAGGGGGCGAGCCAGGCAAAGCGAGTACTCGGTTCAGCACTTCGGTTTCCAGTGCGGCCAGTCGATGTGAGCCCCGCACTCTGGGGCGCGGCAGTTCAACCGTGAGGTCCAGCCCCACTTCGCCGTCTTCGATCAAAATGACGCGGTCGGCAATGGCCACCGCTTCACTGACGTCGTGGGTCACCAGCAATACGGTGAAACCATGCTGGCGCCACAGGCGTTCGATCAGGTGCTGCATTTCAATTCGGGTCAGCGCATCAAGTGCACCCAGCGGTTCATCCAGTAGCAATAATCGGGGTTGGTGAATCAGGGCACGTGCCAACGCCACCCGCTGTTTTTGCCCTCCCGATAACGCCGCCGGCCACTCATTCGCCCGCTCGGCCAGGCCTACTTCTTCCAGCGCTTTGAGGGCTTTTGGCCGCCAGTCGCCTTTGAGGCCAAGGCCCACGTTGTCGATGACTTTCTTCCAGGGCAGCAAGCGCGCTTCCTGAAACATCAACCGCGTGTCTTCGCGAGCGTCTTGCAACGGCGCCTTGCCGGCCAGCAACTCACCGCCTGAGGGTTGATCGAGACCGGCCAGCAGGCGCATCAGGGTGCTTTTACCGCAACCGCTGCGCCCGACAATGGCAACAAATTGGCCCGCTGGGATGTGCAGGTCGATGCCCTTCAAGACCTGACGATCGCCAAAGGATTTCTTCAGGCTTTGCACCACCAGCGGGATACCTTGGCGCAAGTGTGGAGGTTGTTGAGCTGTCATGCTGCACCGCCTTTAACCACTTGATACGCCGGGTGCCAGCGCAACCACACGCGTTCCAGACCACGGGCCGCGCTGTCGGCCAACTTGCCGAGCACCGCATACAAAACAATGGCCAGGACGACGACGTCGGTTTGCAAAAACTCCCGGGCGTTCATTGCCAGATAGCCAATACCTGAGCTGGCAGAGATAGTTTCGGCCACGATCAGCGTTAACCACATAAAGCCCAACGCAAAGCGAACGCCGACCAGAATCGAAGGCAGCGCTCCGGGCAGGATCACTTGCCAGAACAGGCTGAAACCGGACAAGCCGTAGCTGCGAGCCATTTCGACCAGTGCCGGGTCGACGTTGCGAATGCCGTGATAAGTATTGAGGTAGATGGGAAACAAGGTCCCCAGCGCCACCAGAAAAATCTTCGCCGACTCGTCAATTCCGAACCACAGGATGACCAGCGGAATCAGCGCCAAATGAGGAACGTTTCGGATCATTTGCACCGAGCTGTCGAGCAGGCGCTCGCCCCATTTCGACAGGCCGGTGATAAACCCCAAAGCCAGACCGATGCTGCCACCGATCACGAACCCCAACCCTGCTCGCCAGCCGCTGATGGCGAGGTGCTTCCAGATCTCGCCACTGCGCACCAACTCGACGCCTGCCGCAAACACGGCGCTGGGCGCCGGCAAGATGCGCGTCGATAACCAGCCCGCAGAGACAGACAACTGCCACACCGCCAGCAGCAACACGGGCAAGACCCATGGCGCTGCTTCGTGAGCCATAGAATTGAGGCTAAGCGCCTTCGCCGTACTCATGGCCGCCTCAGCTCTGCGACGCAGCTTTGGGGAGAATGTCGTTGGCGACCATTTCGCCGAACGGGCTCACATAACCCGCACTTTTCGGCAGTTCCGGACGCTCGATATCAAGGTGCGGGAACAGCAGTTCAGCCACGCGGTAGGACTCTTCCAGATGCGGGTAGCCCGAGAAAATAAACGTGTCGATGCCCAGGTCCGCGTACTCCTTGACCCGCGCGGCCACGGTAGGGCCGTCACCGACCAGCGCCGTACCGGCACCGCCGCGTACCAGGCCCACGCCTGCCCACAGGTTTGGGCTGACTTCGAGGTTGTCGCGGCTGCCACCGTGCAGGGCGGCCATGCGCTGTTGACCGACGGAATCAAAGCGCGACAGTGAAGCCTGCGCGCGAGCAATGGTCTCGTCGTCCAAGTGGGAAATGAGCTTGTCGGCGGCTTTCCAGGCTTCGTCGTTGGTTTCACGCACGATGACGTGTAGGCGAATGCCGAAGCGTACGGTGCGTCCCAGTTTGGCGGCCTTGGCCCGCACTTGCTCAATCTTCTCGGCTACGGCAGCCGGTGGCTCGCCCCAGGTCAGGACCATTTCTACTTGCTCGGCGGCCAAGTCTTGCGCCGCTTCCGACGACCCGCCGAAGTACAGGGCTGGGCGCGGTTGCTGAACCGGTGGGTAGAGCAACTTGGCGCCTTTGACCTTGATGTGCTGACCGTCGTAATCCACGGTTTCGCCTTCAAGCACACGGCGCCAGATTCGGGTGAACTCCACCGACGCTTGATAGCGCTCTTCATGGCTGAGGAACAAACCATCGCCGGCCAATTCTTCCGGATCACCGCCGGTCACCAGATTGAACAGCGCGCGGCCGCCTGACAGACGATCCAGTGTCGCCGCCTGACGGGCCGCCACGGTGGGCGAAACGATGCCTGGGCGCAGAGCCACCAGAAATTTCAGGCGCTGAGTCACAGGGATCAGCGATGCGGCCACCAGCCACGAGTCTTCACACGAACGACCGGTGGGGATCAGCACCCCGCCAAAACCCAAGCGATCTGCGGCTTGCGCTACTTGTTGCAGATAGCCGTGGTCTACGGCGCGGGCACCCTCGCTGGTGCCAAGGTAATGGCCGTCACCGTGGGTTGGCAGGAACCAAAAAATATTGAGGCTCATGGAGTGGTCTCCTAAATGGGGTTCTGCAAGCGTTAGTTAGCGTTGGCCACAGCGGCCGGTGGGGTCCAGATCACGTCTTTAATCACCAGCGGCTTTGGAATTAACTTGAGCTGGTGAAAGGTGTCTGCGATTTTCTGCTGCGCGTTAACCACTTCGGGGGTCAGAAATTGCGCGCCGTAGCCTTGGCGTTTTACCGCTGTCAGGGTTATTTCAGGCGACAGGCCGAGAATCGGCGCCACTTGCTTCGTCACGTCTTCAGGATTGGCTTTGGCCCAATCACCGACATTGCGCACTTCTTCGACCAGGGTTTCGATCACCTTGGGGTGCTGTTCGGCGAAGGGTTTGGTGGCCAGGTAAAACTGATGGTTGTCGGCAATGCCGCTGGCATCACGCAGGGTGCGTGCGTGCAGTTGTTGTTCCGCGGCCGCTTGGTACGGGTCCCAGATCACCCAGGCATCGACACTGCCGCGCTCGAACGCCGCGCGGGCATCGGCAGGCGGCAGGAATACCGTCTGGATATCGGTGTATTTGAGACCGGCGTCCTCAAGGGCGCGCACCAACAGGTAGTGCACGTTGGAGCCTTTATTGAGCACTACTTTTTTACCCTTAAGGTCTTTCACCGAGGTGATCGGCGAATCCTTGGGCACCAGAATCGCTTCGCTGGTCGGGGCCGGTGGTTCATAAGCGACGTAGAGCAAATCAGCACCGGCCGCCTGAGCAAATACAGGCGGGGTTTCGCCCGTTACGCCGAAGTCGATTGAGCCTACGTTCAAGCCTTCAAGCAGTTGCGGGCCGCCGGGAAATTCAGTCCATTGAACGTCCACGCCTTGCTCGGCCAGACGCTTTTCCAGCGTGCCTTTGGTCTTGAGCAGCAACAGCGTGCCGTACTTTTGATAACCGATGCGTACGGTGTCAGCTTGAGCTTGCAGGGTAACGCCGAGGGACACTGCCGCCACGAACAGGGCGACCAGACCACGACGCAAAATGACAGGGCGCATGGCGCTCTCCTTTTGTTATTCGAGATTCGGGTAGCACCTGCCGAGCCGTTAGCGGTTCAGTAAGGTGAGGGTGTTGCGTTCAGATGCTCCAGCGAGACGTGATCAGACGTTCGTTGAGAATGTTCGGGTCCAGCGGTTTCGGACGGCGGGCCAGCGCGCTGTAAAAGTGCTCCAGCGATTCGTTCAGCCGTTGTTCCAGCACCGGCACCAACTGGGCTTGGGCGCTGCCCTCGCCGTAGGCAATCTGACTGTCTTCGGCAAAGATGCCGTGCAGCATTTCCTGGGCTTTGAGCGCAGACAGCACGGGTTTGAGTGCGTAATCCACGGCCAGCATGTGGGCAATGCTACCGCCGGTGGCGATGGGCAAGACCACTTTGTGACTCAGTGCGCGCTCGGGCAGCAAGTCCAGAACCGTTTTGAGGGCACCGCTAAATGAGGCTTTGTAGACCGGTGTGGCGATAACCAAACCATCAGCACGCTCTATCTGCTCCAAGAGGTTGATGATGTGGGGGCTGTCAAAGCGGGCATGCAGTAAATCTTCAGCCGGGAAGTCACGAACTTGATAACTCACTACTTCGACGCCTTGCTGGTTGAGCCAGCTTTTGGCGCGATCCAGCAACACCCCGGAGCGGGATCGTTGGCTGGGGCTTCCTCCGAGTGTCACGACCAGCATCTAGGCAATTCCTTGAGTGAATTAGTGCAAATTGCTGTCAGCGTTTTCGCTTGTGTGGGGAGAACATAACAGGTGATTTATATATCGATAAATCATATTTATTCATTTGTTTATTCCGCGATTGCATAAGAGGCTCTGAGCCTCGTAGCAGCGGACGAGCAACGCGAGGCTGCGTTCGACGATGCAATCGTCGCAAGGTCTATGAACGTGGTGAATCTGACATCCCAAATTGAAAAGTTCCACGATGACTGCGCCGCCGAACGCAGCCTCGCATTACTCGTCATCGGCTACGAGTAATGCGTTCCCCCATGACCACAAGGCTGAGGTCAGAAGTTGTAACTCAGCGACGCTGTGACGTTGCGTGACGGGCCATAGAATCCCGAACCGCCGCTGTACAGGCTCATCAGGTATTTGCGGTTGCTGACGTTGTTCAGATTGAGCGCCGTACTCCAATGCGAGTCGATGTCGTAGCTGGCCATCACATCAACCAGCGCGTAAGCGTTCTGGCGAATGCGACTGTCACTGTCCACTTGTATCGCGCTCTGCCAGGCCACACGGGTGCCAATTTTGGCTTTGGGCATGTCCGGCAATTGATAGGTCAAACTGGTACGCACGGTGTGCGTCGGTACGTATTGACGGGCTTTGTCACCCTCCGGGTCTTCGATGTGGACATAGCTATAGCCGCCTTGCACCTGTAATCCCGGGGCCAACTGGCCGCTGGCTTCCAACTCGATGCCACGGCTCTTGAAGTTTTCGCTTTGGTAGACCGACTGGGTGCCGATCATTTCCCCTGTGGCTTCGGCGACATTGCGTTGATCGGTTTTGAATACCGCCGCCGAGACGTCCAGTTGCTCATCCAGCAAGCTGCCTTTGACCCCGACTTCATAGCTTTTGCCTTCCAGCGGCGCGAGCACTTTGCTCTGCGCGTCGATCACGTATTGCGGGTTGAAGATTTTGGTGTAGCTGGCGTAGACCGAGTACTGATCGTTGAGGTCGTAGACCAGCCCGGTGTAGGGCGTGACTTTGCCGTGAATGCGCACATCGCGGGGCGGCCCGTAATCGGTGCCATCGCTGTCGACACTGAGCATGCGCGCCCCGGCAATCCAGTGCAGTTTATCCGTCAGGTTAAAACGCGCCCCGGCATAGACACTTTTTTGGCGATCGGTGAAGTTGGCCATTTTGGTGTCGTCGTCGGTGTACGACAAATCGGGCTTCGGCACGTGGCCGCCAAGGGTCTGGCCCAAATCAGCGGGCATAAATTCATCAACACTGTTGTAGTAGCCGCGCTCTTTATGACGCGAACGTCCGTAATCCACGCCCACCGTCAACTCATGCTCGCGACCGCCCAGGCTGAAGGGGCCGCTGAGTTGAGCTTCACCCAGCAGTTGTTTTTCATCGGCGTGGGTGTGGCTTGGGTCAGCCAGCCAGGGCTGGCTCTCATCGTTCGCCATCAGGTAATACATATTGGCCGACTGACGCTGATCGACTGCGGTGATGTTCAGTTTGCTCTTCCAGCCATTGCCGAAGTCGTGGGTCAGTTCAGCGAACGCGCGCAGGGTATGCACGTCCCAGTAGCTCCAGTCCTGCCCCACGTTGGATCCGCGTCGGCTGTAGTGGATCAGGTTGCCCTGGTAATCGGTCAGTGGCAGCCCGCCCCAACTGCTGACATTGGAGTTGCTCTTGCTGTCTGAAAGACCGACGGTGAGGGTGTCCGCGTCGGACAGATCAAACGCCAGCATGCCGCTCAGCACGTTTTTCTCGCGTGAGTAGCGGTCGAGATAAGAGTTGCCCGTTTCGTTGGCGTAGATAAAACGCCCGCGTACGTTGCCGCTGTCGGTCAAAGGCCCGGACACGTCGAGGTCTATACGGCGTGTATCCCACGAGCCCGCGGAGACTTTTACCTGGGCTTGCGGTGTGTAGGTGGGGCGCTTGCGGATAAAGTTGACCGTGGCCGAGGGGTTACCGGTGCCGCTCATCAAGCCGTTGGCGCCGTGGAGGATGTCGACCTGCTGATATTCGGCCATGTCCAGGTCGCCACTCAGCAACCCGGCGCTGAAGGGCGCGCCTATGCCATCGTATTCGAAGTTATTGATGTCGAACCCACGCGAAGTGAAGTTGGTGCGGTCTGTTTCATACTGCTCGACCGTCACGGAAGGCGCGCTGCGCAGCGCGTCCTTGACGCTGTTGAGGTTGAAATCATTCAACTGTTCGCGGGACAGACTGGTGACGCCTTGGGGGGTTTCCTTGGGCGTAAGGCCCAGTCGCGTGGTGGTGCTGTCGAGCGGCTGCTGGTAGCCGTACGCCGAAACGTCGCTCTCAGAACTGGCTTGCACGTCGGTCTTGGGCAGGGTCAGAGGGTCGGCAAAAGCGGCAGGAGCGGCGGCCCATACAACGGTCAGCAGGGCTGAAACGGGCAAGAAAGTTTTCAAGGCGGCGAGTCTCTGAATGCGGATGCGCCCGAATACTATTTGAGAATGATTATTACGTATAGCGATGGGCGGTTTTTTTGTAACATTTAATGTTTAAAAAAGGCCGTCGAAACGGCCTAAACCCTGTTGCACTTGAAAGTTGTCCCGCACCGTAGCAGCTGCCGAAGGCTGCGTCCGATTGCGCAGCGATCGTAAAACCTGAGCCTCGTGTTTTTCTGCCAGGTCTGGTTTGCGGCTTTAGGCGGTGACGCAGCCTGCGGCAGCTGCTACGGGAAAAGAAATTGGGGTTTATTTGTTCGGCTGCGGCGTCAGACGCAGATACGGCTTCACGGCGCGGTAGCCTTTGGGGAAGCGCTGAGCGATCTCAGCTTCATCCTTGAGCGACGGTACGATCACGACGTCGTCACCGTCCTGCCAGTTAGCCGGGGTGGCGACTTTGAAGGTGTCGGTGAGCTGCAATGAATCAATCACCCGCAAAATTTCATTGAAGTTGCGGCCGGTGCTCGCCGGGTAGGTGATGGTCAGACGGATTTTTTTGTTCGGATCAATCACGAACAGCGAGCGCACGGTCAGGGTGTCGCTGGCATTGGGATGAATCAGGTCGTAGAGGTCGCTCACCTTGCGATCAGCATCGGCCAGGATCGGAAAGTTGACCACGGTATTCTGGGTTTCGTTGATGTCGTCAATCCATGCGCGGTGGGAGTCCACGGGGTCAACTGACAATGCGATGGCTTTCACGCCACGTTTTGCAAATTCATCCTTAAGCTTGGCGGTAAAGCCCAACTCAGTGGTGCACACCGGCGTGAAGTCCGCAGGGTGCGAAAACAGAACGCCCCAGCTGTCGCCCAGCCACTCATGAAACTGAATCGGCCCCGCGCTGGAATCCTGTTGGAAATCGGGGGCGATGTCGCCGAGTCTGAGGCTCATGGTGCAGCTCCTTTTTTTTAGGGATTGGCAGGGCGTTACGGACCTACTCTGCCTGCACTAAAAGCTATTTAAAAAGAATATATATCGATGTATCTATACTCAAATGGCATATTAAAAAGTGTTTCATTGGACGCGCCCACGCCTGCGGTTCACTCTTGAGTCAGGTTTAGGCAAGGGGAGCGGCAGGGAGCTGCGACATTTAGAGGTGTTGCGAATAGATCGATTCGGTCTTCGGTAAACACCCTGCCCGGCATTGCGCCGGGCAGGATTTTTCTAACCTTGTGCTACAACCGGCTTACAACAACGGGATCGAGTAGCTGACGATCAGACGGTTTTCATCTTGATCGCGCTGGCTCGGAATATCATTGCGCCACATGGCGTTTTTCCACATCACGCCGAGATTTTTCAACGGACCGTCCTGCACCACATAGGCCAAGGTAATGTCGCGTTCCCATTCGGAGCGGCCAGTGCCCGTGACTTGGCGGTTAGCGCCTACTGTGTCGATGTTGTCGCCACGCAGGTAAACCATGCCTGCTGTCAGGCCTGGAACGCCCACTGTTGCAAAGTCATAGGAGTAGCGTGCTTGCCAGGTGCGCTCGCCAGCACGGGCGAACTTCTGGATTTGCATGTCGGTAATGATGTAAGCAGATGAGCCGTCGCCCTGGTTCAGCCAAGGGAAGTCGCTGCTGCCATTGCTGACCTGATAGCCACCGCCAAAGGTGTGACCTGCAACGGTGTACAGGAACAAGCCGCTGTAGAGGTTGTTGTCGACTTTGCCTTTGCCGCTGATCGAGCCGCGATAATCACCTGACGAATAGAAGGCGGAATCGCTTCCGTTCTTGCCGTCGTCAGTGCTGTGGAAGTAACGCAGGTCAGACTTCAATACACCCGGGCCGATTGCCCAGTTGTGAGTCAGCCCCAGGAAGTGCTGTTTGTAAAAATCTTCCAGATTGCCGTAGTAGTACTGCAACAGCAGGTCCTTGTTGACCTTGTAGTCGGCACCGCCGTAGTAAAACTTGTTAACGAATTTGCCGGTATCGTAGTTGGAGCCACCGTTGGCACCGGCAATCGACAGGCCTTCGTTGTTGCTCGAGTTACGACCTTTGGCGTGTTCAATTTTACCGCCGGTGAAGGTCAGGTCTTTGAACTCGTTAGAGGTGATCTGACCGCCCTGGAAGGTTTGCGGCAACATACGACCGTCGTTGGTCACGATAACCGGCAGTTTTGGCTGCAAGGTCCCGATGCGCAATTCAGTCTGTGAAACCTTGGCTTTGGCTGTCAGGCCCAAGCTGGAAAAATCATCGACAGCGTGATTGCCGTCGCTTGGGAAAACAGAACCACCAGCCGATGTACCCAAAGGGTTACCGTGCTTAGCAGTGCTGGAGTCCAGCTTGACGCCCAGCAGGCCAATCGCGTCGACACCGAAACCCACTGTGCCTTGAGTGAAACCCGAGGCGAAATCCAGCTGGAAGCCTTGGCCCCACTCCGCGGTGTAGTTAGAGTTTTTAGGTGCTGCCGAGTCGCGGTTATCGTTGTTGATATAGAAGTTACGCAGTTTGAGGGTCGCTTTGCTGTCTTCGATAAAGCCAGCTGCGCTCGCTTGCTGCGCCAATAAACCTACGGCCACAGCGATGGCCAAGGTGGACTTGTTCATGGTGTTGCTCCTTTGTATTTCTAATTTTTGTAGTTCTTTAGTCCCGGATCTAACGTCCGAGTGCTTCAGATGCGCGATTAGCGCCAGACCCTGACTGGCAAGTCAATCGTAACCAATCATGTTTACGACTATTGTCTAGTCGCTGCCTGCGGGAACGCAGGGTAAAGGCAATCTAATAAAGCCAAAAAGAATTATTTATGGAATGTTCATAACCAATAGGTATATGTCAGGAAATTTCCTACTCTCTGGCGCGGGGGATGCTATAGGCCTTTGGTCTAAGGGCTAAACACATTTTTATTAAATTTTTAAGATGGCTTGCTGATTGGCGGCTATAGGAATCCCTGACCGAGTTAAAACCTATAACTGCTCGCGTGCGCGCACGCGTTACAGAAGGATTCAGAACTTCATAAGCTAATGCCTAAAAGTTATTTATTTACTCATTCTTAGATCATTTAACCTCGCGCTCTGCCGATATCCGGTCGCCTGCCGAGGAGCTACACCATGAAATTGCGTTCTCCCCTACGCCTTTTGGCCGCTTTATCCCTGGCAGGTGCCAGCTTTTTCGTACAGGCCGCTCCTGATGTCACCGTTGCTTATCAGACCTCAGCCGACCCGGCCAAAGTGGCTCAAGCGGACGGTGCTTACGAAAAGGCCACGGGCGCCAATATCAAATGGCGCAAGTTTGATAACGGCGCCGACATCATTGCGGCCATTGCCTCCGGTGATGTGCAAATCGCTTACTTGGGTTCTAGCCCGTTGACTGCCGCGATCACTCGCAACGTACCGGTTGAAACTTTTTTGATTGCCACCCAGCTTGGCGGCTCTGAAGCGCTGGTTGCGCGTGACGGTTCGGGCATCAACAGCCCGCAGGATCTGGTCGGCAAGAAGGTCGCGGTGCCGTTTGTTTCCACCGGCCACTACAGCCTGCTGGCGGCGCTGAAGCACTGGAATATCGATCCTTCGAAAGTCACCATTTTGAACCTTGCCCCGCCGGCCATTGTGGCGGCCTGGAAGCGCGGCGATATCGATGCGACCTATGTGTGGGACCCTGCGCTGGGCACCGCCAAGGAAAACGGCAAAGTGCTGATTACGTCGGGCGAGCTGGGCAAGCTGGGCGCACCGACCTTTGACGCCTGGATTGTGCGCAAAGACTTCGCCAAACAGCACCCTGAGGTGGTCAAGGCCTTTGCCAAAGTGACCCTGGATGCTTACGCCGACTACAACAAAGACCCGAAAGCCTGGCTGGCCAATCAGGGCAATATCGACAAAGTGGTGAAACTCTCGGGCGCTAAAGCAGCGGACATTCCGTTGCTGCTGCAGGGCAACGTGTACCCACTGGCCGCTGATCAGGCGGTATTGCTGGGCGCTCCAACCCGCAAAGCCCTGGCCGACACGGCCGCGTTCCTGAAGGAGCAGAAAAAGGTTGATGCCGTACTGCCGGACTATGCGCCAGCAGTTAACGCCACGTTTGTTAATTAATTATTTTTGCCGCACAGGAGTCGACCGTCATGGCCTTGTTATCACTGGAGCGTATCAGCGCACAGTACCCAGGCGCCGCTGAGCCTGTGCTTTCGGATATTTCCGTCAACCTTGGCCCTCAGCAACTGCTGGTCGCACTCGGCCCTTCGGGCAGCGGCAAAACGTCGTTGCTTAACTTGATTGCAGGCTTCGTTGAGCCAAGCGCCGGGCGCATCACCCTCGATGGCGCCCCGGTTAAAGGCCCAAGCGCTGAACGCGGCGTGGTGTTTCAGGATGATGTGCTGCTGCCTTGGCAGGACGTGTTGGCCAACGTGGCCTTTGGCCTGGAACTGGCCGGCGTACCGCGCAACAAACGCGAAATTCGCGCCCGTGAAATGTTGGCATTGGTGGACTTGTCGGGCTTCGAGCAGCGACGTGTGTGGGAGTTGTCCGGCGGTCAAAAACAACGTGTCGGTCTGGCTCGCGCCTTGGCTGCTGATCCACGTGTGTTGCTAATGGACGAACCCTTTGGCGCACTCGATGCATTCACCCGCGAACAGATGCAAGAACTGTTGCTGCAAGTGTGCAAACGCACCGACAAACCGGTTTTTTTGATCACTCACGACATCGAAGAAGCCGTGTTTCTGGCCACGGACCTGGTCCTGTTGGCACCCAACCCGGGTCGTATCGTTGAGCGCCTGACGCTGGACTTCGGCCAGCGTTACAACGCAGGCGAGTCGGCGCGCTCCATCAAGTCCGACCCTCGTTTTATCGAAACCCGTGAGCACGTATTGGAGCGGGTCTTTTCACAACGCGGTGCCGCCCAGCGGCAGGAGCGCGCATGAGTACCTATGAAGCGGCGCCGTGCGCCCCGATTGTCGCTGCCCCCGCGCCGCGTCCGGCCAAACGAAGCCTGAGCACGCGCTGGATCAGCGTGCTGACTCTGCTGACATTGATCGCCACGTGGTGGGCCGTCACAGCGGCGGGTTTGATTGAGCCGCTGTTTTTGCCACCGCCCTGCGCCGTGCTGGAAAAAGGCTGGTTACTGGCCACCACCGGTTACATGGATGCCACCTTGTGGCAGCACTTGGGCGCGAGCTTGACCCGTATCGGTCTAGGTCTGGGGTTTGCGATTTTAACAGCCGTGCCGGTCGGTATAGCCATTGGTCACAACCGTATCGCGCGAGGCATTTTCGATCCGCTGATCGAGTTTTACCGCCCTATTCCGCCGTTGGCTTACCTGCCGCTGATCGTGATTTGGTGCGGCATTGGCGAGCTGTCGAAAGTGTTGCTGATCTATCTGGCGATTTTCGCCCCGATCGCCATTGCCACCGCCACCGGCGTACGCACGGTCGACCCGGCCAAAGTGCGCGCCGCCCAGTCGCTAGGTGCAAGCCGCTGGCAATTGATTCGCTATGTGATCTTGCCTAGCGCCCTGCCGGATATTTTGACCGGTGTGCGCATTGGTCTCGGGGTGGGCTGGTCGACGTTGGTGGCCGCCGAACTGATCGCTGCCACGAGTGGCCTGGGTTTCATGGTGCAATCGGCGGCGCAATTTCTGGTCACCGACGTGGTGGTGTTGGGCATCCTGGTCATCGCTGTTATCGCCTTCGCCATGGAAATGGGTCTGCGCGCCCTGCAACGCAAGCTGGTGCCGTGGCACGGCCAGGCTCACTAACCCTTTTTAGTAACATTCGACGCTGATCAATCGGCGCGCTGATGAAGAGATCACCATGAGCCTGACCATTACCCCGCTTAGCTCTGCCCTTGGCGCCCAAATTGACGGCGTTGACCTGACGCTGCCCTTGAGTGAGGAACAGCGCACTGCCATTGAGCAGGCGTTGCTTAAGCATCAGGTTATTTTCTTCAAGGACCAATCGATCACCCCACAGCAACAGGCGCGCTTTGCCGCCAACTTTGGCGATCTGCATATTCACCCGATTTACCCCAATGTGCCTGAGCAACCCGAGGTACTGGTGCTGGATACGGCCGTCACTGACGTGCGTGATAATGCGGTGTGGCACACCGACGTGACCTTTTTGCCGACGCCAGCAATGGGCGCGGTGCTGAGCGCCAAGCAATTGCCCGCATTTGGTGGCGATACGTTATGGGCCAGCGGTATTGCGGCGTTTGAAGGCTTGTCCAAGCCCTTGCAAGTGTTGCTGGATGGCTTGACGGCGACCCACGATTTCACCAAGTCCTTCCCGCTGGAGCGTTTTGGTTCGACGCCAGAGGATTTGGCGCGCTGGGAGCAAACCCGCAAAAACAACCCGCCTCTGTCTCATCCGGTGATTCGTACGCATCCGGTGAGTGGGCGAAAGTCGTTGTTCGTCAACGAAGGTTTCACCACCAAAATCAATGAACTGTCAGAGGCGGAAAGCGAAGCCATTCTGAAGTTATTGTTCGCCCACGCTACCCGGCCCGAGTACACCATTCGTTGGCGCTGGCAGGAAAATGACGTCGCGTTTTGGGACAACCGCGTGACCCAGCATTACGCGGTAGATGATTACCGACCGAACCGGCGTGTGATGCACCGAGCGACTATTTTGGGTGATGCGCCGTTTTGATTTGAAGTCCACGCAAACCCTTTTCCCTCACCCCAACCCTCTCCCAGAGGGAGAGGGGGCTTGGTCTGCTTTACTATTGCTTTTGCTTTTAGTCCCCTCTCCCTCCGGGAGAGGGTTAGGGTGAGGGGCTTTGGCGTTTTGGCAAAAAAGGCGGCAAGTACAACCCCAAATACGCATCCACCACCCGCGCCCCTTCTTCCGCCATGCGCTCGGTGATAACGCCGTGAATCTGTATAGACCGCGCATACACCCGGTCGCCCAACTCCATGGCCAGTGCAAACACATCGACGTCGTGCGGCAATACGGGCAATTCAAAGTGGCGCGTAAACAACCCCTGCATTAACTGGCCCAATTCAAGGTCGTGCTGACGATCAGCCCGTGTCACTTCGGTCAGCCCGTGCTGGGCCAAAATCAACTGCCGGGCCGCCGCATCGTTGCTGTAAATCTCCAACATGCGGTGCTCAACGATCTGCGACAGGTCGCGCCAGCTTTTCAGTGACTCATGCGCAATCGGCGCTTGCAGGCACGCGCGGAACGCCGCATGCACATCCCCCGTCAACGCTTGAAGCAAGGCCGGTACGCCGGCAAAAAAGTGATAGACCGATGAGGGCGCCATTGCGGCACGTTCGGCCACGCTGTAAATCGACAGGCTGCTCACACCTTCTGCGGCGAGCAATGCACGGGCAGCATCAAGAATAGTGTCGATTCGGCTCTGGCTACCTGCGCGGGGCTTGCGAGGGCGTGGAAGGGCGGGGCGCGTCATGGCTGTCTCCTGCGGGGCAGCCGGCATTGTACGAGCCGGGTTTGATGTTAGCCACCGACCTGTATGGTGCGGTTGTTGGACGGCTGGATGGGGCGGGCACTCATCGGGAACGTCAGCTGGAAGGTATACAACTGAGCTTCAGAGAGTTGCACAGGTGTCTTCATGACTATCCAACGTACGCCCTCGCTGCAAGGTGGGGTGGTCATTGACCCACTGAAGTCATAGTAATCGCGCTGTGCGGGGTACAACTGCGTCACATCAAAACGGCCCAGCGTCAGGACGTCGCCTCTTTGAGCAGGGATTGAGGAGAAAAATTGCTCCAGCACAAGGTTTTTGGCACCGATCTCAAACAGGATGACCACCATTAAGGGCTGGCCCGCCGGGTTACGGTGCTCCAGGTACACGGCGAGAGGAAAACGTCGACCGTTTACCTGTACTTCACTGGGCGTATGAATGTTCACGCTCTGAAAATCGAAAATATCTGGCCCTACACTGATCCAGCCCTTTGAAGAAGGTTTGATGTTCAGGGTATGCCCGGTGTGCAGGAGGGTTGAAGGGCTCGGCAAGTAGTTGAGATTCAGTGCTGGCAGCTCTGCAGGGGAGGTGTCGTCGATATTGATCGGGGATTGAAACTTGCCTGAGCGGCATAACGCGAAGGCAGGGTCTAGCTCAGCCCAGTGTTCAGGGCCGGTGGCTCCGGAATAGCTCCACGTGGGTTCGTTTGAATAAGCTTTTGTACCGAAACTCACCCCCAGTAGAAAAACCATCACAGGCATTAAGTGAAACTTCATAAGGGGGGCCGTCGTGGCAAGTTAAATACGCCGCGAATCTTGGAAGCTTTTAGTATTTATTTATGTAGGCCATTTCCTTAAGAAGTTGAGAAATTGACTATCGATCAGACAGAAAAAACGCCACGGGCGTGAACCGGTGGCGTTTTTTCCAGACTGCAATCGCTTACACGGTATGCAAGTACCAGTTGTATTCGAGGTCGGAGATGGAGTGTTCGAACTCTTCCAGCTCACTCTCTTTGCAGGCTACAAAGATATCGATGTATTTCGGGTCGATATATTTGGCCATGACTTCACTGTCATCCAGTTCGCGCAACGCATCGCGCAGATTGTTTGGCAGGCTTTGTTCGTTCTGCTCGTAACTGTTGCCTTCGACGGGCGCGCCCGGCTCGATCTTGTTGGTCAGGCCGTGGTGAATACCGGCAAGCACAGAGGCCATCAACAGATACGGGTTGGCATCGGCGCCGGCAACCCGGTGTTCGATACGCACCGAGTCGGCTGAGCCGGTCGGTACCCGAATAGCCACAGTGCGGTTATCCAGCCCCCAGCACGGCGAGTTCGGCACGTAAAACTGTGCGCCGAAACGACGGTACGAGTTGACGTTAGGGCACAGGAACGCCATTTGCGCCGGTAGGGTCTCGAGCACACCGCCGATCGCATGACGCAATGCGGCGTTCTGCTCGGGATCCTCGCTAGCAAAAATATTTTTGCCTTCTTTATCCAGAATCGAAATATGAACGTGTAGCCCGTTCCCCGCCTGGCCCGGATAAGGCTTGGCCATGAAGGTGGTGTCCATCTCATGGTCGTAGGCGATGTTTTTAATCAGACGTTTAAGCAGTACCGCGTAGTCGCACGCCTTGATCGGGTCCGCGACGTGGTGCAGGTTCACTTCGAACTGCGCCGGTGCACTTTCCTTGACGATGGCGTCAGCAGGAATACCTTGCTCTTTAGCACCTTCCAGAATGTCCTGAAGGCAGTCGACGTATTCGTCGAGGTCGTCGATCAAGTAAACCTGAGTCGAGTGTGGACGCTTGCCGGAGATCGGCGAACGGGGTGGCTGCGGACGGCCGTTAACGTTCTCCTGGTCGATCAGGTAGAACTCCAGCTCGAAAGCGGCGCAGATGGTCAGGCCCATATCGTCAAATTTTGTAACAACCTGACGGAGCACTTCGCGCGGATCGGCGAAGAACGGTTCACCTTCTAGTTCGTGCATCGTCATCAGCAATTGCGCGGTGGGGCGTTTTTGCCAAGGTTCGTTGCACAGGGTGTCAGGAATTGGATAACAGATTCGGTCAGCGTCACCGATATCCAGACCCAGACCAGTGCTTTCTACGGTCGAGCCATTGATATCCAGTGCAAATAAAGAGGCAGGCAGGTTGATGCCTTTCTCGTAAACCTTGTGGAGGCTGGTGCGTTCGATGCGCTTACCGCGCACCACACCATTCATATCCGCAATTAGAAGGTCTACGTACAGAACCTCAGGATGATCCTTAAGGAACGCGTTCGCTTCATTAAGCTGAACGGCACGCGGGGGTACCGACATGATGCAACACCTTTGTTGTTAAAAATATCAATCATTGAGCGCTACGGGTTTCAGTCAACCCGAACGCCCTACCGAAGTCAAGCAGCTGATTTTCTGCCCTAAAAAAGCGCCGGAGGGCCATTTTTGACGCTTTTTAGGGCGGCTTTGCACTTAAATAAAGCTTGCCTGCCGCTGGCTTGAGCGGGCCGTGTAGTATTTTTTACGGGGGTGTTGTGGAAAAAAATGAACAAGGCTAAGCTCGATTCAAACCCATAACAGCAATAATACCGGGGTGCTACATGCCACGCCTGCCGTTAATCGGCGTCACCGCCTGCACCAAGCAGATCGGTTTGCATCCTTATCACGTCACGGGTGACAAGTACGTGCGAGCTGTTGCAGTGGCAGCCAAAGGCTTACCTCTGATTGTTCCCTCATTAGCGGAACTGATTGATCCGGCCGATATTCTTGACGGCCTGGACGGCCTGCTTTTTACAGGCTCACCGTCCAATATCGAGCCCCATTTGTATCACGGCCCCGCCAGCGCACCTGGCACCTTGCATGACCCTGATCGTGATCGCACCACTCTCCCCTTGATCCGCGCCGCCTTGGCCGCCGGTGTTCCTGTGCTCGGCATTTGTCGCGGTTTTCAAGAATTGAATGTAGCCCTGGGTGGCTCACTTCACCAGAAACTGCATGAAGTCGAAGGGTTTATCGAGCACCGAGAAGACACCAGCGCACCGGTCGACGTGCAGTACGGTCCCAGCCATGCCGTGCATATTCAACCCGGCGGCGTTTTGGCGGGTCTAGGCTTGCCGACGACCTTGGCGGTCAACTCGATCCACACCCAGGGTATTGATCAGTTGGCCCCCGGCTTGCGGGTTGAAGCCACTGCCCCGGACGGCCTGGTAGAAGCCGTTTCGGTCGACGGCGGCAAGGCTTTTGCTTTAGCGGTTCAATGGCACCCCGAATGGCAGGTAAGCTCTAACCCGTTTTATCTCGCCATCTTTCAGGCATTTGGAGATGCCTGCAGGCGGCGCGCAACACAACGCGACGCCGATGCGTCAGTAAACCCCTGACTTATTCAAGTCAGGACACTCAGCCCAGAGGCATTTATGAGTAACAACCTCGACCAGCTCACCGATTGGTTGAAAGACCACAAGATCACAGAAGTCGAATGCATGATCGCCGACCTTACCGGGATTACTCGCGGCAAGATCTCGCCGACCAATAAGTTCATTGCCGAAAAAGGCATGCGCCTGCCCGAAAGCGTCCTGCTGCAAACCGTGACGGGCGACTACGTCGAAGACGATATTTATTACGAGCTTCTCGATCCGGCTGACATTGACATGGTTTGCCGTCCCGATCAGAACGCCGTATTTGTCGTGCCTTGGGCGATAGAGCCAACGGCTCAGGTGATTCACGATACCTATGACAAGCAGGGCAACCCGATTGAGTTGTCGCCGCGCAACGTGCTCAAAAAGGTACTGAAACTCTACGCCGACCATGGCTGGCAGCCGATCGTAGCGCCAGAGATGGAGTTTTACCTGACCAAGCGCAGTGATGACCCGGACTACCCGTTGCAGCCGCCAGTAGGGCGCTCAGGGCGGCCAGAAACAGGTCGCCAATCCTTCTCTATAGAAGCCGCCAACGAATTCGATCCGCTGTTCGAAGACGTTTACGACTGGTGCGAGTTGCAAGAACTGGATCTGGACACCCTGATCCATGAAGACGGCACGGCACAGATGGAAATCAACTTCCGTCACGGCGACGCACTGTCGCTTGCCGACCAGATTCTGGTGTTCAAGCGCACCATGCGTGAAGCCGCGCTCAAGCACGATGTTGCCGCCACGTTCATGGCCAAGCCCATGACCGGCGAGCCCGGCAGTGCCATGCACTTGCACCAGAGCATTATTGACATCGAGACCGGCAAAAACGTCTTTTCCAATGAAGACGGAACCATGAGCCAGCTGTTTCTCAATCATATTGGCGGGTTGCAAAAGTTCATCCCTGAACTGCTGCCTTTGTTTGCACCCAATGTGAACTCCTTCCGCCGCTTCCTGCCAGATACGTCTGCGCCGGTAAACGTGGAGTGGGGCGAAGAGAACCGCACCGTTGGCTTGCGTGTACCCGATGCCGGGCCGCAAAACCGCCGGGTTGAAAACCGCTTGCCGGGGGCCGACGCCAACCCGTATCTGGCGATTGCTGCCAGCTTGCTGTGTGGTTTCATCGGCATGGTCGAACACATCAATCCGAGTGCACCCGTGGTCGGTCGCGGGTATGAACGCCGCAACCTGCGCCTGCCGTTGACCATCGAAGACGCTCTGGAGCGGATGGAAAACAGCAAGACGGTCGAAAAGTATCTGGGCACCAAATTCATCACCGGTTACGTCGCGGTCAAACGTGCCGAGCATGAAAACTTCAAACGCGTCATCAGTTCGTGGGAGCGGGAATTCCTGCTGTTCGCCGTCTGACACGCAGGGGGCTGACTTCAGGAGTGTCAGCCCCCCAACTGAATAAAGGAGCGCTGTATGACAAATAAAAACCCGCAAACCCTCGCTTGGCAAAATCTGAGTAACGATCACCATCTGGCACCGTTCAGCGACTTCAAGCAGCTCAAGGAAGTCGGCCCACGCATTATTACGCACGCCAAGGGCGTGTACCTGTGGGACAGCGAAGGCCACAAAATTCTCGACGGCATGGCCGGCCTGTGGTGTGTCGCCATTGGTTACGGACGTGACGAGCTGGCCGATGCCGCCAGCAAGCAAATGCGCGAATTGCCCTACTACAACTTGTTCTTCATGACCGCTCACCCGCCCGTGCTGGAGCTGGCCAAAGTGATTGCCGAGATTGCCCCTGAAGGCATGAACCATGTGTTCTTCACCGGCTCCGGCTCCGAGGGCAACGACACCATGCTGCGAATGGTTCGCCACTATTGGGCGATCAAGGGCCAGCCAAACAAAAAAGTCATCATCAGCCGCAAGAACGGCTATCACGGTTCAACCGTTGCTGGCGCCAGTCTGGGCGGCATGACCTATATGCATGAACAAGGCGATTTGCCGATTCCGGGCATCACCCATATCGCGCAACCGTACTGGTTCGGCGAAGGCGGCGACATGTCGCCGGAAGAGTTCGGGGTCTGGGCTGCCAACCAACTCGAAGAGAAGATCCTCGAAATTGGCGTGGACAATGTCGGTGCATTTATTGCCGAGCCCATTCAAGGCGCAGGTGGCGTGATCGTGCCGCCAGAGACTTACTGGCCTCGTGTCAAAGAGATCCTGGCCAAGTACGACATTCTTTTCGTGGCCGACGAAGTGATCTGTGGCTTTGGTCGCACCGGTGAGTGGTTTGGTAGCGATTTCTATGACCTTAAACCGGACATGATGACCATCGCCAAGGGCCTGACCTCGGGCTATATCCCAATGGGTGGTTTGATTGTGCGCGACGAAGTCGTGGCCGTGCTGAACGAGGGCGGCGACTTCAACCACGGTTTTACCTATTCGGGTCACCCGGTAGCCGCCGCCGTTGCGCTTGAAAACATTCGCATCCTGCGCGACGAAAAAATTATTGAGAAGGCTCACAACGAAAAGGCACCGTATTTGCAAAAGCGGTTACGTGAACTGAACGATCATCCTTTGGTGGGCGAAGTACGGGGTGTGGGCTTGTTGGGTGCCATTGAACTGGTGCAGGACAAAGCCACTCGTAAACGTTACGAAGGCCGTGGAGCCGGCATGATCTGCCGCCAATTCTGCTTCGATAGCGGACTGATCATGCGTGCCGTGGGCGACACCATGATCATTTCGCCACCACTGGTCATCAGCAAAGACGAGATCGATGAGCTAGTGACCAAGGCTCGTAAGTGCCTGGATTTGACCTTGGAAACTTTGCAAGGTTGACGTTTTGGCTCTGAGCGCAGACATCTGCAGCTTTAGCGTAGGTAAATGCGTTCGGAGCCTTAAGAATCAAGGCTCTTCCCTTGAAAGCCTGCCCTGTATCTTGCCAGACTAGCCGCCAGCTTTAGCCACCTTGAGTTCAGGTCGTTAATCGGTGGTTTTAAAAGAACAATTGGAGCATTACAGATGAAGGCATCAGGTTTTAAAAAAGCGGGCAAGACCCTTCTTGCCCTGTCCTTGATGGGTGTGATGGCCGGGGCGGCACAGGCGGCAGATAAGGTGCTGCACATTTACAACTGGTCCGATTACATCGCGCCAGACACCGTGGCCAAGTTTGAAAAACAAAGCGGTGTGAAGGTTGTCTACGACGTCTTCGACAGCAATGAAACCCTTGAGGCCAAGCTGCTGGCGGGCAAGTCCGGCTACGACATCGTCGTGCCGTCGAACAATTTCCTGGCCAAGCAGATCAAGGCCGGGGTTTACCAGGAGCTGGACAAGTCCAAGCTGCCTAACTGGAAAAACCTCGACCCTGCGTTGCTTAAAGCCGTGGGCGATGCCAGTGACCCGGGTAATAAACATGCGTTCCCGTACATGTGGGGCACTATCGGCATTGGTTACAACCCTGAGAAAGTCAAAGCAGCGCTGGGCGTCGACACCATCGACTCCTGGGACGTGCTGTTCAAGCCAGAAAACGCAGCCAAGCTAAAAAGCTGCGGCATAAGCTTCCTCGACTCGCCAACCGAAATGATTCCGGTGGCCTTGCATTACTTGGGCTACCCGACCGATTCGCAAGACAAGAAGCAATTGAAGGAAGCCGAAGATCTGTTCCTGAAGATCCGTCCCTCAGTGGGTTACTTCCACTCGTCCAAGTACATCTCCGACCTGGCCAATGGCAACATCTGCATCGCCGTGGGTTACTCGGGTGACCTTGAACAATCCAAAACCCGTGCGGCCGAGGCGGGTGGCAAAGTCAAACTGGCCTACAGCATTCCTAAAGAAGGTGCTGGCAGCTTCTACGACATGGTCGCCATTCCCAAGGATGCCGAGAACGTCGACGCGGCTTACCAGTTCATGAACTTCCTGTTGCAACCCGAAGTGATGGCTGAAATCACCAACAGCGTGCGTTTCCCGAACGGTAACCAGGCGGCAACGCCACTGGTAGATAAAGACATCTCGGGTGATCCAGCTATTTACCCGTCGGATGAAGTGAAAGCCAAGCTGTATGCCATCAGCGATCTGCCGGCTGCCACGCAACGGCTGCTGACACGTAGCTGGACCAAGATCAAATCCGGTAAATAAACAGGCTCTGTAGACGCTGTTGCAGCCTGCGGCAGCGACTACAGAATCGGACGCATATGCAATTAATTGCAGAAAACTTTGCTGTGTCGGTTTATCGAGGGTAAGTTGCGCGCCGGTTTTGTCTTTGGCGGTTTTGCTGCCGTGTGACGCGGGCAACCCAAGCCCAACTATTTTGAGGACCACCACGTGTCTAAATCTTTGTTTCGCAAGACCCTGCTGGTCGGAGCTGGTTTGACGCTTGCCGTCAGCGTACAAGCGGCACCTACCGTGCATATTTATAACTGGTCGGACTATATCGCCCCGACCACGCTGGCTGATTTCGAGAAAACCACCGGTATCAAACCGGTGTATGACGTGTTTGATTCCAACGAGACGCTGGAAGGCAAACTGCTGGCCGGACGTACCGGATATGACGTGGTCGTTCCGTCTAACCACTTCCTGGGCAAGCAAATTAAAGCGGGCGCGTTCCAAAAACTCGACCTGTCTCAGTTGCCTAACTATTCCAACCTCGACCCGGCCCTGCTCAAGCGTCTTCAGGCTAACGATCCGGGCAACCAATATGCCGTGCCTTATCTGTGGGGCACCAATGGCATCGGTTACAACGTGGACAAGGTCAAGGAAGTGCTGGGTGTCGATTCGATCGACTCATGGGACGTGGTGTTCAAACCCGAGAACATGAAGAAGCTGCAATCGTGTGGCGTGGCTTTCCTTGATTCCGCCGATGAAATGCTGCCGACTGTGCTCAACTATCTGGGCCTGGATGCCAACAGCACTCACCCTGAAGACTACAAAAAAGCAGAAAAAACCCTGATGTCGGTGCGCCCTTACGTCACCTACTTCCATTCTTCCAAATACATTTCGGACCTTGCCAACGGCAATATCTGTGTGGCCATTGGCTTCTCCGGTGATGTATTTCAAGCCAAGTCCCGTGCCGAGGAAGCGAAAAAGGGCGTCAACATCGCCTACATCGTTCCCAAGGAAGGCGGCGCACTGTGGTTTGACATGCTGGCGATTCCTAAGGACTCCAGCAACGTCAAGGAAGCTCACGCGTTCATCAACTACTTGTTGGACCCCAAGGTGATCTCCAAGGTCAGTGATTATGTCGGCTATGCCAACCCTAATCCGGCAGCTGACAAGGAGATGGATCAGTCCATCCGCACCGACGAGGCGGTTTACCCAACACAAGCGGTGCTGGACAAAACCTACGTTTCGACCGAGCTGCCGCCGAAAGTTCAGCGTCTGATGACGCGTACGTGGACCAAGGTCAAAACGGGCAAATAGCTCGCCTGACCACCTATCCAAGGCCCGACACTCTTGATCGGGCTGCTAAATTTGTTGGGAGTTTCGTAAATGGCTGTTGCCTCCGGCGCCTATAAGAAAGCCCTCGAGGGCGACCAGACCCCTAAACAGGTGCTGGTCAAAATCGACCGGGTCACGAAAAAATTCGACGAGACGATTGCCGTGGACGATGTGTCCCTGGAAATCAACAAAGGCGAAATTTTCGCCATGCTCGGCGGATCGGGATCGGGCAAATCCACCTTGCTGCGCATGCTCGCCGGTTTCGAGCGCCCAACAGAAGGCCGTATTTTCCTCGATGGCGTAGACATCACTGATATGCCGCCGTATGAACGGCCGATCAATATGATGTTCCAGTCCTACGCCCTGTTCCCGCACATGACCGTGGCCCAGAACATCGCGTTCGGTCTCAAGCAGGACAAAATGTCCACTGCCGAGATTGACGCTCGCGTCGGCGAAATGCTCAAACTGGTGCACATGACCCAGTATGCCAAGCGCAAGCCGCACCAGTTGTCTGGCGGTCAGCGTCAGCGTGTTGCCCTCGCCCGCTCCCTGGCCAAGCGTCCAAAGTTGTTGCTGCTTGATGAGCCGATGGGCGCGCTGGACAAAAAACTGCGTTCGCAAATGCAGCTGGAACTGGTGGAAATCATCGAGCGCGTTGGCGTGACCTGCGTCATGGTGACCCATGATCAGGAAGAAGCCATGACCATGGCCCAGCGCATCGCGATCATGCATCAAGGCTGGATCGCCCAGATCGGCAGCCCGATCGACATCTACGAAACCCCGGTCAGCCGTCTGGTGTGCGAGTTCATCGGCAACGTCAACCTGTTCGAGGGTGAAGTGGTCGACGACGCCGAAGGTTATGCGCGCATCGACTGCCCGGAGCTGGAAAACGACATCTACGTCGGGCACGGCGTCAGCACCTCGGTTGAAGACAAGCACATCACCTACGCCATTCGCCCGGAAAAAATGCTCGTCACCACCGAAAAGCCGACCTACGAGTACAACTGGTCGCGCGGCAAAGTGCATGACATCGCTTATCTGGGTGGCCATTCGGTGTTCTACGTCGAGCTGCCGAGCGGCAAGCTGGTGCAATCATTCGTGGCCAATGCTGAACGTCGCGGCGCGCGTCCGACTTGGGATGACGAAGTCTACGTGTGGTGGGAAGACGACAGCGGCGTGGTATTGCGCTCATGAACATGCGCAAATTCAAACGTCGACTGCATCGAATAATCCCCGATGGCCGCCATGCGGTGATCGGGATTCCATTCCTGTGGCTGTTTCTGTTCTTCATGCTGCCGTTCTTCATCGTTCTGAAGATCAGCTTTGCAGAAGCGGACGTGGCGATTCCGCCTTACACCGAGATCTACAGCTACGTTGATCAAAAGATTCAGATCCTGCTGAACCTCGGCAATTACGCCCTTTTGGGCGACGATGAGTTGTATATCGCCGCGTATCTGGGCTCATTGAAGATGGCCTTTTTCAGCACGGTGCTCTGCCTGCTGATCGGCTTTCCGATGGCGTATGCGATTGCCAATGCGCGTAAAGAGATGCAGACCGTACTGGTGCTGCTGATCATGATGCCGACCTGGACCGCCATTCTGATTCGCGTTTACGCGTGGATGGGCATCCTCAGCAACAACGGCCTGCTTAATGGCTTTTTGATGTCGATGGGCTGGATCAGCGAACCCTTGCAGATCCTCAACACCAATATCGCGGTGTACATCGGTATCGTGTATTCGTACCTGCCATTCATGATCCTGCCGCTGTACGCCAACCTGGTTAAACACGATCACAGCTTGCTGGAAGCGGCGTCTGACTTGGGTTCGAGCACGTTCAACAGCTTCTGGAAAATCACCGTTCCGTTGTCCAAAAACGGCATCATCGCCGGCTGCATGCTGGTGTTCATTCCGGTCGTGGGCGAGTTCGTGATCCCGGAACTGCTGGGTGGTCCGGAAACGCTGATGATCGGTAAAGTGCTGTGGCAAGAGTTCTTCAACAACCGTGACTGGCCCGTAGCGTCCGCGCTTGCCGTGGTGATGCTGGCAATCCTGATTGTGCCGATCATTCTGTTCAACCGCAGCCAGGCTAAAGAACTGGAGGGCAAGATATGAATCGCTTCCGTTTTTCTAGCTTTATGTTGGTCGCGGGGTTGTTGTTCATCTACCTGCCGATGCTGATTCTGGTGATCTACTCGTTCAACGCCTCCAAGCTGGTCACCGTGTGGGGCGGCTGGTCGCTGAAGTGGTACACGGGCCTTCTGGATAACACGCAACTGATGGGCTCGGTGATGCGCTCGCTGGAAATCGCCTTGTACACGGCGATTGCAGCAGTGGCATTGGGCACGTTGGCAGCCTTTGTGCTGACGCGTATCTCGCACTTCAAGGGCCGCACGTTGTTCGGCGGGCTGGTGACGGCACCGCTGGTGATGCCTGAAGTGATCACCGGCCTGTCGTTGCTGCTGTTGTTCGTGGCCATTGCGCAGATGATTGGCTGGCCGCAAGAGCGCGGTATCGTCACCATCTGGATCGCCCACACCACCTTCTGTGCGGCCTATGTGGCAGTCGTTGTGTCTGCACGCTTGCGTGAGCTGGACCTGTCGATTGAGGAAGCCGCCATGGACCTGGGCGCCAAGCCCTGGAAAGTGTTCTTCCTGATCACTATCCCGATGATTGCGCCATCGCTGGCGGCGGGTGCAATGATGTCCTTTGCCCTGTCTCTGGACGATCTGGTACTGGCCAGCTTTGTGTCCGGGCCGGGGTCGACAACCTTGCCGATGGAAGTGTTCTCGGCGGTTCGTCTGGGGGTTAAACCTGAGATCAACGCTGTGGCCAGCTTGATTCTGCTGGCGGTGTCGCTGGTGACCTTCCTGGTGTGGTTCTTCAGCCGCCGTGCAGAAGAACACCGCAAAAAAGCCATCCAGCAAGCCATCGATGAATCGATGGCCGAGTCCTGGAAGCAACCGGATGTACGCCGACCTAAATCGCCAAACGCGGTTTAAGGTCGTTCTCTGAAAGCCTCGCTTCCCTTTAACGGGGGCGAGGTTTTTATGGCCTTGCACTTGCTCCCCGCTCCCTGCGGTCAGAGCATCTTCTCCAGCCCGACACGTTTGCTGAACCACGCATTAAGTCGGCGCCACCAATTGCCCGGTTCATGGCGCAAGGTGTGCAACTGGCCATTGTCTTCAGTCACCCAGACAATTTTTCCCTGCTCCAGAACCGGCTCATAACTGAGGTCGGGTGCCATGCCCTGCAACGCCAGTTCGCGAGCTTGAGCGGCCAGCTCAGGGCTATCAACCAATACACCGACCTCGGTGTTCCACAATCCGGAACGCGGGTCGAAGTTAAATGAGCCGATAAATGACTTTTGCTGATCGAAGATCATGGCTTTGCTGTGCAAGCTGGAGTCACTGCTCATGCTGGTCTTGAACAGATGGGGGCCGCTGCCGCTGGTGCTGCCCGGCTGGCGGCGCAGCTCGTACAACTTAACGCCATGTTCAAGTAATGCCTTGCGATACGGGGCATACCCGCCATGCACGGCGGGCACATCGGTGGCTTCCAGCGAATTGGTCAATAAACGTACATCGACGCCAGCGTCTGCCCGGCCGGTGAGGTACACCAGCCCTGTTTCCCCCGGTACAAAATAGGCCGAGACCAAAATCAGTTCTTTGTTCACCGCCGCCAGATCCGGCGCCAGCTGCGTTGTCAGCAATAAATGCGGGTCAGGCTCATCCTTGGCCAAGACCTTGCTCGGAGCATCCCAAAGCGCCTGATTCCAGGCCCAGATAAGGTCTTTTCGCCATGCGTCCAACTGCGGGTTGGTTTCATAAGATGCCAATTGTTGATAGAGCGTAGGGTTGCTCTGTTTTGCCAGTTTCAGCGACGCCTCCAGTACCGCGCGTGCCTGAGCCAGTTCCTGGGTTGAAAGGCGGGTCGAGACAAAATCGCCAATGAGTTGGCTCAGGGCGCTGTTCCAGTATTGATCGAAGCTTTGCCCCAGTTGCTCGGCCACCGGGCCAACGCCCAGCAAGTCGATGTCGGTGAAATTGAGGTCAGGCTGAGCATCGAAATATTCATCGCCCAAATTGCGCCCGCCGACAATCGCCGCACTGTTGTCTGCCAGCCACAGCTTGTTATGCATGCGCCGGTGCTGGCGTGAAAGGTTGAACAGACGACCCACGGCCCGGGTTACGCCCGTGCTGCGGCCCAGTTGCAACGGGTTGAACACGCGAACCTGAATATTGGGATGGGCGGCCAGCGTGGCCAGAATCTCGTCCAGTCCGTCGCTTGCCGTGTCATCGAGCAGTATGCGCACGCGCACCCCGCGGTCTGCCGCTTTGAGCAGTTCATCCACCAGCATGCGGGTACTCAAGCCGTCATGGACAATGTAGTACTGCAAATCCAGGCTGCTTTGCGCCCTGCGGATCAGTTCGGCACGGGCCCGGAATGCTTCGCTGCTGTTAGGCAGCAAGCGAAAACCCGAGCGGCCATTGTAGGCCGCTGCCTGACTCTGAATGGACCGCCCAAAGGATGACGTCGCTGCAGGCGTGGCCTGACTCGATTGTCGGGGTTCATCCAAGGTGCTGCACCCTCCCAGTAACAGTGCGAAGAACAGTGTGCAGAGTGCTTTCAACATGCGATGCCCCGCTCAACTGTCAGCACGTTCAACCACATCCATCAACAGCGCGCTGGCCGCGGCCCCGACCTTGCGCACGGCCTCTTCAACCTCAGACGTAGGCTTGGCAGCGTAGTTCATCCGCAAGCAGTTACGGTACTTGCCCGAGGCTGAAAAAATGCTGCCCACGGCGATCTGTACACCTTGGCCAAGCAACACGCGATTGAGGCGTAAACTGTCAAACCCTTCCGGCAGCTCAAGCCACAGCATAAAGCTGCCCTGCGGTCGGCTGGCGCGAGTACCGGCGGGGAAGTAGCGGCTCACCCAGCTCAGCATCAGGTCTCTATTGCGCTGATATTGAGTGCGCATTTTGCGCAGATGGGGTTCGAAATGACCGTTTTTCAAAAAGTCGGCCACCGCCAATTGTGGTTGTGGCGCCGTGGAGCCAGTGCTGATGTATTTCATGTGCAGCACACGCTCCAGAT
Source organism: Pseudomonas sp. 2024-210 (assembly GCF_045062345.1). Classification (NCBI taxonomy): domain Bacteria; kingdom Pseudomonadati; phylum Pseudomonadota; class Gammaproteobacteria; order Pseudomonadales; family Pseudomonadaceae; genus Pseudomonas; species Pseudomonas sp. 2024-210. The sequence goes on along the minus strand of NZ_JBJGEJ010000003.1, from coordinate 262,721 downwards.
AGCGCCCGGGCGCGACCCAGCCCACGCGTAACCCGGGGGCCAGGGTCTTGGAGAACGAGCTGCACAACAGCACCCGGCCATCGTCGTCGAACGACTTGATGGTGCGCGGGCGTGGGTAGGTGTAGGCCAGCTCGCCATACACATCGTCTTCGATAATGGCCACATCAAAGCGCTGCGCCAGTGTTACAAGCGCCCGTTTGCGTGCCTCGGGCATGATGTAACCCAGCGGGTTATTACAACTTGGGGTGAGCTGTATGGCTTTGATCGGCCATTGCTCCAGGGCCAGCTCCAAAGCCTCCAGGCTGATGCCGGTCAGCGGGTCGGTGGGAATTTCCAGCGCCTTCATGCCCAGCCCTTTTAGGGTTTGCATGGCACCGTGAAAACTGGGCGAGTCGACGGCCACAATATCGCCCGGTTCGCACACTGCCCGAATGCTGCAGGACAGCGCTTCATGACAACCCGTGGTGATCACCAGATCCTCGGCACCCAACTGGCAGCCCGAGTCGAGCAGCAAACGCGCCAATTGCTCGCGCAGGCTTAGCACGCCGTAAACGTTGTCGTAATACAGCCCAGGCGCATCCTGACGCCGACTGATCTGCGCCAGGCTGCGTAGCAATGGTTTCAACGTGGGCGTGGTGACGTCGGGCATGCCGCGGCCTAACTGAATGACGTCCTTGTGTGGCACCGAACGCACCAACTCCAGCACCTGTTCCCACTGAGAAATTTCTACAGGCCGCTGGGCAGGTTTGCCCATGCCCGGCAGTGCCGGCAGCTCACGCTCCATCGGCACAAAATAGCCCGATTTGGGGCGAGGTGAGGCAAGGCCGTTGTCCTCCAGCAAGCGGTAAGCCTGTTGCACGGTGCTCAGGCTCACCCCGTGTTCAGCGCTTAAGGCGCGCACCGAAGGCAAACGGTCGCCGGGACGATAAAAACCTTGCTCGATGCGCGTACCCAGAAGGTCCGCAAGATTCACATAAAGGGTCATGGCCCGACTCTCTGAAGAATAACCAGTACAGATGGCGCTAAAACTAAGGATTCAGCGCCTCGGCAAGGGTTTCTGTATGGCTTTAATAACTACTTGCTGAATCTGTCATGGTTTATAGCTCGCGGCCATGATGCTGACTCCTGTCACCTGAGTCAAAAGGAGCTGCCTGATGAATGGTTTGAGCGATGTGCGCCTGACGTTGCACGGCCCTCAGTTAGAAGCCGAGCACGAAGCCGTGAAAGACGTTTTTCGAGCCTGCAGCGCCCCTGCCGGTTTGGGGCGCTGGGGTTTATTTGCCCATCGTTTCAACACGCGTCGTGTCTTGCGCACTCTGGACGCAGATCAACTGCGCGACGTTGGATTGAATCAAGAGCAGGCCCGAAGAGAAGGCTGCAAGCCGTTTTGGCGTTCATGAGCACTTAACGAAGCTCTTTGAGTCGATGCCACAGCATGCCCAGAGCCAGCAGGGGTGAGCGCAGGTATTTACCGCCGGGGAAGGTGATGTGTGGGACTTTAGCAAACAAATCGAAGCCATCACTGTGTTGGCCGCTGATCGCTTCGGCCAGTAACTTGCCTGCCAAATGGGTGGCGTTCACGCCATGACCCGAATAGGCCTGGGCGTAGTACACGTTAGGCTGATCGTGCAGGCGGCCAATTTGCGGCAAACGGTTGGCGCCGATGCCAATCATACCGCCCCACTGGTAGTCGATTTTAACGTTAGCCAGCTGCGGGAATACCTCGAGCATTTTCGGCCGCATGTAAGCGCCAATATCTTGCGGGTCACGGCCCGAGTAATGACATGCGCCGCCAAACAATAAACGCCGATCCGCGGAAAGCCGGTAGTAATCCAGCGCCACACGCTGATCGCAGACGGCCATATTTTGTGGCAACAAGGCGTGTGCTTGGGCTTCACTCAATGGCTCGGTGGCGATGATGTAACTGCCTGCAGGCAGCACTTTGCCACTGAGTTGCGGGTTGAGGTCTTTCAAGTAGGCATTACACCCCAGCACCAGACTCTTCGCCCGCACCGTCCCTAAAGCCGTATGAACCTTCACTTCTGGGCCGTAGTCGATGCGGGTAACGGCGGAGTTCTCGAACAGTTGAACGCCCAGCTGTTGCGCCGCCGCTGCTTCGCCCAACGCCAGATTCAGCGGGTGCAAATGGCCTGAGCCCATGTCGATCAGGCCACCGACATAACGGTCAGACCCCACCACGCTGCGCATCTCACTGGCTTGGAGCAAGCGTGTTGGGTGGCGATAACCCAGGCTGCGCAATTCTTCGGCCTCTTCGGCAAAACCCTCGAGGTCGCTGGGTTTATTGGCCAAGTCGCAATACCCCCAAGTCAGGTCGCAGGCAATATTGAAACGCTCGACGCGCTGGCGAACGATTTCCACCGCCTCCAGGCCCATCAGTTTCATTTGCCGCACGCCTTCCTTGCCGATGACGCCTTCAAACTGTTCAAGGCCGTGGCCGACACCGCGAATAAGTTGACCACCGTTACGACCGCTGGCGCCCCAGCCGATCTTGTGAGCTTCTAGCAGGATGACACTCATGCCGCGCTCGGCCAGTTCCAGTGCCGTATTGAGCCCAGAAAAGCCGCCGCCCACGACGCAGACATCGGCCACCCACTCGCCTTGCAGCACCGGATGATCAGGCTGCGGCAGGCTGCTGGCGGCGTAGTAAGAAGCGGTGTGCTGGCTGCGCTGAACAGGGGCGTCCATGTGCGTAATCCCGATTAGGTGTGTTTGGAAAATTTTACGGAGCATAAGCCGCGCCCTTCACATGGGGCAAGAACAGCCAGACGGCGTTGTTCATTGCATGGCTTTTGGGGCAGACTTTGCGGCCTTTTCACATCCGGTAAGCCTTAGATGAGCTGCAACAGTCATAAAATCCGCTTTCTCAGGCAGCAAATTCCGTCATTCGACTGCGTGCCGGGTTGCCATGATTGCTGTGGGCCGGTGACCACCTCATCCGAAGAAATGGCACGCTTGCCGCGCAAAACGGCGGCAGAGCAAGAAGCCGCTATGGATGAATTGAACTGTGTGCACTTGGGGCCTAACGGCTGCACGGTGTATGAAGAGCGCCCACTGATTTGCCGCCTGTTCGGCACAACCCCGACGTTGCCGTGCCCCAATGGTCGGCGCCCGGTCGAGCTGATTCACCCGAGCGCCGAAAAATTGGTGCATGAATACATCGCCAGTACGCGGCAGGTGTTGGTTTAAAAGGCCCCTCACCCTAACCCTCTCCCAAAGGGAGAGGGGACTAAAGGCAAAAACAGAGCAGTGCAACACCACAATTGGGGCCTTCTCCTTATTTAAAAAATAGGAGGACTAAAGGCAAAAACAGAGCTGTGCAGCACCCCAATAGGGCTCCCTCTCCCTCGGGAGAGGGCTGGGGTGAGGGGGCAGTCAATCCGCAATCGGCAAGCACAGACTCTCTTTCACTTCCTCCATTACGATATAGCTCTTGGATTCGCGCACATGGGGCAGCTTGAGCAAAATATCGCCCAGCAATTTACGGTACGAGGCCATCTCGCTGATACGCGCTTTTACCAGGTAGTCGAAATCCCCCGACACCAGATGGCATTCCAGCACATGGGGCAGTTTCAGCACTGCGCGGCGAAACTCATCAAAGGTATCGCCTGACTTGTAATCCAGGCTGATCTCGACAAACACCAACAAGCTGCCCTGCAAATGCTGCGGGTTAAGCCGGGCGTTGTAGCCCATGATGATGCCTTCGCGTTCCAGCCTGCGTACCCGCTCTGTGCAAGGTGTGGTCGACAGCCCGACCTTGTCTCCAAGCTCGGTAAACGAGATGCGCCCATCCGCCTGCAAGATGCGCAAAATGTTGCGATCAATCTTGTCCAATTCCCGCTTTGTTTGATGATTTGTACGCATAGGAGATTCTCCTTTGTGAAAAGCGTTTTCGCCGAGAATTGTCGCCAAATATAGCTGCTTATACAGTGAAATCCACTGACCAATGCTTCTTATACTTCGCTCATCTTCGCTTTGAACAATAAACGTCTGCGGCTGGCCGCGATGAGGGAAATAAATATGCGAGTTATGGTATTGGGTGGCGGCGTTATTGGTACTGCCAGCGCCTATTATCTGGCCCGAGCCGGTTTCGAAGTGGTGGTCGTCGACCGTCAGCCAGCCGTTGCCATGGAAACCAGCTTTGCTAACGCCGGCCAGGTGTCTCCTGGCTATGCTTCGCCGTGGGCTGCGCCGGGCGTACCGCTCAAAGCGATCAAGTGGCTGCTGGAGCGTCACGCGCCTCTGGCGATCAAGGCCACAGCCAACATTGATCAATACCTGTGGATGGCGCAGATGCTGCGTAACTGCACCGCCAGCCGTTATGCCGTCAACAAGGAACGCATGGTTCGCCTGTCCGAATACAGCCGCGACTGCCTTGATGAACTGCGCGCTGAAACCGGTATTGCTTACGAGGCGCGAAACCTCGGTACGACGCAATTGTTTCGAACTCAAGCTCAGCTTGATGGTGCCGCCAAAGACATTGCCGTGCTCAAGGAGTCAGGTGTTCCGTTCGAGCTGCTCGACCGCGCCGGCATTGCCCGGGTTGAACCAGCGCTGGCCAGTGTGACCGACATTCTGGCCGGTGCCCTGCGTCTGCCCAATGACCAGACGGGTGATTGCCAGATGTTCACCACACGCCTGGCTGAAATGGCCAAGAATCTGGGTGTCGAATTCCGTTTCAGTCAGGATATTCAGCGTCTGGACTACGCGGGCGATCGCATCAACGGTGTGATGATCGACGGCAAGCTCGAAACCGCTGACCGCTACGTACTCGCACTGGGCAGCTACTCGCCGCAGATGCTCAAGCCGCTGGGGATCAAGGCGCCGGTATACCCTCTCAAGGGTTATTCGATGACCATCCCGATCACTAACCCGGCGATGGCGCCGACTTCAACGATTCTGGATGAGACCTACAAGGTCGCCATTACCCGTTTCGATAACCGCATCCGCGTCGGCGGCATGGCTGAAATCGCCGGTTTTGACCTGTCGCTGAACCCGCGTCGGCGTGAAACGCTGGAGATGATCGTCAACGACCTTTATCCTCAGGGCGGTGATTTGTCTCAAGCCAGCTTCTGGACAGGCTTGCGGCCAACCACACCGGATGGCACGCCGATTGTGGGCGCCACCCCGTTTAAAAACCTGTTCCTGAACACCGGGCATGGCACACTCGGCTGGACCATGGCCTGCGGCTCCGGTCGCTTCCTCGCTGACGTGATGGCCAAAAAGACGCCACAGATCAGCGCCGAAGGCCTTGATATTTCCCGTTACGGAAACCACCAGGAGACTGCAAAACATGGCAATCCAGCGCCAGCTCACCAATGAACGCATGAGCCAGATTGTGGCTCATAACGGGATTGTTTATCTGTCCGGCCAAGTCGGCGATGACATGACCGCCGGGGTTGAACAGCAAACCCGTGAAACCTTGAAAAATATTGAGCATTTGCTGGATCTGGCAGGCACCGACAAAACACGCATTCTTTCAGTGACGATTTATTTGAAAGATATCGATGCCGATTTTGTGGCCATGAACCGTGCGTGGGATCAATGGCTGCCGAAAGGCGTTGCCCCTGCCCGCGCAACGGTTGAAGCCAAATTGTGCGAACCGGAAATTCTGGTTGAACTGTCCGTTATCGCCGCGCTGCCCTAGATCCATTGATGCAGTAAAGAGTCCCTCTTGCGGTGCAGCACGTGGCTTGCCACGGGTGAGCGCCGCTTTTTTATTCAATAGCCGTTAGAAGTCCGCCGCCATGCGCCCAGCCCGTGCCCTGATCGACCTTCAAGCCCTGCGTCATAACTATCAACTGGCCCGCGAGGTGACAGGAGCCAAGGCGCTCGCTGTGATCAAGGCCGATGCCTACGGTCATGGTGCCGTGCAGTGTGCCCAAGCGCTGGAAGCCGAGGCCGATGGTTTTGCTGTGGCCTGTATCGAAGAAGCGCTGGAGTTGCGGGCGGCGGGCATTCGTGCGCCGGTGCTGCTGCTTGAAGGTTTTTTTGAAGCCGATGAGCTGCCATTGATCGTTGAACACGACATGTGGTGCGTCGTCCATTCGTTGTGGCAGCTCGACGCTGTTGAACAGGCCGCGCTCAGCAAACCGATTCACGTGTGGTTAAAACTGGACAGCGGCATGCACCGGGTTGGCTTGCACCCCAGTGATTACCAGGCCGCGTATCAGCGCCTGCAAGCCAGCGCCAATGTTTCCAAAATAGTACTGATGAGCCACTTCGCCCGCGCCGATGAGCTGGACAGTGTGCGCAGCGTCGAACAAGTGGCTGTATTTCTCGGCGCTCGCGCTGCTCTGACAGCTGAAGTCAGTTTGCGCAACTCGCCCTCTGTGCTGGGTTGGCCGAAGGTGCCGAGTGATTGGGTACGTCCTGGGTTGATGCTTTACGGGACCACGCCCTTTGAAGAGCCGCAGGCTGTCGCCGCGCGCCTGCAACCGGTCATGACCTTGGAATCCAAGGTCATTTGCGTGCGTGAGTTACCGGCGGGCGAACCGGTGGGTTATGGCGCTAAATTCGTTACCCCGAAACCGATGCGTATTGGCGTGGTGGCGATGGGTTATGCCGACGGCTACCCACGTCAGGCACCCACCGGGACGCCGGTTCTGGTGGACGGTGTTCGTAGCCAGTTGTTGGGCCGCGTCTCGATGGACATGCTGTGCATCGATCTGACCGATGTGCCGCACGCCGGTCTTGGCTCAACCGTTGAGTTGTGGGGTAAAAACATTCTTGCCAGCGAAGTGGCCGCTCAGGCGGACACCATTCCTTACCAGATATTTTGCAACCTTAAACGAGTGCCACGCGTCTATTCCGGGGCTTGATAGGTTGTATCCAACGTGTGGGGCCAATGGGGCGCACAGGTTTGAAGTCGAAGTGTTGTAAATACTGAACGCTATCGCCATGATGGCGACTTCTCGACCTGAATCTGATCCCTAGGAGGCTCCCGCATTGGACGTCGGTGAACGACTGCAATCCATCCGCAAACTCAAAGGCTTGTCACAGCGTGAACTCGCCAAGCGCGCGGGCGTCACCAACAGCACTATTTCGATGATCGAAAAGAACAGCGTGAGCCCTTCAATAAGCTCCCTGAGAAAAGTGCTGAGTGGCATTCCCATGTCTATGGTCGAGTTTTTTTCCGAAGAGATCCTTCAGGAAAAACCGACACAGATTGTTTACAAAGCCAATGAACTGATCGATATCTCTGATGGCGCCGTGACCATGAAACTGGTCGGTAAGGCCCATCCGAGTCGCGCGATTGCCTTTCTGAACGAAATTTATCCACCGGGCGCAGATACCGGGGACGAAATGCTGACCCATGAAGGCGAAGAAACCGGCATTTTGGTTGAAGGCCGGCTGGAATTGACCGTAGGTCTTGAGACTTTCGTGCTTGAAGCCGGCGACAGCTATTATTTTGAAAGCGCCAAGCCACATCGTTTTCGTAACCCGTTCGACGTTGCAGCGCGGCTAATCAGCGCAGCCACTCCGGCGAATTTCTAAGAAAAGAGGCGCCCTGCACACGTGCAGAGGCACCCGTTGTTGTATTTCGCCACCGCTAATGCCCCCTTTAAATATAGGGTTGTTTCACAGTGGCGGGCTAACCGTTATACTTTCGCCGCCTGCAAAACCGTGGTTGTGGGCGTGAATAGCCACCATTGAGGGTGAACGCGTGAACCTGATTTCGAAAATGCTGGCTGTACCAGCCGCCGTGTTAGCCCTTTGGGCCGTCACCGCTCAAGCCTCAACCCACGACGACATTGCCAAGCGTCTCGAACCGGTGGGTAAAGTGTGCGTGCAGGGTCAGGAATGCCAAGGGATGGACGTGGCCGTTTCTGCCGCAGGTGCTGCTAAATCGGCTGACGACATCATTGCAACCCATTGCACCGCTTGCCACAGCATTGGCTTATTGGGAGCGCCCAAAGTGGGTGACACCGCGGCCTGGAAAGAACGTGCTGACAAGGAAGGCGGGCTAGATGGGCTTTTGGCCAAGGCCATTACCGGGTTGAACGCCATGCCGCCTAAAGGCACCTGTTCTGAATGTTCAGATGCCGAGTTGAAGTCAGCCATCGAGAAGATGTCGGGTTTGTAATAAGCGATCTGATGCAAAAAAAGCCGCTGAAAAGCGGCTTTTTAGTTCGATTTATCTGTATCAACGCCAATAGCCGGTTTAAACCAGACCGCCATTGCCCCTTAGCACTTGTCCGTTGACCCATGCCGCCTCCGGGCTCACCAGGAACGAGACGATATTGGCAATGTCTTGTGGCTGACCTAAACGCTCCAGAGGCGGCATTTTTGAAAACGCCTCAATCTGTTCTTCGGTCTTGCCGTGCAGGAATAATTCAGTCGCCACCGGCCCCGGTGCAACGGCGTTGACGGTGATCTGCCGACCACGTAATTCTTTGGCAAACACGTGGGTCAGCGATTCTACTGCCGCCTTGCTGGCGATATACACCGCATAACCGGGCAGGTTCATGCCCACCGTGCTGCTGGAAAAATTAACAATTCGCCCGCCACTGTTCAGTCGGGTGGCCGCCTCACGCAAGGTGTTGAAGGTGCCGCGAGTGTTGATGCTGAAGGTCTGTTCAAAATCTTCGTCGCTGTAGTGGGCCAAGGGTAGAACCTTGAGCACACCGGCGTTATTGATCAACACATCCACCTTGCCCAACTGTTGTTCGGTTTCATCAAACAACCGCGCCACGTCGGTGGCATTGGCCACATTGGCCTGCACCGCAATGGCTTGATGCCCGGCCTCTCGCAGCTCAGCCACCAGCGCTGTGGCTTCACTGGCGCTGTTAGCGTAATTGATGACGACAGCAAAACCTTCTTTAGCCAATTGCTGGGCAATGACGGCGCCGATGCCGCGTGAAGCGCCCGTGATGAGGGCGACTTTAGGGTTGGCTGTACTCATGGCAACACTCCGCAATGTCTAAGGCGTTTGGCTAGGTTTGCATGTCAGGTTTCTGGGATAAAGAGGGAGAATTTGATAGCGGTATTCGTAAATTCACAATAATCCCTGTAGGCGCTCTGTTGCGGGTCAAGCTGAGTTTGAAGCCGCTGACGAGGCACGAAGGCTGCGATGGGCGGTAAAGCCGCCCTAAAACCTGACGCAACAAGGTGTCTCATTTCGCGACCGCTTCTCGCTCGATCGCAGCCTTCATCAGCGACTACAAGCGTCTACAAAGTTGGATGAAGCGTTGTGGAGCCTCAACCGACGGCTCCTGCAAAGTCATCTTATGCGTGCGCAGGCGGTGTGTCTTTGCTCTCCTTGATTTTGTACCAGGCCACGTACAGCGCTGGCAGGAACAACAGGGTAAGCAAGGTGGCGGAGATGATGCCGCCAATCATGGCGTAGGCCATCGGGCCCCAGAACACATCGCGGGCGATGGGTATCATGCCCAGACTGGCCGCCGCCGCCGTCAACAAAATCGGCCGACGGCGGTGCTGGGTGGCTTGCATCACGGCGTGCCACGGGTCATAGCCGTCCCGTTCGTATTGGTCGATCTGAGTGACCAGAATCACCGAGTTACGCACGATGATGCCCACCAGCGCCAAGATCCCTAATATCGCCACGAAGCCCATCGGCGTACCCGTAGGCACCAGCGCCAGCACCACGCCGATCAGGCCCAGCGGCGCGACACTCACCACGATGAACATTTTCTGCACGCTTTGTAGCTGGATCATCAGGAAAGTGGCCATCAGAAACAGCATCAAGGGCACCACTTTGGCGATAGGGCCTTGGGCTTTGGCGCTTTGTTCGACTGTACCGCCGGTTTGCAGGGTGTAGCCTTGCGGCAGGTTAGCGGCGAACTTATCGACCTCAGGTTTAAGCAGTGCGACCAGATCCGTCGGTTGGATTGAACCGCGGACCGAGGCCTTGAGGGTCAAGGTGGGGATGCGGTCACGGCTCCAGATCAGCGGTTGCTCCAGCTCATAGCGCACGGTGGCAAATGCCAAAAGCGGGATGGAAGTGCCGCTCGGCGTGGTGATCTGCAGGTTAAGCAGGGTTTGTGGGGTGTCGCGTTCATTGCCAATGGCCCGGCCGACAATGTTGATCAGGTAGATATCGTCTTTGACCTGGCTCACGGCCGCGCCGCTGACAATACTGTTCATCACGTTCGCAACGTCTTCGGACGACAACCCGAACTGGCGGGCTTTGTCCTGGGCAATGTCGACGCGCAGCACCTTGCCCGGTTCGTTCCAGTTAAAGATGGTTTCGCCCACGTTGGGGTTCGCGTCGAGTACCGAGGCCAGATCCAGAGAATATTTGCGCACCAGATCGACATTGCTGCCGCTGACCCGGTATTGCAGGGGCTGCCCCACGGGCGGGCCCAATTCGAGGGTGTGGACAAAGCTGCCGACCCCGACGAAATCTTCGCGCAGGCGTTTGTTCAGACGATCCATCAGGGCATCGCGACTTTCAAGCCCGCTACTGACGATGACCAGTTGGGCATAGAAGGGGTTTTGCAGTTGCTGATCCAGTGGCAGGTAGAAACGAATCGCCCCTTCCCCGATATAGGAGCTCCAGCGCAGGATGTCCGGGTCACCCTTGAGGGTGTCTTCAAAGCGCTGGGTGACTTTGAGGGTTTCTTCAATCGAGGCGTTTTGCGGCAGGTTCAGGTCCACCAGTATTTCCGGGCGGTCAGAGGCCGGAAAGAACTGATTTTGTACAAACGTCATGCCGACGATCGACAGCACAAACATCAGCACCGTCGCGCCAATGGTCCACCAGCGATTGCGCATGCACCACAACAGACCGGTGTCGAAGGCATGGGCCAGGCGCCCCGGTTTTTCGGACTTGGGTTTGACCTTGGCGCTGAGGATGTGCACGCCCAGAACGGGGGCGAACAAGACCGCCACCACCCAGGAGACCAACATCGCTACGGCAATCACGGCGAACAAAGTAAAGGTGTACTCACCCGCCGAGCTGTTGTTGAGGCCAATGGGCACAAAGCCGGCCACCGTGACCAGGGTGCCGGTGAGCATCGGAAACGCCGTGGAATGGTAGGCGAAGGTCGCGGCCTGTTCCTTGGTTTCGCCCAGTTCGAGCCGCGTGATCATCATTTCTACCGTGATCATCGCGTCATCCACCAGCAGGCCGAGGGCGATGATCAGTGCACCCAGTGACACACGCTGCATGGCAATGCCGGTGAACTCCATGAACACGAACACCAGGGCCAGCACCAAGGGGATCGAGATGGCGACCACCAGCCCTGCGCGCAGGCCAAGGCTGATAAAGCTCACGGCCAGTACGATGATCACCGCTTCAAACAGCGCGCTGGTAAAGCCGCTCACGGCCACTTCAACCACTTGCGCCTGATCGGACACCATGTGCACGTCCACGCCTACCGGCAGTTCTGCGGTCAGGTCGTTGATGCGTTGTTGCAGTTGTTGGCCAAACTCCTGGATGTTGCCGCCATCGACCATGGCAATGGCCAGACCGATCGCGGGTTTACCGTTGTAATGGAACATCGGCGTGGCCGGGTAGACGTAACCGCGGCTAATGTCTGCAATGTCGGCCAGTCGATAAAAGCGGTCATTGACCCTCAAGTTGACCGCCTCAAGGTCGGCCACGCTGTGAAATTGACCCGAGGTGCGCACTGACATGCGCTCCGGCCCCGCCTCGATGACACCCGCCGGGGTCACGGCATTCTGTGCTTGCAGGCTTGAGAGCACCTGTTGTTGATCCAGGCCCAGCGCGGCCAGTTTGCGCGTGGAGAAATCCAGGTAGAAGGTTTCGTCCTGCTCGCCGATGGTCATGATCTTGCCGCGATTGGGCACGTCGCGAATGCCGGTGCGTACCTTTTCGACGTAATCGCGCAGCTGGCGCATGGTAAATCCATCGCCGGTAAAGGCGAAGATGGTGCCGTACACATCACCGAATTCATCGTCGAACCCAGGGCCTTGAATGCCTTGGGGGAAATCGCCGCGAATGTCGCCGATTTTTTTCCGCACCTCGTACCAGATATGCGGGATGGCATCCGCTTTAGTGGTGTCTTTGAGGAACACAAACACCGTTGATTCGCCCGGTCGCGTGTAGCTTTGCACGTAGTCGAGCGAGTCCAGTTCTTCGAGCTTTTTCTCGATGCGATCAGTGATTTGCAGGCGTGTTTCATCGACCGTGGCGCCCGGCCATTTAGCCTGGATCACCATGGTTTTGATGGCGAAGGAAGGGTCCTCTGCGCGCCCTAGGTTGATATAAGAAAAAATCCCGGCAACGGCGGCCATGAACATCAGATACCAGACAAAAGACTGATGCTTGAGCGCCCACTCGGACAGGTTGAAGTTGCCATTCATTGCGCGCTTTCCTTATCGAGTTTGACGGTCTGTCCGGGCGTAAGGCTGTGCACGCCATAGCTGACCACGTAATCGCCGGCTTTCAATCCCCCTTCCAGCAGCACGGTTTTCTGATTGCGGCGCACTATATTGACGTCCTGCGGGGTAACGGTGTGGGTGGTTTTGTCGATGATCCACACGCGGGTATGGCCGTCAGTTTCTTGCACGGCGGTGAGCGGTAATGAGTAGTGTTCGGCAATTGGTGAGGTGACGGTCACGCTGACCGAGCTGCCCAGGCGAAAGGCTGGCGGCGTTTGATCCAGGGTCAGACGCGTGCGCCGGGTGCGGGTGGCGCTGTCGGCTTGCGGAGCAATTTCTCGCACATGTGCCAGCGTGTTGACGCCCGGGTCGAGCTGACCGGCGACGCGGAACTCAATACCTTTGGGCAGGGCTTCGGCCAACGGTCCCGGTAAATCAATCACGGCTTCTTTTATGTCCGGGCGGGCCAAGGTCACCACCGACTCACCGACGCTCACCACTTGCCCGGCCTCGGCCTGCCATTGAGTGATGACGGAGTCATGGTCGGCGCGCAGGTTGCAGTAACTGAGCTCATCCTTGGCCTGATTGACGGCCGCTTGGGCTTGCTGCGCCGAAGCTGCCGTGGTTTTGAGATCCGCTTGTGCCGTGTCCAATTGCGCTTGAGCGCCAACCCCTCGGTCAAACAATTCTTGTTGGCGACGGGCATTGGCTTGGGCGTTGATCAGTTGGGCCTGTACTTTAGCCAGATCGCCTTGGGCTGCACGCAACTGATTCTGCTGATCGGTGGGGTCGAGGTTAGCCAGAATATCGCCCTGTTTGACCACCGCGCCGACATCGTAATTGCGCCGCACGATACGTCCCGGCACCCGAAAGCCGAGGGTGCTCTCGTAGCGCGCTTCGATCGTACCGGCAAAGCGCCCCAGGTTGTCGCTGAGCAAGGGTTGCGCCACGACATACAACGCCGGACGAATGGGCTCTGGCGCTTCTTTTTCAGAGCAACCCAGCAGGATGGCAGCGAGTGGCAGCAGCCATAACGGGTGGCGGGGAATGCGGCTCATAATTGTGTCCCCTGCGCCGGGAGCGGTACCACTTCGACCTTCATGCCGGGGTGTAACAATTGACCGCCTGCGACCACGACGTTTTCTCCATCCTTGAGGCCTTCGCTGACAATCACGCTGCCGGTCAGGTAACGGCCGACTTTGACGCGCTGGAGCCGCACATTGTTTTGTGCATCCGTAATCCACACGGCGGGTTCGCTGACATCTTTGGTCAAGGCAGACCACGGCAACTCGATGCTGGGGCTTGGATGCGGGGTGAGGTTAACGGTAACGATTGAGCCCAAATCCATTCCTTTGGGCAGTGCGTCCAGTTGCACCTTGATTTGCAAGGTGCCGCTTTGTGCCGACACCGTGGGGGTGATTTCGCGAATCTGTCCGTTCACGGTGATGGCCGGGTTGCTCAGCAACGTAACCTGCACGGTGGGGTCTTTGGGCGGTTCGATAAACAGCGATTCATACACGTTGAACACCGCGTCGCGGGCGCCATCCCGGGCCAGGGTGTAAATCGGCATGGTGGCCTGCACCACTTGACCGACCTCGGCCTGCCGCGCCGTAATCACCCCCGGCGCCTCCGCTTCCAAATCAGCGTAACTGAGTTGTTCGCGCGCGTTGGCCAGTTGCGCCTGTGCCGCTGCCAATGCGCTTTTTGCACTCAATTGGGCCGCATTGGCCGCATCGTATTCGCTTTGGCTGGTGTACCCCTTGGGCAGCAATTTTTGCTGGCGAATAAACGCAGCGCGGGTTTGCACCACTTGGGCTTGTTGCGCATTAACGCCAGCTTGCGCTGTTTCGACTTGAATTTTCAGGTCTTTGGGGTCAAGGCGGGCTAACACTTGATGGGCCTGGACATGGTCGCCCACATCCACCTTGCGTTCGATAATCTTGCCGCCCACGCGAAAAGACAGCTGCGTTTCAACCCGCGCTTGAATATCGCCGCTGAGCTGAATGGGGGGCGCAAGTTCGCGGGTGCTCACTTGCTGCACATACACCCGTGGTGCCAGCGGCTCTTGGGGGCCTTCCTTGCTGCACGCTGTCAGGAATACCAACAGGCTCAAGCCCAAAATGCTCGTGTTCAGTGGACCCGCCATGCATGCTCCTTTGCGTGATGCTGATTAACATTCCGATACGACTGACAGCGTAGAACAGCGTTCAGTAACTGTGGGACTCTTATTGGCGCTGGCCTTGAACTGAAGTAGCGGGTTTAGTGTAGGGCCAGGTCAAATTGAATCGCGTCTAATGAGACCGCTTTTGGTGGTTATTTGATTTTTGCTGCTCGGTAGCGATCTGAAGATCATTTCGTTTTGCCTCACGATAACGTCTTGCAGGAGTTGGCTCTGGGACGGTGCTGAGGCAAGCGTATTTGAGCCACTGTAATTGGATGACGTTTCCGACCCTGATGATGTGGAGGACAGGGGCGTTTCAACTGTAGAGTGGCTGCTCGAAGAGTTACTTATATTTGAATTTGAATTCGAATTTGAACCGATTTTAACATTGGCAAGCTTCCTCTGACGCCGAGCGTTCACCACACCGAGGCGGGTACCAAATGCGGATAGTCCAAACCCAGATAGGGCCAGAATTGTACTCGCAATAACCATTCCACTTTTACCCGAGTCTTCTCCCGAGGCCCCCATTGAAAGTCGGGTAACCCCGATCAAACCACCTGCAATGGTCAACGCTGAGCCGGCGACCTTAGTAGCCACAACGGTACTGAGCCTGGCAGTTTTCATTGCACGCGCGGCTTTTAGAGTCGCATACATCCCGAGCCCGCCCCCTAATACACCTACCACGCCCAGGCCAGCTATAAGAATATCGTTGATAGAAGCCCGGCCACTCGGATCGGATCGGTTAACAGGGTCTGCGGCGCAATAAGCGTAGGCATTCAGGCCTCCCGCATCGAAAGGACTCAACTGGTCCGGGCTGTTGAAGCGCATCAAATGCGGGTTATAAGCACGATGGCCTTGACCCAAATGATAGTGCCCGGTGAGCGGGTCAGGACGCTCGCCATTAAAGCCCGGTAAACCTTGCGCCCCTTCCTGAATGTGATGATGCCCGAAAGGCGTGAACGCTTGAGTGTGTACAGTTGAAAGGCTCACTGAATGTAAAACACTGCACTGGCGGTTGGCGCTCAAAAGCATTGTCTCGCACGACTGATTGTCAATGCACGTCTGCGCCAGCAATTGGTTTTGAACGTGCATCAACGAACGCGATACCCCCCCTTCCGTCTCGGTAATCAGACGCTCGCGATTATAGAAAAACTGCTCATGTTTTTTTTGCCCTGAGCGTGCCTCCGTAAGCCGGTCAAGCGGGTCGTAGGCATAGGTTTTTATCAAGCTGTTTTTTTTGGCCATGATGGCGACTCCTCACGTAATAGAGCTGTAGAGTCGACCTCTGACCAATAATTGACTACCTGTTGAAAAGGGCAGGTAGTTTTTTGCAGGCAATAAAAAACGCCGACAGCATTAATAATGCGGTCGGCGTTTTCAGTGACGCGCGGGTTAATTTAGAACGCCGGGAACACTGCGCCGTCGTATTTTTTGGCAATAAATTCTTTTACTTCAGGGCTGGTCAACGCCTTGGCCAGTTTTTGGATTGCAACGCTGTCCTTGTTATCGGGGCGAGCCACCAGGAAGTTGACGTATGGCGAATCCGCGCCCTCGATAACCAGTGCATCTGTGCTCGGTTTCAGACCGGCATCCAGTGCGTAATTAGTGTTGATCATGTCCAGATCAACCTGGTCGAGTACGCGCGGCAGCATGGCAGATTCAAGTTCTTTGAACTTGAAGTTGCGCGGGTTCTTGGCGATGTCCCTTGGCGTAGAAACAGCGTTGGTCGGGTCTTTGAGTTCGATCAAACCGGCTTTTTGCAGAAGAATCAAAGCACGGCCGCTGTTGCTGCCTTCATTAGGGATGGCGATCGTTGCGCCATCTGGCAGTTCAGCCAGACTTTTGTATTTTTTCGAGTAGCCACCGAACGGCTCAACGTGAACGCCGATGACTGTTTCCAGATCAGTGCCTTTGCCTTTATTGAAGCTGTCCAGGTACGGCTTTGTCTGAAAATAGTTGGCGTCCAGGTGCTTCTGATCGAGCTGCACATTGGGCTGCACGTAATCAGTGAATACTTTAATTTCCAGGTCAACGCCTTCTTTGGCGAGGGTCGGCTTGATCAGCTCAAGGATTTCGGCGTGCGGAACCGGGGTCGCAGCCACTACCAGTTTTTCGCCCGCTTGCGCCAGGCCTGCCGTTAAAGCAGCCGCCAATGCGGTAAACAACAGAACCTTTTTCATGCAATGCCCTTACGTGAGTGACCGCTTGAGTGACGGTTTTTTTTGGAAGACGAAGCGGACAATACCGAGAATCTTTATTCCCGAACAATAATATTTATTCAGCTTCTTATTCCATTTAGTTCACTTGCCTTTTGTCGTTCAAGTCAGCAGTTTTTTCAGCGCCGCCAATTCCTGCGGCGTCGCCCCTTGCACGAAGGCCGCCATCTGGCTGAGCGAATCAGGCAGGTTTAAATGCTCGGGCAAAATCTCATCGCCCGTGCTCACCAGCAACGCAAAATGAATCACATTTTCCAACTCCCGGGTATTACCGGGCCAACTATGGCGTTCCAGCACACGCTGCGCGCTGTCACTGATAAACGGCACCGGTAAATTCAAACGCTGGCTGTAGATACCCAAGAAGTACTCGGCCAACGACATGATATCGCCCACTCGCTCACGCAACGCCGGCAAGTCAAGACGGCCCTCGCTGAGGTAGTGGTACAAACGTTCGTGGAACTTGCCGGCCTTCACTGCTTGCGCCAGATCGATGCTGGTAGCGGCCACCAAACGCACATCCACCGGATTGGGGTGGTGGGCCCCGACTCGCGTCACTTCATGCGTTTCAAGCGCGGCCAGCAGTTTGACCTGAATGGCCTGTGGCAAATCGCCGATTTCATCCAAGTACAAGGTGCCGCCATTGGCGGAGCCGAACCACCCCGCGCGGCTGCTGGCCGAACTGGTGTGCGCCCCCGGGGCGTAGCCAAACAGCTCCGCATCGGCGTAAGTAGGGCTGATGGCCCCGCAATTCACTGAGACAAACAGCCCGGTCCGGTCGCTGGCACGGTGAATGTGTCGGGCGAGCAGTTCTTTGCCACTGCCGGTTTCTCCGCGTATCAACACGGGCAGCGCACGCGCCGCCAAACGCTCCAGGTCGTCGCGCAACTGACGCGAGCGCGGGTCGACAAACACCAGAGCCTTGGCGCGGATGCTCAGGGGGCTTTTTTCAGCGTCGGGAAAGGTCAGCAATGGCTGGCCAAAGGTTTCGTGCAGGCTCATGGCAGGCTCCCGCCCGCCGCCGGAGGGTGGGCGCGGGCGTTACTAAAAATTACGCGCGGCGCAGGGCGTCGTGCTCGATGCGGGTTTGCAGGAGGTACAGGTAAGCGAACCCTTGCTCCCAGCGTTGATGCCCGGATTTGACGTTGATGTGACCGGCACCGCTGATAATTCCGATCTTGGCGCCCCATTGCTGAGCGAACTCCATTGCCCGGGGGGCGCTGACGGCTGCGTCGTTGTCGGAGCTGACAATCTGGCTGGGAAACGGCAACCTTTGGCCAGGGATCGGTGCAAAGTTACGCAAGGCCGGGACGCAGGCAGGACGCTCGACATCGGCCGGGGCGACCAGCAAAGCCCCGCGTACCTGACTCAGCTGGCTGGCAGGCGCACGCTGGGCCCAATGCGCGACGGTGATGCAGCCCAAGCTATGGGCAATCAGGATGACCGGTGTGTTGTCGCAGGCGATGGCCTCGGCGAGTGCTGCAATCCAGTCTTCAAGGCGCGGCGTCAGCCAGTCGGCCTGCTCCACACGGGCACTGTTCGGCAAGCTGTTTTGCCAGTGGGTTTGCCAATGATCGTCAGACGAACCTTGCCAGCCCGGCACTATCAAATAGCGAATCGACTCGTTTCCCATGGGGGGCGCCTCCTGCTGTAGGGGTGTTACCAAGCCAGTATAGGGACGCTTTTTAGATTCGCTAAGGAATAAGAAGCTATTTGTTAATAACTAAAAAGCAGGTTGTTGCGTGTGATACGCCCTTCATCAATAGGGGAATGCCATCAATGGCGAAGATTTCACAGGTTCTGTGGATAACAGCCAATCAGCACCCATTGGGGCATTTGATCCCGTGCACATCACCGTATAATGCGCACTTTCTGTTTCCAGTCCCGCTCCGGAGCCCGTATGACCCAAGATCAACTCAAACAGGCCGTTGCCCAGGCTGCTGTCGACTTCATCCTTCCAAAACTGGATGACAAGAGCGTCGTGGGTGTCGGTACCGGCTCCACGGCGAATTGCTTCATTGACGCCTTGGCAGTGCACAAAGGTGCATTCGACGGCGCCGTGGCCAGTTCTGAAGCGACTGCTGCACGCCTCAAAGGTCACGGTATTCCCGTGTACGAATTGAACACCGTCAGTGACCTGGAGTTTTACGTTGATGGGGCCGATGAAAGCGACGAGCACCTGAATTTGATCAAAGGCGGGGGCGCAGCTCTGACCCGCGAGAAGATCGTTGCGGCGGTGGCCAAAACATTTATCTGCATCGCGGATGCCAGCAAGCTGGTGCCTGTGTTGGGTGCATTCCCGTTGCCGGTAGAAGTGATTCCCATGGCCCGCAGCCACGTGGCCCGCGAGCTGGTCAAACTGGGCGGTGACCCGGTTTACCGTGAGGGCGTGGTGACAGACAACGGCAATATCATCCTCGACGTGTTCAACATGCAGATCACCAATCCGGTAGAACTCGAACGTCAAATCAACAACATTGTGGGTGTTGTCACCAATGGGCTCTTTGCTGCCCGCTCGGCTGATTTGCTGCTGCTGGGCACTCCTGAGGGCGTCAAAACCCTCAGCAAGTAACCCGCAGGACTTCGCCTTTGAGGCGAAATTTTTCCGCCTCAAGGAACTAAATCTGTCCAACACGACTCAGATTTTTTGAATGGCTGATGAAGCCCTTCAATGCTCCTAATGTTGTGTTAAGTGTTGGCAGATGGCTGGACCTAGCGGTCCAGCACTTGAACCCCGAACTTCTCCCCCCAATACGAAGTCCGGGGTTTTTTTTGCCTGCAATTTCTTACTCTGCGGCCTCTTCAACCAGTTCTTCGCCCTTGTTGGGCAGCTCCATCCAGCGAGCCAGCACGGTGTAAGCCTCTTCAAGGCCCATGCGCTTGGGTGTGGAGAACAACTGGATGGTGACTGCATCGCCCCACTGTTTGCGAATATCAGACTGTATTTTGAGCAGCGTATTTTTTGCGGCGCCGTACGTCAGTTTGTCTGCCTTGGTGAGCAAAATATGCATCGGCATGCCGCTGGAAACTGTCCAGTCGAGCATCAGCAGGTCGAAATCAGTCATTGGATGACGGATGTCCATCATCAAAATCACGCCTTTAAGGCTTTCGCGGCTGCCGAAATAGGCTTCAAGGTGACGCTGCCAGTGCAGCTTCAACGGGATCGGCACCTTGGCGTAACCGTAGCCCGGCAAGTCAACCAGGCGGCGTTCTTCGTCCAGCTTGAAGAAGTTCAGCAACTGAGTACGACCCGGCGTTTTCGAGGTGCGGGCCAAGCTGGCGTGGGTCAAAGTGTTGAGTGCGCTGGACTTGCCGGCGTTGGAGCGCCCGGCAAAAGCGACTTCATAACCTTCGTCGTCAGGGCATTGCTCCACTTTGGCAGCGCTGAGCATAAAGGTAGCCTGTTGGCACAGACCGAGAATGGGGTTCTTGAGTTGCATGGGATTTCCGATGTGAGCGGCGTCAGGAAGGGACGCGGCGAGCGTGTCGTTTCCGTTTCAGTGGCGCCAGTATATAATGCCGCAGATTTTGTGTGTGCTTTGTCCCAGCGCAGGATGAAGTACGCGGAAGCTAAAACCAGGTTGCGCATTAGAACGCAGCCAGCTCCCCGTGTCTTGATGCCATTTGTCAGCATTCAGGCTACACCGCAATCGAAGACCGTGTTCAACCGCGTTAAATTGTTTGCCATACAGGTTTGCCTGTAGCCCTTTAACCGGCGCACGCCATGTTCCAGCACGGCATGCAGACGCTGTTACAGCGCGTGACTCGGGGTTTCAAGGCGATGCCGCCGCGTGAAGTGTGTGCATGGACCGCTGTGCCGAGGATTACCGAAGATTCATCCTCTGGATGACGGAGTAAGCCCGGCCACAACTCTTTAACCCTTAGCCGTAGTTGGATTAGCTGATGAGCAAATTATTCGTGAGTCTGCTGTTGACCTTGGGCGTGACCGGTATGGCTCAAGCGGCAAGTGCCGCCATTGTGGGCGATGCATCAGCCGGTCAGGCAAAAACCGCCGTATGCGGTGCCTGTCATGGCCCGGACGGCAATAGCGCGGCCCCAAACTTTCCAAAACTCGCAGGGCAAGGTGAGCGCTACCTGCTCAAGCAACTGACCGACATCAAGGATGGCAAGCGTCAGGTGCTGGAAATGACTGGCCAGCTGACCAACCTGAGCGATCAGGATCTTGCGGATATTGCCGCTTACTATGCGCAACAGAAAAATTCGGTCGGCGCTGCTGACCCGGCGCTGGTTGCCCGGGGTCAAGCCTTGTTCCGCGGGGGAGACTTGAGTAAAGGCCTGCCCGCCTGCACGGGTTGCCATTCCCCGGATGGCGTGGGCAATGCCGCTGCCGGTTTCCCACATCTGGGCGGCCAACACGCCGATTACATTGAGAAACAGCTAATCGGTTTTCGCGAAGGCGACCGCACCAATGACGGCGACACAATGACCATGCGCAGCATTTCAGCCAAGCTGAGTAACAAGGACATCAAGGCGCTGGCCAGTTACATTCAAGGTCTGCACTGAAGCTTGAACGGTCGTCAACGCCCAAGGCCGGTGCTTTTGGCGACGTTAACGATCGTTTAATGTATGACTGTGAACCTGAAAGGGCAGCTTAGGCTGCCCTTTTTCGTAGCATCTACCGCTACACTACCGAACTCAAGTTACAACGGGCCTGTCAGACAGGTCACGTTGAAGCGACCTCACGATGTCCAGGAGTAAAGCATGCGTAACCTGATTCTCAGCGCCGCTCTCGTCAGTGCCACCCTGTTTGGCATGACCGCTCACGCTGCTGATGTACCGCTCGAAGCGGGTAAAACATACATTGAGCTGAGCAACGCTGTACCCGTTGCCGTGCCCGGCAAAATCGAAGTGGTAGAGCTGTTCTGGTATGGCTGCCCCCATTGCTACGCGTTTGAACCTGTCGTTAACCCTTGGGCTGAGAAACTGCCTTCCGACGTGAATTTTGTTCGCCTGCCCGCCATGTTTGGCGGCCCTTGGGACGCACACGGTCAAATGTTCCTGACCCTTGAAGCCATGGGTGTTGAGCACAAGGTTCATGCGGCGGTTTTCAACGCCATCCAGAAAGAAGGCAAGCGTCTGACCGACAAGGCCGAAATGGCTGATTTCCTGGCCACTCAGGGCGTCGATAAAGAAAAATTCCTGCAGACCTTCGACTCGTTTGCGATCAAGGGTCAGATTGCCAAAGCCAAAGATCTCGCTAAAAAATATGAGATTTCGGGTGTGCCGACCATGGTCGTTGACGGCAAATACCGCTTTGATCTCGGCACGGCAGGTGGCCCTGAGCAGGCGTTGAACGTTGCTGATCAATTGATCGCCAAAGAACGCGCAGCAAAAACGGCTAAAAACTAAGCGGCGCCCTCCTCTATGCGCCGCTGGAGAAGCGAACGAATCGTTGGTCTGCACGAAGCGCAGGTCAATGAGGATCATCTGGCGACCTGCGGGTTGCCGGATGACCGACGTTTACGGTTGCTCAGTTTCAATATTCAGGTCGGTAACAGCACGCAAAGTTACCGCCATTATCTGACCCGTAGTTGGCAGCACGTGCTGCCACACAAAGGGCGGACGAGTAATCTGGATAAAATTGGCGATTTGCTGAGCGACTTTGATCTGGTGGCATTGCAAGAAGCGGATGGCGGCAGCCATCGATCTGGCTACGTCAATCAGGTGAAGTACCTCGCCCAGCAGGGCGAATTCCCCTATTGGTATCAACAACTCAATCGCAACCTCGGACGCTTGGCCCAGCATAGCAACGGCGTGCTCAGCCGGCTGCGTCCTTCAGCGATTGAGGATCATCCCCTGCCCGGCCCTGCGGGCCGTGGTGCCATTCTGGTGCGCTTTGGTGAAGGTGCAGACGCGCTGGCTGTGGTGATCATGCACTTGGCGCTGGGCACCAAAACCCGAACGCTGCAACTGGCCTATATTCGCGAGCTGGTGAGCGGCTATCAGCATCAAGTGCTGATGGGCGATATGAATACCCATGCCGCAGACCTGTTACAAACGTCCCCTTTGCGCGACCTCGGTTTGCTGGCGCCACAACTGGAGGCCACTTTCCCCAGCTGGCGGCCACAACGTTGCCTTGACCATATTTTGCTCAGTCCCAGCCTGACACTTGAACGCGTGCAGGTATTGGATCAACCCATTTCTGACCATTTGCCTGTGGCGGTTGATATACGCCTGCCCGGTTCTGTGGGCGTCGATTCGTTGCCCGTGGCAAGCCCGACCGGCAATGAGCCCCTTGCATGACCGCCGACGACGCTGAGCGCTGGAAAGAAAAGTACCTCAAAAGTATCGAGCAACACGAAAAGCTTGAGCGGCGCTGGAATGCCCGCTTTGACTTGCTGCGCCGTGGCTTGGTACGCAGCACGCTGGCCGCCGAGGGTACAGACCGTACCGTCGACCAGTGCATGAAAGAGATGCGCGAAGCCGTGCGCACGGATGACATGGACGCTGCGCTGGCGGCTTTGCTGCCGCGCCTCGAAAAGGCCGTGCTCGATTCCGAGCAGCGTCGCGAAACCCGTGTCGAGCAAATCAGCACCGCGCTCACTGCCCTGGTCACCCAGTTGCAAGCCATGCCGCTGCCCCGAGAAGTCAGCAAGCCGCTAAAGGCGTTTGCCAAGCAGCTCGACAGCCGGGTGACCCAGACGCGCGAAATCCCCCTGTTGCTTGGCGAACTCAGCCAGTTGCAAGGTTTGGTACTGGGACGGCAAGTACACGAGTCTGAGCCCGTCAAGCCAGGGTTGTTTCAACGGCTGTTCGGGGCTGATGGCAGGCAAACGAGGCCGCCCGAACTTGCTCCATTGCTTGAAGTCGCCTCACCTCGGCCCACTGCTTGCGGGGACCCCGGCGAGCCTTTACGGGTTGTTGACGACGGGCAGCAACCCGCTGTTGAAGATGGTCACACGTCTTTGGACGTTGAGCAGCCGCCTGAGCAGCGGTTGGCGGAGCCAGAGATACGTGCACCTGAAACCTGTATTGAACACGCTTCAAAGGGCGCACGAGAGCCTGATACGCCGCAAAGTGACGCCGCACGTAGCCTGCCTGAAGATCAGAGCGACATCGCCTCCATTGAGATCGCCGAAGCTTGTGCCCCAGCCGATTCAGATACCGGGTATGCCTTGCCAGAAACCCCTGAGCCGTCCTATAGCTCGGTTGCGGTGCATATTGAGTCCACACTGCTCGGGTTACTCAGCGACCTGTCGCTGCCCGAGCACCATCGGCCGCAAGCGCAAGCTTTGCAATTACGTCTCGAAAAAGGCCTTAACTGGTACGAATTGCTGCCTATTCTCGACGATCTGGCCGTGTTGATGTTAGCCGTGACCGACAGTGGCCAGCATGAATTCGAGGCTTACCTCAAGCAGCTCGATGGGCGTCTTGAGGTCATCCAGAACAACCTGCAAGCGGCGAGTGAAGGTCACGCAGAAGGTCGCAGTGCAGCGGCTGACCTGCATGACCAGTTGCGCGAACACGTCGACGGGTTGCAAAGCAGCCTGCACGACGCCGTCGACCTGCCGAGCCTTAAGCATTTATTGGATAATCGTCTTGAAGGGCTGCTCGGCACGCTGAACCAGCACCGCCAGCAACGGGACGCGCGCGAACAAGAAGTCGCGGTGCATCTGCATGGGCTGGCCGAGCGCGTGGTGCAAATGGAACAGCAGGCCCAAAGTTACCGAGACCACTTGGAAGAACAACGCAAGAAAGCCCTGATCGACCCGCTGACCGGTTTGCCTAATCGTGCCGCCTGGGCCGAGCGGCTGGCGCTGGAAGTTGCCCATTGGCAGACTCGCGGCAACCCCCTGCTGATCGCCATGCTCGACCTTGATCATTTCAAACGCATCAATGATGGTTACGGTCATCTGGCGGGTGACAAGGTGCTCAAAATCATCGCGGCACAACTGCGCAAACACCTGCGGGCGGGCGACTTTATGGCCCGGTTTGGTGGCGAAGAGTTTGTGCTGTTAATGCCCGGTACTGCGCTGGCTGAGGGCATTGCACTCGCCGAAAAATTGCGGGCTGCAATCGAGGCCTGCCCGTTCCATTTCAAAGGCGAGCCGGTCACCATCACCGTATCAATCGGTGTCTCAGCGTTCAAAGCGGGCGATCGGGGCGAACAGGTGCTCAAACGGGCTGACGAAGCGCTCTATCAGGCTAAATACAAAGGCCGAAATTGTGTTGAGTCGATTTCAGACAAGGCTGTGCAGCCCTCAGATGAACAGGGCACTGCGTTATAAAGGCATGCGGTGTCAGATACAGACAGGATCAGTAAGGTATGCTGGCCCATTAACATTTTCCTGTGTGGCCTCTGCCATGAAATTACCTGCGCTTCTCATGTCTCTTGCACTGCTGGCTGGCTGCGCCAGCGGCCCTCGTATGGATACCAGCCATCCTTCGGCCAATCAGGACAGTCGTGTGCAGTTTGTGGTGCTTCATTACACCTCGACCTCCCTTGAGCATTCTTTGCAATTGCTGACGACAGGCCCGGTCAGCAGCCATTATTTGATTGGCGATGCACCGCCCACGATTTACAAGCTGGTGGATGAAAACCAGCGGGCCTGGCACGCGGGTGAAAGCCAATGGAAAGGACGTACCTGGCTCAACTCCAGTTCCATCGGTATCGAAATCGTCAATAAAGGCTATCGAGATACGCCAAGCGGGCGAGTTTGGTACCCCTACACCGAAGGGCAGATTCAAGCACTGATCGCGCTACTCAAGGACATTTCGACGCGCTACAAAATTGATCCGCAAAATATTATTGGCCACAGTGATATTGCGCCACTGCGCAAGCTTGATCCCGGCCCGCTATTTCCGTGGAAGCGATTGGCACAAGCGGGCTTTGGTGTCTGGCCAAATGAACAGGCCGTTGCCCGCGAGCAAGCACGATTTGCCAGCGAGATGCCTAGCATCACCTGGTTTCAGCAACAGTTAGCGTTATTGGGCTACGAAACGCCGCAGACGGGGGAACTGGATGTGGCCACCCGTCATGTACTGGCTGCCTTTCAGATGCATTTCCGTCCCTCGAAATTCGATGGCACGCCCGATGCTGAAAGTGCAGCCATTTTGAACGTGCTCAACACCCAAAAAAGCCGATGAATTGACGCACAGGTTATAGCGCCAGGGCCATGTAGAACTGCGTGCCCTGGCCCGGGCGGGAGTACACGCCAATGCGGCCGCCATGCAGCTGCACAATCTCTTTGCACAGCGCCAGGCCAAGCCCTGCACCGCCTTTTTTACGGCCTACCTGAACGAAGGGCTCGAATATGCGCCCTTGTTGGCCATAGGCAATGCCTTCGCCATTGTCTTCGATACTGATAATGACTCGCTCGCCATGACGTCGTGCTTGTAGCCGGATTTGCCCGCCGCTTGGGGTATGCCGCAGAGCGTTTTCCACCAAATTATCCAGCACTCGATCCAGTTGCGCTCGGTCGGCGTTAAGCGCTGGCAACGGTACTGGCAGGTCGATCTGGATCTCTATCAGCTTGCCCGCGGCCTCTACGGCGAAACGTTCGCGTGTGTCTTTGAGCATTTGCTCAATGTCGCAAGGTGCCACCGACAACTTTTGCATGCCGTTTTGATAACGGGAGAAATTCAGCAAATCATTGATGAGCTGCATGAGCCGCTGCATTTCTTCGCTGACTGTGTTTAACAAGTCCAGCTCACGGGATTGCGGGTCAAAGCGCGCGCGCTCCATAAAAAGCCCAAAGGCCATATGCATGCCTGTCACCGGTGTTCGTAATTCATGAGACGCCCGCAGCACAAATTCACTGCGCACACGCTCAAACGCGCGCTGCTCGGTCACATCATGCAGCACCATGACTGCGCCCAGAATGGGGCCTTTAGGTTGACTTACCGGTGTGAGGCTGTAGGTCAGCAGTCGATTTTCACCTTCAATCACTACGCTCAAATCTTCAGGCGCGCGCTCAAGGCTGCCTCCGCGCAAAACGGTGCGCAGTTGCTGATCCAACTCCGGGCGGCTGAACGCTTCGCCCAGTGATTGACCCTGAAGCGCGTCAGTCAAGGCTAATTGGCGTTGAGCCACCGGATTCAATAATTCCAGGCGTCCTTGCGGATCAACCATCAATAAGCCGTCATCAATACTGTCGAGCACGGCTTGAAGCCGTTGCTGGCCGGCCAGTAACTCATCGACATTAGTCGCCTGATGCTGTCGCAAGGCCTCGGCCATGATTCCGAAGCGCCGTGTCAGCAGGTTCATTTCGGCGGCTGAAGAGAGCGGCAGTACCACTTCAAAGTTGCCCTTGCCTATATTGTCAGCCGCTTTGGCCAGCGCTTCGATGGGTGCACCAAAGCGTCGGGCAATGCCATGAGCGGTAATAAAACCGATGATCAGCACCGCAAGCCCGATCAGCCCCAGCAACAAGGCAATGATCAGCGCGCGGTCACGGGCGGCAGCCTGCGCGTTATAGATGTTGTCGAGTGCTTGGCGATGTTCGGCGATCAAGCCGTTGCGCAACTGATTGAAGCGATTGGTCAGTTCGCTGTCAGAGCTCAGGTCCAAGGTATTACGCTGGGCTTCATCCAGGGCGGTTAAAAAGTTTTCGTAATCGATACGGGCCTGAGCAAAACCGCTGTGCAGATGGTTATTGCGCTCATGCTCAATGCCCTGGTCCAGCAAGGCCAGGTATTGGCGCGTTGCGGCTTGTAAAGCCTGAGGATCCTCGTGGTTGCGCAACAGCAGGATGAGGTGGTCACCCAAGGTTTGACGCAGCTTGAGTCCCAGATCAAGGGTGACGGTGTTATTGCGGATCAATGCTTCCTGGGTCTTGGCCATTTGCATCACGCTGACGACGCCGAGCCCTAGCCCCAGCAGCGCCACCGTGATTAATGCCGAGATACTGAGAAACAGCCTGGTTCGTAACTTGATCGCCAGTTTCATCGCAGCTGGCTCACAAGTTGTACTGCTTGCGCTTGCGGTAGAGCGTAGAAGCATCAATGCCCAAGGTTTTGGCAGCTTGATCCAGCGTCTCACTGGTGGCCAGCACTGCGCCGATGTGGGCTTTTTCCAGTTGGTCGAGGCTCAGTGCCGCGCCGATGCGCGGGGTGTTTGGCACTGTTTGCTCGGCCATGCCCAAGTGGCTGATTTCGACCACCTCTTGAGGGCAAATAATGCTTGCGCGCTCCACCACGTTGCGCAGCTCGCGAATATTGCCCGGCCATCGGTAATTGGCCAGCGCCAGGCGCGCCGCTTCGCTGAACCCTCGGGCCGGGCGGGCATATTCTTTAACGAAGCGTGCCAGAAAGCGGTCGGCCAAGGTCAAGATGTCTTCACTGCGCTCGCGCAGAGGCGGCAGGTGCAAGGTAATGACATTCAGGCGATAGAGCAGATCTTCGCGGAAACGGCCATCACGCACCATGTCTTCAAGATTGAGGTTGGTGGCCGCCAGAATGCGCACATCGGCATTGCGGGTCACGGGGTC
The DNA here is from genome assembly GCF_045062345.1 of Pseudomonas sp. 2024-210. Classification (NCBI taxonomy): domain Bacteria; kingdom Pseudomonadati; phylum Pseudomonadota; class Gammaproteobacteria; order Pseudomonadales; family Pseudomonadaceae; genus Pseudomonas; species Pseudomonas sp. 2024-210. The sequence continues at coordinate 234,570 of NZ_JBJGEJ010000003.1, read as the reverse complement.
ACCTACACGCTCATACACCTTGTCCTGAATAAAGCGCAGTAGCTTGGGTTGTAGTGTCAGCGGGAAGTCACCAATTTCGTCCAGGAACAATGTGCCGCCGTCCGCTTGGTTGACCCGGCCCAATGTGCTTTCGCTGGCGCCGGTGAACGCACCTCGGGTGTGACCGAACAGTTCGCTCTCCATCAGTTCGGCGGTCAGTGATGGGCAGTTAATCGTGGTGCACGCTTTTTTGGCCCGTTTGCTCCAACTGTGAATTGCCTTGGCCAGCTCGCCTTTACCCGTGCCGGACTCACCCAAAATCAAAATATTCGCATCCGTAGCGGCCACCTGACGGGCGGTCTCCAGCACCGCCATCATGGCTGGGCTATGGGAGTCGAGCCCATCTTTGGGTTTACGCACCTCACCTTCAAGGGCTTCGAGGCGGGCCGACAGTTGGCGCACTTCCAGCTGTTTGGCGGTGGCCAGGCGCAACTGGTCAGGGCTGCAGGGCTTAACCAGATAATCTGCCGCACCGGCCTGAATAGCATCGACCGCGGTATCGACTGCCGAGTGAGCCGTGACGATCACCACCCGCATCCACGGTGCTTGCGTGCGCATTTGGGCCAGAACATCCAAGCCATTGTCTTCGCCCAGGCGCAAGTCCAGAAAGCACAGGTCAAACACCTGGCGTTGTAACAGCGCTTCGGCCTGCGCCGCGCTGTTGGCTGTGGCGACGGTATAGCCCTCGTCTTCGAGGCAATAGCGAAATGTGCGCAGGATGGCGGACTCGTCGTCGACCAGCAGAATGCGGCCCTGCTTTTCTTTGGCTGATTCCATGTCCGGCCTTCCTCAATAAGTGATCTTCGTTAGTGTCGGAATAATCGGGCAAGTTGCATGATTTTTCAGGATTGTTTGGAGGCTAGCAGGGAAGACGCACCGCTGCATTCCCTAACGTGCTGATTTTGAAGAATTAACTGCGCCTGCCAGATTTTACGTTGAGTGCCTGTCTCGTGTTTACCCAAGGTCTTCATTTATTACACCGCAAGAGTCGTGCAGAACGCACGACCGATCTTTCGGGCATCGTGCAGGATGAGCGTTACTCAGTTCGATAATCGATTGTAAGTCATTGATATATATGTCTTTTTTGTTTTTATAAAAGTTGGCATGTGCCCTGCAATACATAGTTACGAAGTCGTACAGCGGGCTATCGCTGTCGACCTCCCCCTTTATTAACCACTGATTGGCAGGAGTTTGAGCATGAATCGTCAAGGTTTCGCCGGCATGCGTATCTCTTCACGGCATCTTCAACAGGGTCTGTTCGCCAGCCTGACGTTGATGGTGACGCTGATCGGTGGTCAGCAATTCGCTCGCTGGGAGCAAGCCCAGGCGCCTGACGCCGCTTACTCCGTGATTAATAAGCAGCAGAAGCATTTCACCGCGATCAAGTCCAATGCCTTGGTCACCCGGGTGCAGGACGCAGGTCGATTTGATCTGGCTGCGGCTGAAGACACGCAGATTGCAAATTCGCAACCTGCACCGGAACGTTGGGTGTTTTAAGTGTTCACAACCATGAGGCCCTGGTTGGGGTTTCATGTAGCAAGACTGGCTTTACCCCTTTCGCACAGTAAATAAGGAGAATCACCATGTTGAGTTGGGCTATTACCTTCCTGATTATCGCCATCATCGCTGCAGTCTTGGGCTTCGGTGGTATTGCAGGCACCGCGACCGGCATCGCCAAGATTCTCTTTGTCGTGTTCCTGGTAATGTTCGTGGTGTCCTTCATCTTTGGCCGTCGCGGTAAAGGCTGAGTATGTTGAGCCTCTCTTATAAGGCAATGGTTGCCGCCCTGTTGATGGGCGGCAGTGCCATGGCCTTGGCCGATAATGCAGGCCAGTCGTATGCTGACCATTTACTGAATGATCCTGAATATCGGCAGGCGTGGCAGCAGGTCGTGAAAAAGGAAGAGCGCCTTCCTGAGTGGGTGATTAACCTTTCAGGCAGTGCTGAGCAAATGACCGCGGTCATAGAAGATGGCGACAAATACTTGGTCGGCCCTTTATGTGAAACAGCGCAAACGTGCCTTAACAAGCGCCTGATTGTGGCCGTCAGCTTTGACAAGAAACATGCCTACGCGATGTTAGTAGAGGTGCCTGCAGGGTTACCTGCCGACAAGTCACCGACGCGTCATGCCGATTACCGTTTTTTGGGCGAGCCTGATGAAGGTGTTCAGGCCTTGCTTAAAGAGCAGTTGAAGAAAGACCCCAACTGGTATTGATCGCTAACACCGATCAGGCAGCACAGGACGCTGCGATAAGCGGTATAGCGTTTATCGCAGCGCTCTTTCGGGGTGCAAACTGTGCGTTGAAGCCATTCGTTTCAAGCGTTGTCCCCCCTCTCGTATTTCTCCTAATCCCTTCAGCCAATTGATTTTTTTCATTCTGAATGTGGCTTGGACAGGTGTGAGAAACGTCGACCGTATATCGACTATCCGCAAAATCATTTCTTCTGCATTTCCGATTTGTGTTGTCAGATATTTCTGATGGCTGAGGTTGAAATTTAACCGCCAATCGCTACATCAAAGACCTTGAAACAGCCGGTGTACGGCGCTTATGTCGTCTACTATTACCGTTCTAACGTCCAGGTGTATAAGCTCTTGTCTGACAATCCCCATGCCGATTCGGCATAGGGTAGGCGTTTACGGCATTAGACGGTTTACTCCTGCATGGGAATAGTTGCGCCTTTTTTCGCCTGCCAAAGAGCCAGTATGGTTCGTTTTGGGCGACCTTCTACGGGGGTGGATGCATTGGCTTTGTGCGCTTTCTGAGCGCTCTAGCTTGTGCTTCTGCCCGAGTCCACTTGAAGTAAGGGTAATGACATGAAGAAGGCAAAACTTAGCCTCGCCTGGCAGATCCTCATCGGTCTGGTCCTCGGGATTGCAATCGGCGCGCTGCTCAACCATTTCAGTGCTGAAAAGGCCTGGTGGATCAGTAACGTTCTGCAACCTGCTGGCGATATCTTTATCCGTCTGATCAAGATGATCGTGATCCCAATTGTGATTTCTTCACTGGTTGTCGGGATTGCAGGCGTTGGGGATGCGAAGAAGCTTGGTCGTATCGGGTTTAAAACCATCATTTACTTCGAGGTCGTGACCACCATCGCGATTCTGGTCGGTCTGGTGCTTGCCAATGTGGTCCAGCCTGGTGCCGGGATCGACATGAGCACCCTGGGCACGGTCGATATTTCGAAATACGCAGCCACCGCCGCCGAGGTCACCCATGAACATGCGTTCATCGAGACCATCCTTAACCTGATCCCCTCCAACATCTTCGCGGCCATGGCTCGCGGTGAAATGTTGCCGATCATCTTCTTCTCGGTGCTGTTCGGTCTTGGCTTGTCCAGCTTGAACGCTGAGTTGCGCGACCCGCTGGTGAGAACCTTTCAGGGCGTGTCCGAGTCAATGTTCAAAGTGACACACATGATCATGAACTACGCACCCATTGGTGTGTTTGCGCTGATCGCTGTCACCGTGGCCAACTTCGGCTTCGCGTCGCTGGTGCCGCTGGCCAAACTGGTGGTGCTGGTTTACGCCGCCATTCTGTTCTTCGCGTTTGCGGTACTGGGCTTGATTGCAAAGCTGTTCGGCTTCTCTGTGCTCAAGCTGATGCGCATTTTCAAGGACGAACTGGTACTGGCGTACTCCACCGCCAGCTCTGAGACCGTGTTGCCGCGTGTGATCGAGAAGATGGAAGCCTACGGCTGCCCGAAAGCGATCTGTAGCTTTGTGGTGCCGACCGGCTACTCGTTCAACCTTGACGGTTCGACGCTCTACCAAAGCATTGCGGCGATCTTCATCGCCCAGTTGTATGGCATTGACCTGTCGATCAGCCAGCAACTGCTGCTGGTACTGACCTTGATGGTGACCTCTAAAGGCATCGCCGGTGTACCGGGCGTTTCCTTTGTGGTGCTGCTGGCCACCTTGGGCAGTGTCGGTATCCCGCTGGAAGGCCTTGCCTTTATCGCCGGTGTCGACCGTGTCATGGACATGGCCCGTACCGCGTTGAACGTGATTGGTAACGCGTTGGCCGTGCTGGTTATTTCCCGCTGGGAAGGCATGTACGATCAGGCCAAAGGCGAACGTTACTGGAACTCGCTGCCGCACTGGCGCAGCAAGGAAGCCCTGCCAAAAGGCGAATAATCGCTCAAGGCTGCTTCGCTCCCAAACCCCGGACTTGTCCGGGGTTTGTTGTTTCTGGGTTATGGCCGCTATCATTCGCCGTACTTTCTAGGAGTTTTCCGATGCTCAACGGCCTATGGCTCAGCTTTTTTGTCGTCGCTACGGTGTCGGCACTTGCCCAATGGCTTGTGGGTGGCAATGCCGGAATTTTCGCGGCGATGGTGGAAAGCATCTTCGCCATGGCCAAGCTTTCGGTTGAAGTCATGGTGCTGCTGTTCGGTACGCTGACCTTGTGGCTGGGGTTTTTGCGTATTGCCGAGAAGGCCGGGATCGTAGACTGGCTGGGCAGGGCGCTGGGGCCTCTGTTCAAACGCCTCATGCCGGAAGTCCCTTCTGGCCATCCCGCGCTGGGGTTTATTACCTTGAACTTTGCGGCCAATGGTTTAGGTCTGGATAACGCGGCCACGCCGATCGGCCTTAAAGCCATGCGCGCCTTGCAAGAGCTGAATCCCAGCCCGACCAGTGCCAGTAATGCACAAATCCTGTTTCTGGTGCTCAACGCATCATCGCTGACGTTATTGCCGGTCACCATCTTCATGTATCGGGCTCAGCAGGGTGCACCCGACCCGACACTGGTGTTTCTGCCTATTCTGCTGGCGACCAGTGCCTCGACACTTGTTGGCCTGCTCTCGGTGGCCGTTATGCAGCGCTTGCGCCTGTGGGACCCGGTGGTGTTGGCGTACCTCATCCCGGGGGCGTTGATCCTTGGCGGGTTTATGGCATTGCTGGCGAGTTTGTCGGCGGCGGCACTGGCGAGCCTGTCTTCCCTGCTGGGCAACCTGACGCTGTTTGGTTTGATCATGCTGTTTCTGGTGATAGGCGCACTGCGCAAGGTCAAGGTCTACGAAGCATTCGTCGAAGGCGCCAAAGAAGGCTTCGATGTGGCAAAAAACCTGCTGCCTTATCTGGTTGCCATGCTGTGTGCGGTAGGGGTGCTACGGGCTTCGGGGGCGCTGGATTTTGGCCTGGACGGCATTCGTCATGCGGTTGAATGGCTGGGCTGGGACACTCGTTTTGTCGACGCCTTGCCGACCGCGATGGTCAAACCGTTTTCGGGCAGTGCGGCCCGCGCTTTACTGATCGAAACCATGCAGACCCAAGGGGTGGACAGCTTTCCGGCACTGGTGGCGGCGACGGTTCAGGGCAGTACGGAAACCACCTTTTATGTACTGGCCGTGTACTTTGGTGCCGTGGGCATTCAGCGTGCGCGACATGCGGTAGGGTGTGCCTTGCTGGCCGAGTTTGCGGGCGTGGTGGCGGCCATTAGCGTTTGCTACTGGTTCTTTGGCTAACCTGATCTGGCGGGTGTTGGGCTGAGCAGGCAAGCCTGCTCCCACCCCTGGCTCAGCAGGTATTAAAACGGTGGGAGCCCTGGCAAAAGACGGTTAGTCGCGCATGCCCTTAACATCATCCGCCATCACATCGCCGCCCTTGTTGCCCCAACTGGTACGGATGAAATTGACCACATCGGCCACCTCCTGATCCGACAGGCGCCAGTCAAAGGCCGGCATGGTGAAGGTCGAAGGCGCGGTATGGGTGGCGGGCAGTGTTCCACCTTTAAGCACAATATGAATCAGCGAAGTCGGGTCCTCTGATTGCAACACCGGATTACCCGCCAACGCAGGGAATACCCGCTTGTAACCGTTACCGTCGGTTCGATGACACGCGGCGCAGTTGTCGATATACACCGCCGCGCCGCGCTTGCTGTCATCCCCGTTCCATAAGGCATCAGCCACCGCGGGATCGTATTTATGCGGTTTGTCTGCCGGGTCGACGGCAGGCAAGGACTTCAAATAGCGGGCAATGGCTGTCAAATCAGCCTGCGACATGTACTGCATGCTGTGTTCAATCACATCGCTCATGCCACCAAAGACCGCACTGCGGTCGCTGCGCCCCGTCTTCAGGAACTGCACCAGTTGCGCTTCGTCCCAACTGCCGAGTCCATCCTTATGGTCGCCCCGCAGATTTTTCGCGATCCAGCCCTCCAGCGGGGCGCTGCCCGACAAGAATGCGCTGCCGTCGTTGGCACCCAGCGCCTTTTCCTGCATGGTCAGTGCCCGGGGCGTGTGGCAAGCGCCGCAATGTCCAAGCCCTTCCACCAGATAAGCACCACGGCTCACGACTGGATCTTGCCCTGCTACTGGTGTGAAGTCCGCTACCGCGGGCGCAAAGGCCCAACGCCACATCGCCAGAGGCCAGCGCATACTCATCGGCCAGGGAATATCCGAATCTTTGTTGGCTTGAGCGACGGGCTCAACGCCTTTCATAAAGTAGGCATACAGCGCCTGCATATCGGCCTGATTAACCCGCGCATAGGACGGGTAGGGCATGGCCGGATACAAGGTGCTGCCATTTTTGGCAATGCCATGACGCACCGCCTTGTCGAAATCATCAAAGCTGTAAGCCCCGATGCCACTCGGATCAGGGGTGATATTGGTCGAGTAAAGGGTGCCAATCGGGGTTTCCATCGCCAGGCCGCCAGCGAAAGGCTTGCCGCCCTTGACCGTGTGACAGGCCACGCAATCGCCGGCGCGGGCCAGGTATTCGCCTTGCTTGATCAGCGCCTGCGGGTCAACTTCAGCGCCAACCGCCGAGAAACTGCCCAGCAAGGTCAGGGTCGCGATAACAACTGCTTTCATGGTCATCGCTCCTTATGCCTGAACCAGTGGGCCGGGGTTTTTCAGGTATTGCTCGCGGATTGCCCGCGCCGACCAATAGGTCAGAGCCGCCACCAGACCTGTGGGGTTGTAGCCCAAACCTTGCGGGAAGGCCGATGCGCCCGGCACAAATACGTTATGCACATCCCAGCTCTGCAAGTAACGATTGAGCGCGCTGGTTTTCGGGTCGGTGCCCATGATCGCTCCCCCGTTGAGGTGAGTGGTCTGGTACGACGCGGTGTTGAAGTGGTCACCCACCTGCTTGCCTATACGCGCGATGGCTTTGGGGTTCATCGCCTCGGCGATCTTGCCCATTTTTTCCATCATGAAACGGTTCATTTTGATGTCGTTTTCTTGCCAGTCGAAGGTCATGCGCAGGAGCGGCTGGCCATAGGCATCGCGGTACACCGGATCAAGATCAAGGTAGTTGCCACGGTAAGACTGATGCGCACCGTGGGCGTCCATCGACACTTGGTGGGTGTAGTAATCGGCAGTGGCTTTTTTCCAGGCGCTGCCCCAGGCCGGGGTCCCCGGCGGGTTGGACGTGCCCGCAATCGGGCGGCTGCCTGCCTGATTCACCCACATCGGCGAGCCGCCGACAAAGCCGTGCGGGCCGTGGTCGAAGTTGTCTGCGTTGAAGTCGTCAATCGCCACGCCGTTGCCGCCCGCGCCGATAAAGTTATTGGTGTGCACGTCTTTATCGAAATAGGCCTTGATGGTGCCCATGTTTTGATAAGCGAAATTACGGCCCACCACACCTTCACCGGTTTTTGGGTCGTATGGCTTGCCGATACCCGAGAGCAGCATCAACCGCACATTGTGAAACTGGAACGCACCCAGAATCACCAGATCGGCCTGTTGCTCGATTTCACGGCCCGATGCGTCGATGTAGGTAACCCCCGTGGCTTTGGTTTTAGTGCTGTCCAGATTGACCCGGATCACATGAGCATTGGGGCGCAGCTCAAAGTTGGGCAACGGCTTGAGCGCGGGCAGAATGTTCACGTTGGGTGACGCTTTGGAATACATGTAGCAGACATAACCGCTGCAAAAGCCGCAGAAATTGCACGGCCCCATTTGCGCGCCATAAGGGTTGGTGTAAGGCCCTGAGGTGTTGGCAGAGGGCAAGTTGTAAGGCTTGTAACCTACTTCATTGGCGGCTTTCTGAAACAACTGCGCCGAGACAGTATTTTTCTGTGATTCGAGCGGGAAATGATGGGAGCGGTCCGGCGCGTAAGGGTTGCCGCCTTTGCCTTGCCCTACCAATTGGCCTTTGACAGTCCAGGCCTGACCCGAGGTGCCGAAGACTTTTTCGGCATAGTCAAAAAACGGTTCCAGCTCTTCATAGCTGACGCCGAAGTCTTGAATGGTCATGTCTTCAGGAATGAATTTTTTGCCGTAGCGCTCTTCGTAATGGCTGCGCATGCGCAGTTCTATAGGGTCGACTCGAAAGTGCACGCCCGACCAGTGCAAGCCCGCGCCACCGACTCCGTTGCCCGGCAGGAAAGCGCCCAGCTGACGATTGGGCAGCGCCACATCGTTGACACTGTGGCGAATGGTCACGGTTTCTTTCGAGACGTCCTGAAACAGCTTCTTGCGCACGCTGTAGGTCAGTTCGTCGATGACCTGCGGGTAATTGCCGTCCGGGTAAGTGTCCTGCATCGGGCCACGCTCAAGGGCCACAACATTCAGGCCCGCTTCCGTCAGCTCTTTGGCCATGATCGCGCCGGTCCAGCCGAAACCGACAATGACTGCATCAACTTTTTTCATAACGGTCGACATGCTCAAGCCCTCTCGCCGCGAATGGATACGGCGGGGAAGGGGTACTGCTCATTGCGTTCTACCCAATCCATAAAGTCAGCGCGAGCGCCGGGGAAGCCGATCATGGTCCAGCCGACCATGCCTTTGTTGCCGCCGTGAATGGGGTCACAAAAGAAGCCTTCCTTGGTGTTTTGCAGCAAAAAGCTGAAAAACATTTTGGCCGGGACGCTCTCGAAGTCAGGCTTACCAGCCTCCAACTGCATGAGTACTTTGTCTCGGGTAGCGCTGTCTAGGCCAGCAAATGTTGAGTTATAGGCCTTTTTGCACAGTGCCTCCGTAGCGGCAATGCCCAAGCGATAAATCTGCTGAGGCACCAGTTTGCTCTGCCAGCCCATCTCGGGTGCGGCGTCGGCATTGAAAGGGCCTTGCATAAACCACAGAGCGCCGGTGGCGTAAGGGGTGTTCATCTGCCGATCAATATATTCAGGTACACCCGCTTCCAATGCGCCGGGGCCTTGCTCGTCAGCCGGGATCAAGCGTGCTACGGCCGCGTTTACAAACGCCCACTCTTCAGCGGTGAACCAAGTTGGCTCATACGCTTGGGCAGGGGTTGTATGGCGCGGTTGTGGTTCAGGCGCGGCGACCGCAGGCGTGGTCATCATCATGGAGCCACCCAAGCCAGTGCTGGCAACGGTGACCACGGGAATCAGGGTCAGGGTTTTGCGCAAAAACTCACGCCGCGGGTTGTCTTGATCAGACATTCAAGGGGGCCTCTCATCGGGCAATCACGGGTTACAACTGCTCAATGGCAGTTTGTCGTTTTGGTAGCAGCACGAACCGAAATCGATCGGCAAACAGCACACGCAGGCAACTATTAGTTACAAATACTAACAGGCCCGGGCAGTCGATGAATCGTTTCATGCGTAATTTTGCCGCACCTGAATGCCACCCCGTCATGATTCTTTTACAAACTACTCACGCGATTTTGATCGTGATTTGCACAACCTGATCACCTCTTACAATAATTTCCAGATGAAGTGATCGAACAGAAATGCCTAAGTCCCGGTTTTTGATTGCGCTGTGCCTGACACTTTTATCCCCGTGTACGATGCCCCTGACGTGGGCCGATGAGCCATCACCACCCCGGCTCAATCAATGGGCCCAACCCATTAATGAGCACTACAACCTGTATCAAATGTCGCCGACCTTGTACCGCAGCGCCTTGCCGGACGACGCCGCTAACCCTCTGCTTGACGCGCTGCACATCCGCACCGTTATCAACTTCTTGTCGGAGTCAGATGACCGCTGGTTGAAAACCTCTGCCATCCAACAAGTCCAGTTGCCGTATCGCACCCATCATGTCGATGACGCCGATGTAGTGGCCGCTTTGCGGGCCATTCAGACAGCACAAGCGCAAGGCCCAGTGCTGATGCACTGCAAGCACGGCGTGGATCGCACGGGCTTGATAGCTGCCATGTACCGGGTGGTTGTGCAGGACTGGAGTAAAGAGGACGCCCTGGAGGAGATGACTCAGGGCGGTTATGGCGAAAACGCGCACTTCAAGGATGGGGCGAGTTACATGATGAAAGCCGATATTCCACGACTACGGGCTGCCTTAAGCAGTGGTGCCTGCAGCACCAGCGCGTTTGCGTCTTGTGCCTTGATGGCCTGGTTAAAGACCCGCTAATGGGCGGCGGCCCACTGGCGTAAAGCGGCGTTACGCTGAAGAGGCGGCAATTGGCCGACCTTTTCAACTTCGGCATAGAATGCCTGCCAATCATTTCCCGATTTTTTGAACAGGGCGGCAAAGGCGGGCACCCATTGGTCATAGAGGCCAAACGGCAGAAGCTTTGCGTTGTTCATCGGTGAATTGACCCATGCCTCATAGCCGCGATTACCGCCCCATTGCTGGTCGCGCAGCTGTCGGTATTCATGGCGCATACGCTCAAATTCTTGCTCTTTACGCTGGCGCATGACGGGCTCTGGCAAGGGTTGTTCATAGAGTGTTTGCAAGCGCTGACGGGTGCCCAACACCAGCTCAATAAATTGATCGCGTTGCTGCGTGCCTTTCGTGCGGAGGGGTGGCAAGCCTTGGTGTGCTCGCCATTGGCGCGTGCCTTCCTGCTCAACAAAGCTGGCGAAAGACTCGTTGAACGCCGTGTCGTCTTTGACGTAAACCCGCTGATGCGCCAATTCATGAAAAATCAGCGTCGCCAAACGCTCATCGCCCCAGTTCAGCATGGTGTTGAGGATCGGGTCGTCGAACCAACCCAAGGTGGAGTAGGCCTCGACGCCACTGATAAACACATCTCTGCCTTGCTGGCGCGCAAGGGCCGCTTCGCCTCGTGCGTCGCCCTGACTGTAATAGCCTCGGTAGGCCACGCACCCGGCAATAGGAAAACAGTGTGTGATAGGCGTCAGTGAAAATTCTGGCGTGGCGAAGACATTCCACACCACAAAGGGTCTCTGAAGATTGGCGTACAGGCGATAGCTCTGGTTATCGGGCAAGTGCAACTGCTGGGTGGCGAAGGTGCGCGCCGCCTGTGCTTGGGTCAGTTGCTGGCGCAAAGCGATGGGCTGTTGCGGGTCGGCAATCAGCGCCTCAACCGACTCGCGTGACTTCAGTAAATGCCATTGGCCAGTGGCCAGTTGTGAGTAATAGCGCACACTGGAACAACCGCTGAGCAGTAACAGCAAGGCGAAGGCCAGCAGGCAGCGAATACGCATTGTCATAACGCGTTCCAGTGGGGGTGTGAGGCAAGATTACTGGGAGGGCACTCAAGAGAACAGCCTTGCAGCCTCTGCGAGCGTTCAACGCTATGCTTATCTTTCATCATCTTGTGGATAACACCATGCGCACCCTTCTGTTGTTGCTCGTAGGCTGCTTGCTCAGTGCCTGTGCCAGCACGCCGTTGCCCCCGGTAGACCCGAACATGGCGTGGGTCGATCTTCAGACACTTTCGGGCAAGTTGGTGATGGCTGAACGTCTAGATGGCCAGCGCGTGGCAGACGGGCGTTATTTTCAAGTCACGCCCGGGGGGCATGAGTTGATGGTGCGTTTCGATTATGAGGTGATGGTCGGTGGCAGGAGTCTGTTCAGCGACCCTCAGGAGCGCCTGTGTTACATCACGCTGGATTACGACAACTTCCAGCCGGGACAACGTTACCGGCTGCAAGCACGCTCTCTGGGATTCAACGCGTACGCCCGGCTGTACAACGCTCAGGGTGAGGTGTTGACCGAGGAGCGACGGGTGAACTGCTTGCCGTAGCGATCAGGCGTCGTTCTTTTGATAAATGATCTTTTTAGTGCCGTTTTCGCACGTACCCACCACCATGTTCTGGTCGTGTACTTCGTCGTTGGTCACGACTTCCAATGTGTAGGCTGCCACGCCCTTGGCCTGAATTTTGGCTTCAATTTCAGCCTTCAGTTCATCGCACGGCTTTGGAGCGGCGAGTATCGAAGTGGTCATGGCGCAGCAGATGACAGCTAAAGCGAAACGTTTCATGGTGGAAACTCCCTTATGGCACAACGCTAAGTCATGGTCTGACGCGATGAGTGATCACCCAATCACATTTACCGCTTCACGCATCTGATCTGCCGCAACCCAGGGCCATATGGCTACCCGCGTTGCGCTCTCGCACAACGGAGCAGCCAGCGCCGATTTAGCTCAGCAGTGTCGCGTCCAGGGTGATTTTGGCATTGAGCACCTTGGACACCGGGCAGCCTTCTTTGGCCTTGTTGGTCAGCTCAGTGAACTTCTCTTGAGTCGCTCCCGGAACTTTAGCCTTGAGAATCAGGTGAACGGCACTGATCGCGAAACCGCCATCGACCTGATCCAGCGTGACTTCGGCTGTTGTGTCGATGCTGTCGGCTTTTAGCCCGGCATCACCGAGAATCATCGACAGCGCCATGGAAAAACAACCCGCATGGGCTGCGCCGATCAGTTCTTCGGGGTTGGTGCCTTTACCGCCTTCAAAGCGCGCCTTGAAGCCATACGGGGCTTCGCGTAACACGCCGGTTTCTGTGGAGATGGAGCCGATGCCGGTTTTAAGGTCGCCTTCCCAATGAGCCGATGCTTTCTTTTTGATACTCATACGTGCCTCCTGAAGAGCGGCGCAAAGTTTTCACGCCTGACTGGAGTTGTGAGGGTAGACCTCATCACAAAGTTCACCTTGTAAGACCAATCGTCTTTTTTTGTAGCTCAATTCTTAGGCTGCTATTGAAACTCGGGTATATGCCCATATTGAATGAACACTGGCAGGTCTTGGCGAGCGTCATGGCCTGCGTCCATTTAGGAGAAGCCGGCCATGACACGTTTGTGTGATATCAAATACTCGACTCTCGATCTGGTGCCTGTGCGTGAAAATGGCAGCGCCGCCGAGTCGCTGCGCAATTCGCTGGACTTGGCACAGCATGTGGAAAAGTTCGGCTACAACCGTTTTTGGGTGGCTGAACACCACAACATGGACGGCATCGCCAGTTCTGCGACGTCAGTGTTAATCGGTTACCTGGCGGGTGGCACGTCGACCATTCGCGTGGGATCGGGTGGTGTCATGCTGCCCAATCACGCACCGCTGGTGATTGCCGAGCAGTTCGGCACCCTGGAAAGCCTGTATCCGGGCCGTATTGACTTGGGCCTTGGCCGTGCGCCGGGGTCTGACCAGATGACCGCCCGTGCTTTACGCCGCGAGCGCTCCGGCAGTTCAGACGACTTCCCCGCAGACGTGGCTGAGCTGGCCCGTTACTTGGGCCCACGCACGCCGGATCAACGGGTGATCGCCATGCCGGGAACGGGCACCCAAGTGCCTATCTGGTTGCTCGGTTCCAGCCTGTTTAGCGCACAGTTGGCCGGTGAGCGCGGTTTGCCGTACGCTTTCGCGTCACATTTCGCACCGCGTTTGATGCATGAGGCGATTCGTGTGTACCGCAATCACTTCAAGCCTTCAGCCGTTCTCGACAAACCTTACGTCATGCTCGGGGTGCCCTTGGTCGCTGCCGATACGGACGAGCATGCCGAGTATTTGGCAACCTCCGTGTACCAGCGGATTCTGGCGTTGATGCGCGGCCAAAGTCTGGTTCAGCGTGCGCCTGTAAAGACAATGGAAGGCCTGTGGCTGCCTCACGAGAAAGACGCGGTGATGAGCTTTTTGGGCCTGGCAATGGTCGGTAGCCCAGAGAAAATTCGCGCCAAACTTGAGGTGCTGGTTGAGCAAACTCAGGCGGACGAACTTATTTTCACCTGTGATTTGTATGAGCACGCCGATCGCATTCATTCGTATAAGTTGCTGGCGCAGGTTTTAAAAGAGGCGTAACCCTTTACGTATGTGAGCCACAAAAAAGCCGACACGTATGTCGGCTTTTTTCACACTCAACCGCGCTTGTAGACAATTTCTTTGGTACCGGCTTCGCACGAGCCTACGACCTTCCCATCTGTGCTGGCGCCTTTATCAACGACTTCCAGCGAATAGCCAACAGCACCTTTGGCATCAATCTTCGCGGCAATTTCACTTTTCAGCTCTTCGCACGGCTTGCCCGCTGCGAACGCGGTTCCGGCGAGGCTGAGTAAGCCTGCCGCCAATAAAATCTTTTTCATCGGTCACATTCCCCAGTCAAAACAAAAGGGTGCAACGCGCATGTGCCGCGTTGCACCCTGATGGTGTAGCGGACTTTATGGCAATCGGCCAGTCCGCGGGTCAAAAGCGTGCTTCGGATCAGTTGTTGGCAATACGGAAACCGACTTTAAGCGTGACTTGATAATGCGCCACCTTACCGTCCTTGATGTGCCCACGGGTGTCGATCACTTCAAACCATTCCATATGTTTGATGCTTTTGTTGGCTTCGGCCAGTGCATTACTGATGGCGTCTTCTATGCTGCTCGGGGACGAGCCTACCAGTTCGATTTTTTTGTAGGTGTGGTGGTCAGACATAACGTTCTCCTTTGTCGTAGATCAAAGCCTAGCAGCGATTGTGCTAAATACTTTGTGGACGATTTGAAAGGAAAAGTTCAGTTCAACTGCACTTTCTCAAACCCCTGTAGTCGGACTTAACAAGCACCTCACTCATCAATGCAGGAGAGCCCTAATGGCTAGCAATTCTCTACGTAAAGCATCATTGCAAAGTATGGAAGCAGAGATCGAAAGCCTGCTCAAGTCGCTGGAAAGCCTCAAGCACGACGCTTCCGAGGAGTCCCAGAAGACCCTGAAAGTACTCAAAAGCAATGCAGAAAGCGCACTGAAACACTCTCGTCATCTGATCACCGATGCCTACGAAGAAGTGAAAGATAAAACGCGTGAAACAGCAGTGGCTACCCGCGAATACGCGCAGGAGCATCCGTATGCCACCGCTGGCGTTGCAATCGGCGCGCTGGGTCTGCTGGCCGCCTTTCTGATGTGCAAACGCGGTAACTAATTTACCGCGCTGCGTGCAAGCTCAGCCTTGAGCCATTGCGCCAGTTGCCGGGCGCGTCCGTCAGCGGCGCGCTTGGGCAGCCACAATGCCAGCTGTGCCGAGGTTTCCTTGAAGCCCCAAGGCGCAGCCAGGCGTCCCGCCTTCAAATCCTCAGCCACCAACGGCTCGGGGGCGATCGCTACACCCAGTCCCGCCACCGCTGCCTCCAGCAAATAATACAAATGCTCAAACCCTTGCCCGTATTTCAACGCTTTCGGGTCTAGCGCGTTTTGCTGCGCCCACCTTGGCCATGCCTGTGGCCGCGACGTGGTGTGCAATAACGGCTCTTCAAGCAGCGCACTGGCAGGTGCCTTGCTCAGTTGCTCATAGCGGGCGAAACGTGGGCTGATGACCGGCCCGATGCGTTCACTGGCCAACTCGTACACCTGCATGTCGGCTGGCCACGGTGGCTCGGCAAACACCAGCAACGCATCGAGGCCGGGTCGACGGGGGTCCAGATCGCCTTCACCGGCAGACAGGTGCAGGCGCAAATCTGGCAAGTCGGCATTCAAACGGCCTAGCCGTGGGATAAACCAGCGCGCCAGCAAGCTGCCTGAACACCCGAGAACAAACGGCGCGTTGTCGTGGCTTTGTGTGATTTCGGCGCACACATTACGCAATCGTTCAAAGGCTTCACTGCTGGCATCGCGCAGACGGATACCGGCCTCAGTCAGCTTCAGGCCGCGTCCTTCCTTCACGAACAGGCTGACGCCCAAGTGCTCTTCCAATACTTTCAATTGCCGACTAACGGCGCCGTGGGTGACATTCAAATGATCCGCTGCAAGGCTGACGGTGCCCAAGCGAGCAGTCGCTTCAAATGCACGAAGGGCATTAAGGGGGGGGAGGTCTCGGCTCATGATATCTGTGAGTTTTCCTGACAGGTTGTAGCGATCTTATCGGTTTTCATCCCGCGCTGTCGCGGTTACAGTCAGGTCCATCGACCTTCGTACCTTTTCAGCTGGAGTGTCACATGACCCAATCAACCTTGCGTACCGGCCCTGATGCCAATGGCCTTTTTGGCGCATTCGGTGGCCGCTACGTGGCCGAAACCCTCATGCCGCTGATCCTTGATCTGGATCGTGAGTATGAGCGGGCCAAGACTGATCCTGAGTTTATTAAAGAACTGGCCTATTTCCAGCGTGATTACGTGGGTCGTCCCAGCCCGCTTTATTTCGCCGAGCGTCTGACTGAGTTCTGCGGCGGCGCCAAGATTTACCTCAAGCGCGAAGAGTTGAATCACACCGGGGCGCACAAGATCAACAACTGCATTGGCCAGATTCTGCTGGCCCGGCGCATGGGTAAAAAACGCATCATCGCCGAGACGGGCGCAGGCATGCACGGCGTGGCAACGGCCACTGTGGCCGCACGTTTTGGCCTGCAATGCGTGATCTACATGGGCACCACTGACATCGAGCGTCAACAGGCCAACGTGTTCCGCATGAAGTTGCTGGGCGCCGAAGTCATCCCGGTTGTGGCGGGCACAGGCACCCTCAAAGATGCGATGAACGAAGCCCTGCGTGATTGGGTGACCAACGTTGATGACACCTTCTACCTGATTGGCACCGTGGCCGGGCCACATCCTTATCCTGCAATGGTGCGTGATTTCCAGGCGGTCATCGGCAAGGAAACCCGCGACCAGATGCACGCACAGGAAGGTCGTCTGCCAAACAGTCTGGTGGCGTGTATCGGCGGTGGCTCCAATGCCATGGGCCTGTTTCACCCGTTTCTGGATGACACCAGCGTTGAAATTATCGGTGTTGAAGCGGCGGGTTACGGCATTGAAACCGGCAAGCACGCAGCCAGCCTCAATGGTGGCGAGCCGGGCGTACTGCACGGCAACCGCACCTTCCTGCTTCAGGACGACGATGGGCAGATCATCGACGCGCATTCGATTTCCGCAGGCCTGGACTATCCAGGTATCGGCCCAGAGCACGCGTGGTTGCACGACATTGGTCGCGTTGAGTACACCTCGGTCACTGACGATGAAGCCCTGGATGCATTTCATAAGTGCTGCCGTCTTGAAGGCATCATCCCGGCACTGGAAAGCGCCCATGCCCTGGCTGAAGTGTTCAAACGTGCACCGACCCTGCCAGCCGATCACCTGATGGTGGTCAACCTGTCGGGCCGAGGCGACAAAGACATGCAAACCGTGATGCACCACATGGAACAGTCCCAGCAGGAGAAACACTGATGAGCCGCCTGCAAACGCGTTTTGCCGATCTTAAAGAACAAAACCGCGCCGCGCTGGTGACCTTCGTCACCGCGGGTGACCCGGATTACGCCACCTCTTTGGCCATTCTCAAGGGACTGCCTGCAGCGGGCGCGGATGTGATCGAGCTGGGCATGCCTTTCACTGACCCTATGGCAGATGGCCCGGCCATTCAGCTGGCCAATATCCGGGCTTTGGGCGCCAAGCAAAATCTGGCGAAAACCCTGCAAATGGTTCGCGAATTTCGTGAAGACAACACGGATACGCCGCTGGTGCTGATGGGCTATTTCAACCCTATTCACCACTACGGTGTGGCACGTTTTATTGCTGAGGCCAAAGAGTCGGGCGTGGATGGCCTGATCGTTGTCGACATGCCGCCTGAGCATAACGGTGAGTTGTGCGACCCGGCGCAGGTGGCGGGTCTGGATTTCATTCGTCTGACCACGCCGACGACGGACGATGTTCGTCTGCCAACGGTCCTGGCCGGTAGCTCGGGCTTTGTGTATTACGTCTCGGTAGCGGGTGTGACCGGTGCGGGTTCTGCGACGACTGAGCAGGTGAGCACGGCGATCGAGCGTCTGCGACGCCATACCGATTTGCCGATCAGCGTGGGTTTCGGGATTCGCACCCCGGAGCAGGCGGCGGCGATTGCCCGGTTGGCAGATGGTGTGGTGGTGGGTTCGGCGTTGATCGACAAGATCGAAAATGCTGCAACGCCCGAGCAAGCCATTGATGGCGTGCTGAGCTTGTGTGCGGCACTGGCGGAAGGTGTGCGCAAAGCACGCTGAAAATCAAAAGCCCCTCACCCTAACCCTCTCCCGGAGGGAGAGGGGGCTAAAAGCAACAGCAGATTTGCGCAGCACCCCGTATCAGCTCCCTCTCCCGGAGGGAGAGGGGACTAAAAGCAACAGCAGATCTGCGCAGCACCCCGTATCAGCTCCCTCTCCCGGAGGGAGGGGGGACTAAAGGCAATAGCAGATTTGCGCAGCGCCCCGTATCAGCGCCCTCTCCCTGAGGGAGGGGTACTAAAGGCAACAGCAGATTTGCGCAGCACCCCGTATCAGCTCCCTCTCCCTGTGGGAGAGGGTTGGGGTGAGGGTAGCGGTCACACCGTCAACGTCACTTCCCCCAACCGCGCGCCCGAAGGTCCATAACTGCGTTCCACCATCACCCTCGAACCGTCTGCATTGACGATCAGCGCGGTGCTGGCGCGTGTTCCGTAGGTGGGGCTGGCAATAAACACACTCGATAGCAAACTCTCGGTCGCCAACCCGACTCCGGTGTCTGGCAGCTCGCTAAAGGGCGCCGTCTGCGTATCTTTGAGCAGCGCCATCAACGCTTGAGGCTGTGGGTCGACAAGCACTTCATTCAGCGCCGCTCTGGCTTTCAGTAACTTGGGCCAAGGGGTATCCAGGCCGGCGTTTGAGATGCCGTGAAGGCCTGGCTCCACGGGCTGTGCAGCCAGCTCGCTGGAATTGAAATGCCACAGTTGATCGGCTGTACCCAACAATAAATTGAACCCGGCGTAATCCACCGAACGGCGACCCACTTCGTTGAAATATTCCCCGATCGAAATGTCACCGCTCAAGAAGTCAGACACCAGCTCCCCTCGTGACCGTCGGGCCGGGGGCTTGTGCGGTTCACGAATATTGGTCAGCGCAGCAAATCGGCCGTTGGCGCCAATCCCCAGCCACGTGCCGCCGGCTTCAAGATCACGACCGGCATACACCTGCGGCGACTCGGCCCAATGGGCCAGCGGTTTGCTGGGGCGCGCGTAAAACTCATCACGGTTGGCCGCAACGACCAGAGGCTGTGCGTGGCCGGGGCGCCAAGCGAAGACAATCAGACACATGGGCAGGGCACTCCTTAATGTTTTTTTAACCCCTCTACTTATAGATTGCTCTGCCGTGTCGCGCCATTGAGTGGAGCCGTGGCCTTTGCTCCGTTACCATGCGGGTCAAATTTGGGGGGCATCATGGAATTTCTGCTCTATTTGGTGCTTGGAAGTTTTGCAGGCGTGCTGGCCGGGTTATTCGGGGTCGGTGGCGGGATCATCATTGTGCCGGTGCTGGTGTTCAGCTTCACTGTGCAAGGTTTTAACAGTGAAGTGTTAACCCACCTGGCCGTCGGCACCTCATTGGCGACGATCATTTTTACGTCCATTAACTCGATTCGTGAGCACAACCGCAAAGGCGCTGTGCGCTGGCCGCTGTTTATCTGGCTGACAGTCGGTATTTTGATGGGCGCAGGCATCGGTGCGCTGACAGCAGAAGCAATTTCCGGCCCTTATTTGCAGAAAATCATCGGCGTATTTGCCGTTGTCATTGCCCTTCAGATGGCGCTGGGGCTGCAACCCAAAGCCTGCGGCACAGTACCCGGTAAAATCGGACTGACGGTCGCCGGCACAGTGATTGGCTGGGCCTCGGCTATTTTCGGGGTGGGTGGCGGTTCGTTGACGGTGCCGTTCCTGAGCTGGCGCAGTGTGCCGATGCAGCAAGCCGTGGGCACCTCGGCAGCCTGCGGTTTACCCATCGCGCTGGTGGGGGCATTAAGTTTCATGATCATTGGCTGGCACAATCCTGACTTGCCCGCGCATAGTCTAGGTTTTGTTTACCTGCCGGCGCTGCTCGGGATTGCCCTGACCAGTATGTTTTTCGCCCGTTTTGGTGCGCGTTTGGCTCACAGACTGTCGCCGCGCCTGCTGAAACGGCTGTTTGCCGCACTGTTGTTCTGTGTCGGTTTGAGTTTCCTGATCTAACGAGGAGTCGTAATGCTGCCTTACCCGCAGATTGATCCGGTGGCATTGGCCATCGGCCCGCTGAAAATCCATTGGTACGGTTTGATGTACCTGATCGGTATTGGCGCCGCCTGGCTGATCCTGTCCCGCCGCCTTAATCGCTTTGATCCCACGTGGACCAAAGAAAAGCTCTCCGATCTGGTGTTCTGGGTGGCGATGGGTGTGATTGTTGGCGGCCGTTTAGGGTATGTGCTGTTCTACGACCTGAGTGCTTACATCGCCAACCCGCTGCTGATATTTGAAGTGTGGAAAGGCGGTATGGCGTTCCACGGTGGCCTGATTGGTGTGATGCTGGCCACTTGGTGGTTCGGCAAGCGCAACAATAAGTCGTTCTTCCAGATCATGGACTTTATCGCCCCTGTGGTGCCCATCGGCCTGGGCGCCGGACGTATCGGCAACTTCATCAACGCCGAGTTGTGGGGCAAAGCCAGTGATGTGCCTTGGGCGATGATTTTCCCGACCGACCCGCAACAATTGGCGCGTCATCCGTCGCAGCTTTACCAGTTCGCCCTGGAAGGTGTGGCACTCTTCATCATTCTTTGGCTGTACTCGCGTAAACCCCGTCCAACGATGGCCGTTTCCGGCATGTTCGCGCTGTTTTACGGCATCTTCCGCTTTATCGTCGAATTCGTCCGTGTACCCGATGCCCAGCTTGGGTATTTGGCGTTTGGTTGGGTGACGATGGGGCAAATTCTCTGCATCCCAATGATTATGGGCGGCCTGTTCCTCATCTGGTGGGCCTACCAGCGCGACCCCGCGGCTCAAAAAGCGGCGTAATACATTCGAATGGCAGGGTTCATAAAACCCTGCATTCAAACGGTAGGAAAACCATGAAGCAATATCTCGACCTCGTTGCCAACGTGATTAAAAATGGCACCTTGCAAGCCAACCGCACCGGTGTGAAGACCATCAGTCTGCCCGGCGCCATGTTGCGTTATGACCTCAAAGAAGGCTTCCCGGCCATCACCACCCGCCGCATGGCTTTCAAATCGGCCATTGGCGAGATGTGCGGTTTCTTGCGCCCCGTCAACAGCGCGGCGGACTTTCGTGCGCTGGGTTGCAAGGTGTGGGACCAAAACGCCAATGAAAACGCACAGTGGCTGGCCAACCCGTTCCGTCAAGGCGAAGACGATCTGGGCGAAATTTACGGCGTGCAATGGCGTAAATGGCCTGCCTACAAGCAAGTCGAGCGCAGCAACGTGGCCGCTATCGAGCTGTGCCTGAGCCAGGGTTATCGCCAGATTGCTGAAGGTGAGGAAGACGGGCAGGCCTACGTGGTGTTGTACAAGGCCATTGATCAAGTGCGCCAATGCGTGGACACCATCATCAATGATCCCGGCAGTCGCCGCATCCTGTTCCACGGCTGGAACTGCGCCCAGCTTGACGAAATGGCCTTGCCGCCGTGTCACTTGCTGTACCAGTTCCACCCGAATGTCGAGACCAAGGAAATCTCCCTGACCCTGTACATTCGTTCCAATGACCTGGGACTGGGCACGCCGTTCAACTTGACGGAAGGCGCGGCATTGCTGAGCCTGATCGGGCGCCTGACCGGTTATACGCCGCGTTGGTTTACCTACTTTATCGGCGATGCCCATGTGTATGAAAACCACCTGGACATGCTCAACGAGCAGCTGACCCGCGAACCCTTCCCGATGCCCAAGCTGGTGATCTCGGATCGCGTCCCGGAGTTCGCTAAAACCGGCATCTATCAACCTGAATGGCTAGGCCTGATTGAGCCGAGTGATTTCA
Organism: Pseudomonas sp. 2024-210; assembly: GCF_045062345.1. Classification (NCBI taxonomy): domain Bacteria; kingdom Pseudomonadati; phylum Pseudomonadota; class Gammaproteobacteria; order Pseudomonadales; family Pseudomonadaceae; genus Pseudomonas; species Pseudomonas sp. 2024-210. Next base: position 212,739 of record NZ_JBJGEJ010000003.1, on the reverse strand, counting down.
GCCTCGAAGGCTACCAGCACCACGCCCCTATGACTGCACCGATGGCGGTGTAGCCCATAACCTGTAGCCGCTGCCGTAGGCTGCGATAAGGGCCGAAGGCCCTTCGCTCTTGAAAAGCGCGACCCCTTCGGGCTCGATCGCAGCCTACGGCAGCGGCTACAGATGGATTGTTTCAATGCCCGTGGCTTCTGCCCACATGGCTGGGCTCGCCTTCGGGTGCTGTCACCGAGCCACTGACTTCCAGACGCTGCAAAATCCCGCAATGATCCTTGTCTGAGCCCGTGCTACAGCGTTGTCGCAGGTCGAGCAGTTGTGCTTGCAACGCCAGTAAGCTGTCGACCCGCGCCTTGACATGGTGGATATGTTCGTCGATCAGTGCATTGACGCTTTCGCACTGGTCTTGCGGGCTGTCGCGCAGGCTGAGCAGGCTACGGATTTCTTCCAGGGTCATGTCCAGACTGCGGCAGTTTCGGATAAACGTCAGCCGCTCAACATGCGCCTGTGTGTACAAGCGGTAATTGCCCTCACTGCGCGCCGGCTCCGGCAGCAGCCCTTCACGCTCGTAATATCGAATCGTTTCGACCTGACAGTCGGTCAGTTTCGCCAGTTCGCCAATTTTCATCACGACAATCTCCGAAAGGGTGCTTGACCCTATAGTGGCTACAGGGTCTTTACTTGGTAACAGGCATCTTTATTGGACGCAACCCGATGAGCGACTCCATCCACACTCCGCACACACCACACGCAGGTCATGACCATGACCACGATCATGACCACGGTCATGAAGAAAAACATGATCATGCCAGCCCCGCGCACAGTTGCTGCTCTAGCAGCCCTGTGCCCAGCGTGATCAAGCTGAGCGCCGCGCCAACAGCGGGCGCTCGCCTGAGCAGCTTTCGCATTGAAGCCATGGACTGCCCGACTGAGCAGACCCTGATCCAGAACAAACTGGGCAAGCTGGCCGGTGTGCAGCAGTTGGAGTTCAACCTGATCAATCGGGTGCTGGGTGTCACCCACGACTTGCCAACCACTGATCCGATTGTGGCGGCCATTAAGTCCCTCGGCATGCAGGCCGAGCCGCTGGAGTCGGACACTGACACCCCGCCAGCGCCGGTTGCCAAGAAGCACTGGTGGCCGCTGGCCGTGGCCGGTGTGGGGGCGTTGGCGGCAGAAGTCCTGCACTTTACCGAGGCTGCACCGACCTGGGTGATTGCGCTGGTGGCGTTGGTTTCTATCCTGAGCGGCGGCCTGACCACCTACAAAAAGGGCTGGATTGCCCTGAAGAACCTCAACCTGAACATCAATGCCTTGATGAGTATCGCCGTGACCGGCGCGGTGCTGATTGGTCAATGGCCCGAAGCGGCGATGGTGATGTTCCTGTTTACCGTGGCCGAACTGATCGAAGCCAAATCCCTCGACCGTGCGCGCAATGCCATCGGGGGCCTTATGCAAATGGCTCCGGATAAAGCCACCGTGCAGCAAGCGGATGGCACCTGGGCTGAGCGTGAGGTGAAAGAGGTCGCGCTGGGTGACATCGTGCGTGTGCGACCCGGCGAGCGCATCGGGCTGGACGGCGAAGTGGTGGCGGGGAGCTCGACCATTGATCAGGCGCCGATTACCGGTGAAAGTCTGCCCATCGAAAAAACGGTGGGCGACAAAGTGTTTGCCGGCACCATCAATCAGGCCGGAGCACTGGAGTACCGGGTCACGGCCGCGGCCAGCAACTCCACGCTGGCGCGCATCATTCACGCCGTGGAGCAAGCACAAGGCGCACGGGCGCCGACGCAACGGTTTGTCGATCGCTTCGCGAAAATCTATACCCCTTTGGTGTTTATCTTCGCGTTGGCGGTGGCTGTGATTCCACCGCTTTTCATGGGCGGGGTGTGGTTTGACTGGATCTATCGCGCGTTGGTGCTGCTGGTGGTGGCATGCCCTTGTGCGCTGGTGATTTCGACTCCGGTGACGATTGTCAGTGGGTTAGCGGCCGCTGCGCGTAAAGGCATTCTGGTTAAAGGCGGGGTTTACCTCGAAAGTGGTCACACACTCGACTTTCTAGCGCTCGACAAGACCGGCACGATCACCCACGGCAAGCCGGTGCAAACCGATTACGTGGTGCTTGATCCGCTGTTTGCTGACACAGCCTTGCTACTCGCCGCAAGCCTTGCCAGCCGTTCGGACCATCCGGTGTCACTGGCCGTGGCCACGGCGGCTGTGGATAACAATGTGTCACCACTCGCTGTGGATAACTTCATGGCCCTGGCAGGGCGTGGTGTACGTGGTGAAATCGACGGCAAGTTGTACCACTTGGGCAATCATCGTCTGGTGGAAGAGCTTGAGCTGTGTTCGCCCGAGCTAGAAGAAAAGCTGTTCGCGCTGGAAGAACAGGGCAAGACCGTTATTTTGTTGTGCGATCGATCCGGCCCGATGGCGCTGTTTGCGGTGGCCGATACCGTCAAGGACAGTAGCCGCCAAGCCATACGCGAGTTGCATGAACTGGGCATCAAAACCCTGATGCTGACCGGCGACAACCCCCATACGGCCAAGGCAATCGCCGATCAAGTGGGCATCGACCAGGCTGAAGGCAACTTGCTGCCGGAGGATAAACTCAAGGCGATTGAAGCGCTGTACGCCCAAGGGCATCACGTTGGCATGGTCGGTGACGGGATTAATGATGCACCTGCCCTGGCACGTGCCGAGATCGGCTTTGCAATGGCGGCTGCCGGCACAGACACCGCCATTGAAACGGCCGATGTCGCCTTGATGGACGACGATCTACGCAAAATTCCGGCATTCATTCGTTTGTCACGTCAGACCTCCAGCATCCTCAAGCAGAACATTGCCTTGGCCTTGGTCATCAAAGGGATCTTTCTTGCGATAACCTTCCTCGGCATGGCCACCATGTGGATGGCCGTCTTTGCCGACATGGGCGTCAGTTTGTTGGTGGTGTTTAACGGTTTGCGCCTGTTGCGCAAATAGAACAAGAGAGGCCGCAGTGCTGAGTGCCGAGCTGAAAGCGTTTTACCGGGTCGCCCAACTGGGCAGCATTACTCAGGCCGCTAAAAAACTTGGGCTTAGCCAGCCAACCGTGACCACACAAATTCGACAGCTGGAGAGCCAATACGCCGTGGAGCTGTTTTTCCGCGGCGGTCGGCGCCTGACCTTGAGCGATGAAGGCGTGAGCTTGTTGCCGATGGTCAAGGCCCTGATGCAGCAAGAGGCCGAGATTGAGTTCTTTCTGCGCAACAGTGGTCAGGGCAGCGGCACCCTGCGCCTTGCCGCCACAGCGCCGTATTACATCCTTGATCTGGTAAAGACCTTTCGCCAACGCCTGCCGCAGATTGAGGTGTCGGTGGACATTGGCAACTCGCAGCAAGTGCTTGAGGCGCTGGACGAATACCGGGTGGATATTGCCGCGTCATCGCAATTGCTCGAAGACCCAAGGCTGATCCGCCGGCTGCTGGGCGCCGATCCGCTGGTGCTGGCGGTGCACCGCACTCATCCGTTGGCCAAGCTTGATCATGTGCCGCTGAGCGCGCTGGCCGGGCATTGTTTATTGATGCGCGAATCGGGTTCAACGACGCGTAAGCTCACTGAAAAACTGCTTGAAGAGGCGGGCGTTAGCTATGGTCCATTGTTGGAAATCGGCAGTCGCGAATCGATCCGCGAAGCGGTGCTGCGCAATATCGGTATTAGCATCATTGCGCGTCAAGAAGTGCCGCATGACCCGCAATTGAAGGTACTGACGCTGGAAAATGCGCCGGTGATCTCCGAGTACTTGTACTGCCTTAAAGAGCGCAAATCGGCGCGCTTGCCGGCGGCGTTTTTGGGCTTGGCGCAGGAAATGGTGGGATGCTGATTAACAGCAAAAGCCCCTCACCCTAGCCCTCTCCCAAAGGGAGAGGGGACTAAAGGCAAAAGCAGATTTGGCTAGGCGCCAGATCGAGCTCCCTCACCCGAAGGGCGAGGGGACTAAAGGCAAAAGCAGATTTTGGCGATGCCGCAGATCGAGCTCCCTCTCCCTCCGAGAGAGGGTTGGGGTGAGGGGATCACTAAATCCACCAATACCACTATCGGCAGCTTTTGCTTCACTGCCACATCTCCTACGCATTGCGTCTCTAGGATGGCCCCATCTGCTGATGAGGTGCATCCATGAACGCAACCGCTTTGACCCAACCCGGCGTACCGATGAAGGTGCGTGATGTGAGCAAGCGCTTTGGTGCTTTCACCGCATTGGATCACGTCTCGCTGGAGGTGGCCGCAGGTGAACTGGTGTGCCTGCTAGGGCCATCCGGCTGCGGCAAAACCACCCTGCTGCGCTGCATTGCTGGCCTTGAGCGGCAGGACAGCGGCGTTCTCTATCTGGGGGATCGCGATGTGTCCAACCTGGCACCGCAGGCGCGGGATTACGGCATCTTGTTCCAGTCCTATGCACTGTTTCCCAACCTGACAGTAGAAGCCAACATCGCCTACGGCCTCGTCGGCAGTCATCGCGAGGTGCTACGTAAACGTGTGGCCGAGATGCTGGAGCTGGTGGGGCTGACCGGCAGCGAAAAGAAATTTCCCGGCCAGCTTTCAGGCGGTCAGCAGCAGCGTGTCGCACTGGCTCGCGCCTTGGCACCGGCGCCTTCGTTGTTGCTGCTCGATGAGCCGATGTCGGCGCTCGATGCCCGTGTGCGAGAGCATTTGTGCACTGAGTTGCGCCAACTGCAACGCAGCCTGGGCATTACCACGTTAATGGTCACGCACAACCAGGACGAGGCCATGCTGATGGCCGACCGCATCGCCGTCATGAACAACGGTCAGGTTGAGCAATACGCCACCCCGCAAGAAATTTACGACAAGCCCGCCACACCGTTTGTAGCCGAGTTCGTGGGGCAAGGTAATTGGCTGCCTTTTCAGCATCGCAACGACACCCATGCCCAAGTCGGTGGCATGAACATGCGTCTGGCCGCCGATGCCGGGCGAGCCGATTCAGGGAGGTTGTTCTGCCGGCCTGAAACAATCAGCGTTAATCCGCAGCGCCATGAAGAAAACCTGTTCCCGGCGCGTATTCAGGAAATCACCTTTCTGGGCAATCGCTGCCGCATGAGTTTTGAGCTTAATCATTTACCCGGTCATGCGCTGACCGCTGAAGTGGGCACACAAGATATGCCGCGCCTTGGCGCACAGGACATTCTCGTGGCCTTGCCGCCGAGCAGCTTGCAGGTCTTTGCTTAAGATGGCCGCTGACAGGGCGCTGCCATTGCCCGGCAGACAGGTATCAAGGGCTGAACTGGGCGACCGGATATTTGTGGTGGGCGGCAAACTGCTGTTACTGCTGTTATTGATTGTCGCGGTCTTGATGCCGTTGCTGGCGATTTTCTGGCGCGGCTTCAGCGCCGAAGAGGGCCAAGGAGGTGGCTGGATTGCCGCGCGGGCGTTAGTCACCAGCGACAACTTCCATTGGTTGGTCGGCAACAGTTTGAAAGTGTCCCTCAGTGTGGCGGCGATTGTCGTGCCGCTGGCCTATTTGTTTGCCTACGCACTGCAACGCACCATGATCCCCGGCAAGCGTATCTGGCGCGGGCTGTCGCTGTTACCGCTGATGGCACCTTCGATGTTGCCGGGCATTGCGCTGGTGTATCTGTTCGGTAATCAGGGCCTGTTGCGCGGGCTTATCGCAGATAACATCTACGGTTTTTGGGGGATCGTGCTGGGCGAGGCGATTTACACGTTTCCCCATGCGTTGATGATTTTGCTGTCGGCGCTGTCGCTGGCCGATGCCCGCTTATTCGACGCGGCCTCAAGCATGGGCGCAGGCCCCTTCAAAGCGTTTCGCAGCATCACCTGGCCGGGCACCCAGCAAGCCGTGTTTGCGGCGTTCTGCCTGGTGTTCACACTGACCATAACCGACTTCGGCGTACCCGTTGTGGTGGGCGGCGACTATCAAGTGCTGGCGCTGGAAGCCTACAAAGCGGTGGTGGGGCAGCAACAATTTGGCCGGGGTGCCTTGATAGGCATGGTGCTGCTGCTGCCTGCGCTGTTCAGTTTCGGGGTTGATGCGTGGTTGCGCCGCCAGCAAAGCGATTCGATGAGCGGTCGTGCTCAAGTGTTCAAGCCGCAGCCGTCGAAGGTTCGAGACCGCTGCTACCTGGCCATTGTGCTGCTGATTTGCGCCATCTTGCTGCTGGTGTTCGGCATGGCGGTCTACTCATCGTTGGTCAAATTCTGGCCGTATAACTTGTCGTTATCGCTGAGTCACTACCAGTTCAATGACACGGCCGGTGGCGGCTGGCTGGCCTATCGCAACAGCGTCACGATGGCGGTGTGTGTCGCCTTGATAGGCAGCGGGGTGATTTTCACCGGCGCTTACCTGATGGAAAAAACCAGCGGCCAGAAGAGCCTGAACCTGGCATTGCGCATGCTCAGCTTTGTGCCGATGGCGGTGCCGGGTTTAGTGCTGGGGTTGGGCTATGTGTTCTTTTTCAACCTGCCCGACAACCCGCTTCATGTGCTCTACGGGACCATGACGCTGCTGGTGGTGTGCACCATCGCGCACTATTTGACCACCGCACAGATGACCGCCACCACGGCCCTGCGCCAGCTCGACAGTGAGTTCGAAGCCGCTGCGTTATCGCTCAAGGCGCCGTTGTATCGGCACTACTGGCGCGTCACCGTGCCGATTTGCCTGCCCGCGCTGCTCGATATCGTGCGCTACCTGTTTGTCTCGGCGATGACCACGGTCTCGGCGGCGATCTTCCTCTACAGCCCCGATACGATCCTCGCGGCGGTGGCAGTCCTGAACATGGACGACGCCGGTAACGTGGGCGGTGCTGCGGCCATGTCGACCCTGATCCTCTTCACCTCGGCGGGTGTGTCTCTGCTGCTGGCCTGGGCTTCGCGCGGCGTCTTGCGTCGCTCCCAGGCCTGGCGTCAGGGCGCTCCAGCGCAATAACTCATAAAAACCCAAAGGAACCGCACCATGTTCAAACCACTGGCTCTTGTCGCTGCTGTCCTCACTGCCTTTAGCGTTAATGCGTTGGCTGCAAAAACCGGATTGACCGTATACACGGCGCTTGAAGCCGAGCAGTTGAAAACCTACAAGCAGGCTTTCGAGAAAGCCAACCCGGACATTGAAATCAAATGGGTGCGCGATTCCACCGGCATCATCACGGCCAAATTGCTGGCCGAAAAAGACCGTCCGCAAGCTGACGCGGTATGGGGACTGGCGGCGTCCAGTCTGGCGATTCTTGATCAGCACGGCATGTTGCAACGCTACGCGCCTAACGACTTGGGCAAAATCGGCGCTAACTACCGTGATGCGGCCAACCCGCCCGCGTGGGTGGGGATGGACGTGTGGGCCGCGACCATTTGCTTTAATACCATCGAAGCTGAAAAGCAGGGGCTGCCCAAGCCGGTGAGCTGGCAGGACCTGACCAAGCCTGAGTACAAAGGCAAGATCGTCATGCCCAACCCGGCTTCATCCGGCACAGGCTTTCTGGACGTGAGTGCTTGGTTGCAGACCTTCGGCGAGAAGCAGGGCTGGCAGTTTATGGACGCGTTGCACCAGAACATCGGACAGTACGTTCACTCGGGTTCCAAGCCGTGCAAGTTGGCGGCGGCGGGTGAATTCCCGATCGGTATTTCGTTTGAATACCCGGCCGTGCAACTCAAGCGTCAGGGTGCGCCGCTGGACATCGTATTGCCGAAAGAAGGTCTGGGTTGGGAAATTGAAGCCACGGCGGTGATCAAAGGCACCCCGCACGAAGAGGCGGCGAAAAAGCTGGCTGATTTCTCTGCCAGTGCGGTAGCGATGGACCTTTATAAAGAGAACTTTGCCGTGCTGGCGCAGCCGGGGCTTGCCAAGCCGCAAACTGAATTGCCTGCGGATTATGAGCAGCGACTGATCAAAAATGATTTCGCCTGGGCTTCGAAGAACCGCGACAGCATTCTGGCTGAGTGGCGCAAGCGCTATGACGGCAAGTCTGAGAAAGCGGCGCAATAACTACCCTCACCCCAACCCTCTCCCAGAGGGAGAGGGGGCTGGACAGGGGAGTGACTCAATCGTGTGCATGACTCACATCTGCTCCCTCTCCCTCTGGGAGAAGGGACTTTACTCGGTTGTATCTCAATCGTGTGTACGACTCCTATCTGCTCCCTCTCCCTCTGGGAGAGGGCTGGGGTGAGGGTCGAGGTTATTCAAGGACTTCAACATGCCCCACTCGCAATCAATTCTTATCGTTGGCGCAGGCATTCTGGGGCTATCCCATGCTTTCGCTGCCGCCAAACGGGGACTCAAGGTTCAGGTCTTCGAGCGCACCGGTACGCCACTGGGTGCCTCAGTGCGCAACTTTGGCCAGGCATTGGTCACAGGCCAGCCGCCGGGCGAAATGCTTGATCTGGCCCGTGCCAGCCGCAGCCTCTGGGCCGAGTGGTCACGCCACGCGGGCTTTGATCTCAAGCGTAACGGTTCCTATCTGTTCGCCCGCACTGAAGCTGAAGAGCACTTGTTGGAAGCCTTCTGCCAAGGCCGGGCTCTTGAGTATGACTACCGCGTCGAACTGCTGCGCAGAGCCAAGCTAAATGCCCTGTACGACGGTCAGTTCAGTCATCACCGGGCCGCCTTGCACGGCCTTGATGACCAGTTGGTGTATTCGCGCGAAGCCATCCCGTCGCTGGTCGACTACCTGCAACGTGAACTGGGCGTTGAGTTCCACTTTTCGACCTTGGTGCGCGACGTTGAGCCTGGGCAAGTGCACACCACAGCAGGCAACTTCAAAGGCGAACACGTGATTGTATGTGCAGGCCACGACTACCTGACACTGTTGGCCGAACCGCTGGCCACGCTCAACCCGCAGACCTGTCGACTGCAAATGCTGCGGGTACGTCCCAAGGTCGAAATGAACCTGCAACATGCGTTGCTGACCGGGCTCAGTTGCGTGCATTACGGTGCATTTGCCGACTTGCCAGAAGCAGCGGCCGTGCAGGCGCAAATCCTGCGTGACTGCCCTCATCTGGATCAGCACGGTATCCATCTGCTGGTCAGTCCCACCCCTTATGGTGATCTGATCATCGGCGATTCCCATGATTACAGCCGCGATCCTTCGCCGTTCAACGGCGAACAGGTCGATAACTGGATGTTGCAACTGTGTGAAGAAACCCTCGGGTGTGAAGTCCAGGTCGTTGAACGCTGGCAGGGTGTTTACGGAGCACGGGGTGCCAAGCCATTCACCTGTTTGGAAGTAGAGCCGGAGTTGAGTGCCGCGCTGATGCAAACGGGTGTCGGCATGAGCGTAGGCCCCGCGATGGCTGAGGCTCATATCGCCCGACTGCTGGGAGAAAGAGCATGACGCCTGCACAGCACGTGGTTGAAGCCGTATTTGGGTTGTATCAGCAACACGGTGCTGAAGATTACATCGGCGAGCCGGTGTCCCAGATCGAACACATGTCTCAGGCCGCGCAGTTGGCGCTGGATGAGGGCTGTGACGATGAAGTGGTGTTGGCGGCTTTTTTTCACGATATTGGGCACTTCTGTGGCGAAGAGGCACAGAACATGGGCGCATACGGGGTGGTCAGTCACGAGCGGTTGGGCGCGGATTATCTGCGTCAAGCAGGCTTCAGTGAGCGGGTTGCCAGACTGGTGGAATATCACGTGCAGGCCAAGCGCTATCTAACCCTGCGACAACCCGGCTATTACGCGTTGCTGAGTGAGGCGAGTATTCGCACCTTGGGTTATCAGGGCGGCGTCATGAGCGAAGCCGAGGCGGATGCGTTCGAGCGCGACCCGTTGTGTGCCCTCAGTTTGCGCATGCGGGCGTGGGACGAGCAGGCCAAGCACGCGAATGTACCGTTGATTGATCTGCACATGCTCAAGGACAAAGCCCTGCGCCTGCTTACTCTGTAGCCGCTGCCGAAGGCTGCGTCCGAGCGCAAAGCGGTCGTAAAATCACGTCGCCTTCGGCAACTGCTACGCAAAAGTGGCGATGCTATATCTGTTGTGCCAATGCCTCAATCTGCTCCTGTCGCTCGGCCTGACTGAGCTTGGGATGCGGGTTGAGCGATGACCACTGCGGGTATGCCCGAGCTTTTTTCAGGGCTTCGGGCAGTTTGCCTTCGCGCCAGGTTTTGTCCTCGGGCGTGGCCACTTTGATGCTGTCGACCGCCGCATGCCCGCGCGCATTCAGCGCATGCAGCAGTTGACGTTGGCGCAAGGCCAACAAGCGCAGCACGCTGTCGTCCACGGTCAATTCCCGTTTGCCCTTGAGCTTGCCCAACAGGCGGCTGCCATAGCTGCGCGCGGTTTGCAGTGCACCCCCGGCAATTGCGCCCGCCAATGCAGCTGCGCCCAGTGTCAGACCACCGACCATCAAGTCCACGCCCGCACCCGCAGCGGCGCCCGCGGCAACGCCGCTGCCAACACGCACACCCAATTGCTTGAGGGTTTCGGGGTTGAACAAATCATTGCCCCAGCGTCCGTCCAGCAGTGGCAAGTCGCTGGCCGCCGCGTCATTGGAGCGAAAGCCATAGAGTTTGAGCAGGGCTTCAACACAGCGTTGTTCGCGCTGACGCACCGCTTCGCGCAGTTGATTGATCGCCTGTTGTTCAATGGCCTTCTCGCTGGCCACGCTGCGGCGACAGGCTGCGCAGTCGATCAACAATTCGGCAATCAGGCGCAGGGCGCTGCGCTTGCGGGCTTCGCGCTGTGCCTCCTGGTCGGTCAGCAAGCGCTGCAAGGCGTCCCGAGAATGCTCCAGCAGCAGGGCGAGGCTCTCATATAAACGGCGCTCCCCATCCTCTGGCGGGGCCACGCTGTCAAACCGCACCAGAGCATGCAGGCCAAGGCGAGCCAAGGCGTCACGCCACTCCGGCTCGCGGTGCTGCGGGCTGCTGACGAAGTTGAGTACGGGCAATAGCGGTTTACCGCAACTGGACAACACGCTTAATTCGTCACGGTATTTGGCCAGCACGGGCTCACGGGCATCGATCACATACAGACCGGCGTCTGAGGCCAACAGTTGGCGCAGCACTTTGGCTTCTTGTTCAAAGCGCTGACGCGCCTCGCTGCCGTCGAGAAAGCGGGCCACCCGCGCCGGGCCATCAAGCCGCTCGCCGGGGCGGTCGAGGCGTTCCAGGTAGTCGAGCAGAGCAATGGCGTCTTCCAGCCCCGGTGTGTCGTACAGCTCCAGCAGCGGTTCACCGTCCACTGATAGTCGTGCACCTTCAACATGACGTGTGGTGCTGGGGCGATGGGACACTTCACCAAAGCCAACATCGCGGGTCAGGGTGCGCAGCAACGAGGTTTTACCGACGTTGGTATGGCCCACTACGGCCAGCGTAAGTGGTTTAGTCATGGCCATTCTCCAGCCAGTTCAGCGGGGCACTGGCGGCATAGGGCAGACCTAGCTGATCCAGTGCCGTGTGCCAGTCGCTCAGGCGATCAGCGTCCAGTGCCTGGCCGGGCGGGGCTTGCAACAGCCATACGCGGGTTTCGCTGGCGCTGCGGGCCAGTTCGCCAATCAACGCCAGACTGCCGCGATCCGGTGAGCGACGTGGGTCGCAGGCGATGGCCAGTCGGCTCGGGGGAAAGCGGGTCATCTGCTCCAGCAGCTTTTGTCGCGATTCGCGGGTGTCGAGGATGCCGGCGTCCTTGACCGTTACGGGCAATTTGGGAGGCCACGGGTGCTGATCGTCTAGCTCAATGGCCACGATCAAGGCGCCATCGGTGTGCAGGTCACTGCTACCGGCGCTCACGTTATGCAACTGATCGGGGGCGATATCGTTGACCCCGAGACGCTCACTGCTGGGCATCAGGCGCTCGCGTAACGGGCTGTAACCGGGCAGATTGAGGTCCAGTTGCAGCGTCCGGCGGCCGACTTTCCAGCGCCACAGGCAGAAGACGGCGAGCAACAGACGCGGCATGACCCCGTAAATCAGCACCACGCCCACCAACCAGACCGCCCACGCCTGACGCACCAGTTCATTGTTGTAGAGGCTGGAGTCATTGCTGACGCGGATCATCTCCACGGTCGGTACGTTGAACCCTAGCCAGTTCGGCAGCGCCCCCAGTGCGCGGGTGGCGGCGACGAAGACGTCCGCACCCAGAATGGTGGTTTCCCAGATAAAGCCGTAGCGCCGGGTCGCCATCAACAAGAGCATCATCACCAGCGCACTGAGCATCGCCAACAGCCACAGGCCATTGACCAGTGTGCCGAGTGCCCAGCGATTAAGCTTGCGCCGTTGCAGCAATAGCACTAATGCGGGGGCCAATTGCGCGGCCTTGGCGTCACGCGCGAGCTTTTCGCTCAGCCATAACCACAATCGGCCCAGGCTGGCCCCGTGCTCCCCGGCAAACAACACACCGAGCACCCAGCTGACCAGCAGAATCAGGTTCAGGCCCAGCAGGCTGCCCAGCGCCCAAAAGACGTTAACGGGTGTTCTGCCGTCGCCCAGCGCAGCAAATGCCAGCCCGGCACCGCTGACAACGGCCAATACGGCCAACACCAGCAACGCCAGCCTCGCGCCTTGTAACCAATGCTGCATGGCGTCAAGCAAACCATCGCGCTTGGCCAGCCACAGGGCACGGTTTTGGACGCGTGCCGGCAAGTCGCCGCCACTGGCGCGGGCATGGCGATTGGCTTCAAGGTCGTCCAGCGGGCCGGCGTGTTCTTCACGCAGGCGCACGGTTTCGGTCAACCAAAGGCGTTGCAAAGGGGAAAGTTGAGTCACAGGCCAGTCCATTCAAGTGAGCCATGAGCATAACCGCTGTTAGTCAGGCGGGGTACTGCGGGTGCGGGTGGCTCTGGTATTCTCGCGCCATGAAAAAAACACTCCCTCTTAGCCTGATCGCGGCCCTTGCTGAAAACCGCGTGATTGGCGTCGATAACAGCATGCCGTGGCATTTGCCTGCGGATTTCAAGTATTTCAAGGCAACCACGCTGGGTAAGCCGATCATTATGGGTCGTAAAACCTGGGATTCGCTGGGCCGCCCGTTGCCGGGTCGCTTGAATCTGGTGGTCAGTCGTCAGACCGATTTACACCTTGAAGGTGCCGAGGTCTTTGCCTCTCTCCAAGACGCCATTGAGCGCGCAGAGGAATGGGCTGAAGAGCAGGGCGTCAGCGAAGTGATGTTGATTGGTGGTGCGCAACTGTACCGCCAGGGGTTGCCGGATGCCGACCGGTTGTACCTGACGCGGGTGGGCCTGAGCCCGGTGGGCGATGCGTGGTTTCCTGAGTTTGATCACACGCAATGGACGCTGGTGTCAGAAGAATTGCATGCAGCGGCCGATGGTAAGCCCGCGTTCAGCTTTGAAGTGTGGGAAAGGGCTTAAGCGCGAGCAAAAGCCCTACTCATGTGGACTGTTTTACTTCTGTGTGCCGTCATCGTGCAGCAAGTTGGCCTGGGTCAGGTTGCTGCCTGCGGGCACGCTGCGGGTTAGCCACACATTGCCGCCAATCGTCGTCCCTTGCCCGATGGTAATACGCCCCAAAATGGTCGCACCGGCATAGATCACCACATCATCCTCAACAATCGGATGGCGTGGATGGCCCTTCTGTAATTGCCCCGATTCATCGGCCGGGAAACGCTTGGCCCCTAACGTCACGGCTTGATAAATCCGTACTCGCTCGCCAATGATCGCGGTCTCACCAATCACGACGCCGGTTCCATGGTCGATAAAGAAACTGCGGCCAATCTGAGCACCGGGGTGAATGTCGATACCGGTGGCCGAGTGAGCGATCTCGGCGCTGATGCGCGCCAGCAGCGGCAGCCCGGCACGGTACAGATGATGAGCCAGGCGGTGATGAATCACCGCCAGAATCCCCGGATAGCACAACAACACTTCATCAACGCTGCGCGCCGCCGGGTCACCGTGGTACGCCGCCAGTACGTCCGTGTCCAGAATGCTGCGCAGTTTGGGCAACGCCAACGCGAAGTCCTGAATCAACAGCGTTGCGGTCGCGTCCACGCCATCATCGGGCAGACCGCCCTGACGCGCCGCGTAACGCAACTCCAGTCGCGCCTGAATCAGCAACGCATTCAGTGCGACGTCCAGCGTGTGACCCACGTAGAAATCTTCGCTTTCTTCACGCAGGTCAACCGGCCCCAGACGCATCGGAAACAAGGCACCGCACAGGGCTTCCAGAATGTCTGCCATGGCCGCACGCGAGGGTAATTCACGGCCGCCCTGTTCACCGCTGACGCGCCCGTTTTGCGTGCGCCACTGGTTACGTGCCGAGCGCAGTTGGCTGACGATGGTTTGCAATTGCCAAGGATGGGAACGATCACTCACGATGCATACTCCGCACACTGGCGGCTGATTTGAACAGCCGCGAATGGCAATGATTTTACGGTATCAAACCGTTTCGGGTTGTAACAATTAGGGCTCAGTGCCGACGATGACGCCAGACTCGCCAACACAGGGCCAGCACCAGCAATACCCCCAGAGCACCCAGGATGGCGAGGCTCAGGCTGTTATAACTGAACAGCGGCTTCTCGATGCGCACATACCCGGGTTCAGCGAACAGCTCACGCATGGCGACGTTGGCCTGATCAAGACTGATAGCCTGTAGCTGCTTGGCCGGATCGCTAAAGTGGCCGTCTTCGTAGTCGCCCATCGAGGCCCAGTAATAGTCGGCCAGCGCGCTGTTACCTTGCGACGCCCACGCTTGACGGGCGACGGCCGCGTTTTTGAGGCGGGCAAATATTTCAGGGTTGAGGCCGTCCTTGAGCAGGTTCGCCTTGAGTTGCTCAACCACCTCACGGGCGCGAGGGACATCGTCGCGCTCCAGATCCGCATTAAGGCTCAAAAATCCGACCCCTCCGAACACTTCACGCTCAGCCCAGGGCCCATACGACAGCCCCTGTTTGAGCCTGAGTTCGCTGTACAACGCCCACTCCAGATAATCCCTGAGCAGGTTCCAGGTGTCGTCACTTTGGCCCTCGATCACGGGCTCGGGCAGTAACCAGTGGAGTTTGGCGGTATTGCCCACCACCCCACGGATCAGCACCCGTTCGGCATCGGCCTTGGCATCAATTGCTGCCAGTGGTTTGTGCTCGCTGGGTTCCACCGGTTCGAGTGCGCCGTAGGTGCGTTCCAGGTAGGCCGGCAGCAGGCGATCCAGGTCACCGACAATGATCAGCGTCATGTTGTTGGGGGCGTACCAGTCTTGAAGTACCGTTTGAAGTTGCTCGCGGGTGAGGTTGTGCACTTCGGCGCGCTCGGCGCATTTGAGGCCTAACTCAACCGCCAGTTGATTACTAGCGCTGTGGCCCAAATCCTGACGATCGAGCCAGCGTTGCAAGTGCGAATAATGGCCGCCGTCTTCACGCTCAACCACGTGCTTGGCTTCGCTGATGCGCTGGTCCGTCAGCGGGGTGCGGGTGAGCAAACTCAACAGCAGGTCGAGCACTTTTCGTTGGTTTTTGGCCGGTGCTTCGATCACAAAGGTGGTGTCGGCATGGCTGGTAAAGGCATTCCATTCACCGCCCAAGGCTTGCATGCGTTCCTCAAGGCCGCCCTCGCCGCTGTCGTCAGTGCCGCTGAACAGCAAGTGCTCCAGCAGATGCGGCAACTGTTGCTCGGCGCAGCTGAAGTCGTCCAGCCCCACGCCGACGACCAGCCGGATGGCCACGTGCCCGCGTTCGCTGCCCGGCTTGAGTATCAGTTGCAAGCCATTGGGGAGCTGGTAGCCCTCCACGCTGTAACGATCAAGTGCATAGCTTTTGGCGGCGCCTAGCAACAGGCAAATCAACAGCAGGCAACGCATAAAAAATCCTACGGGGGTGGGCAAACAGACTGTGCAGGTTAGTCGCTGCTTACAGACTGACAACGTCCCGGCGTGCAACGTTCACGGCGAATGTTGAGTGTCCGCTGTTTCATTAAGCTCCAGCGCCCCGATTTCAGAGGTTTCCAGCACCACGTAGGCGCTGCCGCAAAACAGCGAATTAAGCCGTTGCATATCGGCGATCAGTTCAAGATGCACGGAGCTGGTCTCGATACTTTGAGTGATTTTTCGTTGCAGGCGACTGACGTGGGCGTGGGCCAAGCGCCGTTCTTGTGCACGAAAGCGACGTTTCTCGCGCAGCAGTTGGCGAGCACTGTGAGGGTCTGAGTTCAGGAAAACCGTCAGCCCCAAGCGCAGGTTTTCGATCAGGTGAGTTTGCAGGCCCACCAGCTCTTCAAGCCCGGTTTCAGAAAACGCACGGCGCTGTGACGTTTTCTGCTGCTGGACTTTACGCAACATGCGTTCGATCAGGTCGCTGGCGAGTTTGAGGTTGATCGCCAGTTCGATAATTTCAGCCCAGCGCCGACTGTCCTGCTCGCTCAAGTCCTCGCGGGGCATTTGCGCCAGATAGAGTTTAACGGCGCTGTAGAGCACTTCGACTTCATCGCTGAGGGTGCGCATTTGCTGGGTGATCGCAGTTTGTTTGCCGCGCAATACGTCGAGCATATTGACCAGCATGGTGTCGATCACGTCGCCAATGCGCAGGGTTTCACGCACGGCATTGGTGAGTGCCAGGCTGGGCGTGTCCAGTGCAGCGGGGTCAAGATGACGGGGCTTGATGACGCCATTGGTTTGTTCTTGCTCGGGCAACATCCAGGCGCACAGCCGGGCCATAACGCCAACGGTGGGCAGCAACAAAAAGCATCGCGCTGTGTTGTAGAGCAGGTGAAAGCCGATCACCAGTTCTTGGGCACTGTAGTTGAGGCCATCCATCCATTCGACCAGCGGATCAAGCACCGGCATGATCAGCAGTAAACCGATCAGCTTGTAGAGCAAGCTGCCCAGCGCCACCTGCCGACCTGCCGCGTTTTGCATGTTGGTACTGAGCAAGGCCAGCACGCCGCTGCCGATGTTGGCACCAATCACCAGGCCGATGGCTACGTGCAGGCTGATCACCCCCGCGCCCGCCAGGGTTGCGGTCAGCAGCACGGCCGCCAGGCTTGAATAGGAGACCATCGCGAACAGCGCTCCCACCAAGGCATCGAGCAGCAAGTCGCCGGTGAGTGAGGCGAATATGACCTTCACGCCTTGGGCGTGGGTGATGGGGCCTGCGGCTTCAACAATCAGTTGCAGCGCGAGAATGATCAGCCCAAGTCCGATTCCGACCCGGCCCAATTGACCGGCGCGGGTCTGCTTGCGCGACAGAAAGAAAATCACCCCGAGAAAAATCAGCAGCGGCGACAGCCATGAGAGGTCGAAGGTCAGCACTCGCGCCATTAACGCGGTACCGACATCAGCGCCCAGCATGGTTGCCAGTGCTGGCGTGAGCGCCATCAGCCCTTGGCCGACAAAGGAGGTGACCAGCATGGCCGTGGCGTTACTGCTTTGCACCATGGCCGTGACGACAATGCCTGCGACAAAGGCAAACATGCGTTTGGAAACGTTGCGCCCGATGACATGGCGCAAGTTGGTGCCGTAAACCCGCAAAATGCCGGTTCGCACGATATGCGTGCCCCAAATCAGCAGGGCCACAGCGGACAGTAAATTGAGCAGGGTCAGCATGCTGGCTCCCTGTGATGGATGTGTCGAAGGATCAGATAGCTGCGGGGAATTCCTACAGATGTTTCTTAAGATGTAGTAGGCAAATGAGCATAGCGCCAGCATTGCACAGCTGGCGTGGTCTTGAAACATTTCTGAAATATATTACTCGCACCCTATTCCGTAGCAGCTGCCGCAGGCTGCGTCCGGCGACAGCGTCGCCGTAAAAAAACAGAAGCCTCAGCGTGTCGGTAGAACCGAGCGCTCTGAATTTACGGCCGCTTCGCAACCGAACGCAGCCTGCGGCCGCTGCTACGGGTGCGTGTGGGTTTAAAGCGTACTGAACAATGGAAAGGTGCCCAGCAGCAACGCCGCGACCATGATGCACAGGCACACCAGAATCGCCCATTTGAGGGTGAAGCGCTGGTGATCACCAAATTCGATACCGGCCAGCGCCACCAGCAGGTAAGTCGATGGCACCAGGGGACTCAGCAAGTGCACAGGCTGGCCGACAATGGAGGCGCGGGCCATTTCAGCGGCGGTAATGCCGTAATGACTGGCCGCTTCGGCTAGGACGGGCAACACACCGTAGTAGAACGCATCGTTGGACATGAAGAAGGTGAACGGCATGCTTACCAACGCGGTAATTACCGCCAGATAAGGCCCGAGCGAGGGCGGAATAACCGCCAGCAAGCTTTTGGACATGGCATCGACCATGCCGGTGCCCGACAGGATTCCGGTAAAAATACCCGCCGCAAAAATTAACCCGACCACGGCCAGCACGCTGCCGGAATGGGCCGCGACGCGGTCCTTTTGCTGTTGCAGGCACGGGTAGTTGACGATCATGGCAATGCTGAACGCCACCATAAACAGCACAGGCAAGGGCAGCAGGCCCGCAATCAAGGCCACCATCAATGCAAGGGTCAGTGCACCGTTAAACCAGATCAGCTTTGGCCGACGTGCATCCGGGAACTGCGAGACGCTGATTTCGCTGTGATCGACTTCATCGCCTTGCAGGTGCAACTCGCCCAGGCGGGCACGTTCACGCAGGCCATAGCACCACGCGATGGCCAGAATGGCCGCACACCCCGCGAGCATGGCCGGGATCATGGGGACAAAGATGTCAGAGGGATCAACGTGCAGCGCACTGGCGGCGCGCGCGGTAGGGCCGCCCCACGGGGTCATGTTCATCACGCCCCCGGCCAGAATGATCAACCCGGCCATGATCCGCGGGCTCATGCCGATACGGCTGTAGAGCGGCAGCATGGCCGCCACGCAAATCATGTAGGTGGTTGCCCCATCGCCATCCAGAGACACCACCAACGCCAGCACGGCGGTGCCTACGGCGATTTTCAGCGGGTCGCCCTTGACCAGTTTGAGGATTTTGCGCACGGCCGGATCGAACAGGCCGGAGTCAATCATCAAGGCGAAGTAGAGGATGGCGAACATCAACATCACCCCGGTAGGGGCGAGTTTGGTGATGCCTTCAAGCATCATCGGACCGATTTTCGGGGCAAAACCGCCGAACACGGCGAACAGGATGGGCACCAGAATCAAGGCGATCAGCGCCGACAGGCGCTTGGTCATGATCAGGTACATGAACGTAATGACCATGGCAAAGCCAAGGAAGGTCAGCATAAAGTCACCCTTATTATTGTTGTGGGTTTGGCGCTGACTGCGTGAGGCAATGCAGTTCAGGCCGGCCGGTCTTTTGCCGGTGATGACGGGATGTTAGAGGGGAATACTTTCAGCCAGCTTTCGCGGCTGAAATATCTGATGCAGGTTAGGCCGTTTTCGATGCTCAAACGGGCGTATGGCAGACGTCAGGGACAGTGGGTGCTTTTAGGCGTGTTCTATGAAGCCATGCCCTTTATAATGCTCGACAGTTTTCCGTCCCGTACAGGTATCCCACATGAAACGTCCAAGTGGTCGCGTTGCCGATCAGCTGCGCTCGATCCGCATCACCCGCAACTACACCAAACACGCAGAGGGTTCTGTACTGGTCGAGTTCGGTGACACCAAAGTCATCTGCACCGTCAGCGTTGAGAACGGCGTGCCGCGCTTCCTGAAAGGCCAGGGCCAAGGCTGGTTGACCGCCGAGTACGGCATGCTGCCACGCGCCACCGGTGACCGGAATCAGCGTGAAGCCAGCCGCGGCAAACAAGGCGGGCGCACACTCGAAATCCAGCGCCTGATCGGCCGCTCCCTGCGCGCCGCACTCGACATGTCCAAGCTGGGCGACATTACCCTGTACGTCGACTGCGACGTGATCCAGGCTGACGGTGGTACGCGCACGGCCTCGATCACGGGTGCCATGGTGGCGCTGGTCGACGCTCTCAAAGTCATCAAAAAACGCGGTGGCCTCAAAGGTGGCGACCCGATCAAGCAAATGATTGCAGCGGTATCGGTCGGTATGTATCAAGGCGTGCCTGTGCTTGACCTCGACTATCCTGAAGATTCGGCAGCCGAGACCGACCTGAACGTGGTCATGACCAGCAGCGGTGGTTTCATTGAAGTCCAAGGTACTGCCGAAGGCGCGCCGTTCCAGCCTGAAGAGCTGAACGCCATGCTGGCATTGGCCCAAAAAGGCATGAACGAAATCTTCGCTCTGCAGCAAGCTGCATTGGCGGACTGATTGCCCAAGCCTTCAACCCCTAACTGGAGAACGTCATGAGCGAGCTAGACCTTTCAAAACCCGAGCCGAGCCGCGACGCTCGTAAATGGGCCATGTTTTGTCACTTCTCGGCGTTCCTGGGGATGTGGTTCCCGTTTGGCAGTCTGATCGGGCCGCTTGTCGTGTGGCAGCTCAAACGCGACAGCGACCCCTTTATCGACGACCAAGGCAAGGAAGCCCTGAATTTCCAGATCACTGTGGCGATAGCTTCGGCCATTTGCTACGTGCTGATGTTCGTGCTGATCGGCTTTGCCTTATTGGGGCTGGTGCTGATTGGCGCGGTCGTACTGGTGGTGATTGCCGGGGTCAAGGCTAATGACGGGATCGCTTATCGCTATCCCTTCACGTGGCGACCGATCAAGTAAAGGTTACTGCGCGGTTTCAGACAAAAAGGCCCACGTAGGGGCGCACTGCTGTTTACTTAAGACACTGACCGAAGTGTCTTGCTGTTAAGTGCTGCGGTGAAGACCAAGAAAAACGGCGCTTATTCATTTTTGGGTAGGCGCCGTTTTTGCTTTAGCGAACAGCGTTGCACGCTGAGATGAGCTTATAAGTCAGTAAGAGCAAAACTGGGATTGGAGCGGATTTAATGATGCCAGCCAACGATTTTCCCGATAACCCATAGTATAAAAGCGGCGCTCAAAAGCAGAATGATACTCCAGTGCATAATTAAGAGCTTTCGTCTCAGCATGAAGGGAAGCTTGGATAAATCGTCTGCGTTTAACTCACCCCTTTTTAAGTAAAAATTCGGGAATGTGATAATTCCTGAAATTCCTCCAACCAGCAATAACTTCCCCCACGGTCCTCCATGTCGCAATGGAGCTCTTACCATTATCGCAGGGCAGTTTTTTAAATGAGTCAATATCAGATCTATCTTGGTATAGGCCAAATGAAGAGCGATACTGATCCAAACTAAAACACCCAGTAGAACCAATCCCCCGGTATAGCCAAAAATGTACTCAGCGGTACTCATTTGCTGTGCTCATAAATAACCTCGCCGAGCTCTTCTCCGGCCGCACCCAAAATTAAACCTCCGACAAGAGATCCAGTCCCGACAACTAACACGCCACAGATTAATGTGCCAATACCAACAGTTGGTGGGCCAACAGCTAAACACGCCATTCCGACAGTTGTTCCTGTTAGAGCTGCGCCCGCAGCTGCACCTCCAGCGATGCCGCCAACGAACCCTCCCGCCTCGGTAAATTTAACTTTCCTGCAAGCCTCTGCATCACCCGCTGCACACACATCCTGAACCTTCATGACTGACGCGCCGCCACCAATAGCGGTGCCAATCCAGCCGCCGTACTTCACATACTTGGCCGCCCTGGACACGCCTTCAATATGGGTTGCATACCCGGGAATTTGATCCGCTCCGCCTGCCAACGTCCAGCGATGAATCAGGCTGCGGCTGGAAATGCCCAGCGCACTTTTGAGATTAGGGTGGTCAGGGAACCCGATACTTTTGCGGGTCAGAGCCGTGAGGTTCGTGTTGAGCTGTGCCAACAAACGCTTACGTTCGGCAAAGAACTCAGCGGTTTTTAGGCCACCACTCGCTTCAAATGTCCTTACATGCAGCGCTTCAATATCCTTCATGAGCAGTTTCACATCGTCCAGGTTTTTGGCAAACATCGCCTCGCCCATGCCGATGGACGTCGACGCGTGAGCAAAAAAGGATTCGAACTCTTCACGGTGCCTCACCATAAAGTCCGCTTCTTCGGGGCTGAGTTCTTTGATTGCATCGTTGGTTTTGGACGCCGCCTGCATCAAGATGGCTTCTTCTCGGGTGCAGTGCAGGTTATTCGGATCGCTTAATACGATCATGGTCCCCGCGTTGATGTTGCCGAGATTCGGATTTAAGGCCTCAAACTTACTCATTACTGCAGGATCTTGAGCCGCGAACAATGCGGCTTTCAATCGTTCGCCCGTGGTGCTTTTCATGACGATATAGAAGCCAGGTTCTTCGGGTTGTGGCTTCGGCTTTTGTCTAAGAACAGGTTCTGTCTTTGCCGGCGTCGGTTTCTCAGGCTCTGCAGGCGCAGCAAAACTTCCTGGCCAGCCTCGGCCAGTGATGTGGTAATACTTATTGAAGGTGTCTTCACTCAACGGACTAAAAGGATCATCCGTCACCAACAAAAACGTACCTTCTTCGACGCCTTTTACTATTTCTTGATGCGTTAGCGGCCGGCCGCTTGGCCACGTGGTGTCAATGTCAAATAAGCTCAGCGTGCTGAAAGGCGACCTTAAGGCGCTCTCAACCTTACTTTGGGCAAAAAATGGTGACTCAATCCGGTGTAAACCAATACCCAGACGTTTGCGATCCTCTCGACGGATTAGTCGCATGTACATAGCGTATGTCCTTAATAAAGTGCCGGAGACACCGCGACCTCTACAGGCCTAACCGATGAAGTCCGCGGACTGTATCGGGCAGCTTTATTAAGTTGCTATCAGCCATTTCCCTTAATTTGGCAGGCTGTTTCCTGGTATGTAGGCACTGTATCCCTCAACGCCACAGCATGACCGCCTGATCACTCGGCCCCGACAAATTCGGCATACAAAAAAGGCCCGTATCTTTCGATACGGGCCTTTTTTTGACGGCGAAAACACTTAGATAGTCAGTGTCCAGTCGTAGTCAACGATCAGCGGCGCATGTTGCGAGAAGCGTGGCTGACGCGGCAAACGAGCGCTTCTAACAAAGCGGCGCAGGCCCGGGGTCAACAACTGATAATCGAAACGCCAGCCCAGATTAAGCATCTCGGCCTGTTCGTTGTCAGGCCACCAGCTGTACTGGTCGCCTTCGCGACTGACTTCACGCAGGGCATCGACATAGCCCATGTTGCCGACAATCTCATCCATCCAGGCCCGCTCAGGCGCCAGGAAACCAGGAGATTGCTGGCCGTCACGCCAGTTTTTGACATCGAGTTTCTGCTGCGCCACATACAGTGAGCCGCAATAGATGTACTCGCGACGTTTGCGGCGCTGTTTATCCAGATAGCGGGCAAAGTCGTCCATTAACTTGAATTTTTGATTCAAGTCTTCATCGCCATTCTGCCCCGAAGGGAGCAGCAAGGTCGCGATGCTGACCTTGTCGAAATCAGCTTGCAGGTAGCGCCCGTAGCGATCAGCCGTTTCGAAGCCAAGCCCCGTGATGACGGCTTTCGGCTGCAACCGCGAATACAAAGCCACGCCACCTTGGGCAGGAACTTCAGCTTCGCAGGCATAAAGAAAGTAGCCATCCAGCTGGTAGGCCGGATCGTCCAACTCAAAGGCGGAGGCGCGGGTGTCCTGCAGGCAAATAACGTCGGCATTCTGAGCTTGCAGCCAACTGAGCAAACCGCGCTCGACTGCCGTCTGAATGCCATTAACGTTCACACTGATGATCCGCATAAATGGCCCCAAAAATCACGTGCGTGTATGATACACGCCGTCATACTAATTAGCTAAATCCGTGGTATCCAGGGCCTTTTTCATGCAAACGTATCAGCGCGACTTCATCCGTTTTGCCATTGATCGCGGCGTTTTGCGCTTCGGTGAGTTCACCTTGAAGTCCGGGCGCACCAGCCCTTACTTCTTCAACGCCGGCTTGTTCAACACCGGTTCAGCGCTGGCTCAGCTGGGGCGCTTCTATGCCGCCGCGATCGTAGACAGCGGCATTTCCTTCGACGTGCTATTTGGCCCGGCTTACAAAGGTATACCTTTGGCGGCGACCACGGCCGTGGCATTGGCTGAACATCACGAACGCGACATGCCGTGGTGTTTCAATCGCAAGGAAGCCAAGGCTCACGGCGAAGGTGGCAGTCTGGTTGGCTCCGCGCTTGAAGGCGATATTCTGATCATCGACGACGTGATTACGGCGGGCACCGCCATCCGTGAAGTGATGCAGATCATTCAGGCCCAAGGCGCAAATGCCGCAGGCGTACTGATTGCCCTGAACCGTCAGGAGCGTGGCAACGGCGAGCTGTCGGCCATTCAAGAAGTTGAACGTGACTTCAACATTCCGGTCGTCAGCATTGTTTCGCTCAACCAAGTACTGGAATTTCTGGCTGAAGACGAAACACTCAAACAGCACCTTCCTGCGGTAGAAGCCTATCGGGCGCAGTACGGGATCTAACCCGCACAGCAAAACACCGCAGCCATAAAAAAGCCCCCGTCCGGACACGCCGGACGGGGGCTTTTTTGCATCGGTTATACAGATTTGCTGTTGGTAATCAGCGTGCCTACACCAGTGTCGGTGAAGATTTCCAGCAGTACCGCATTAGGTACGCGGCCGTCGACGATGTGCGCGGTGGTCACGCCACCTTGCACGGCCTCCAGTGCGCAGCGGATTTTAGGCAGCATGCCGCCGTAGATGGTGCCATCGGCAATCAGGTCATCGACCTGCGCGGTGGTCAGGCCGGTCAGCACTTTGCCTTCTTTGTCCATCAAGCCGGCAATGTTGGTCAGCAGCATCAGCTTTTCGGCCTTCAGCGCTTCGGCAACTTTACCCGCCACCAGATCGGCGTTGATGTTGTAAGACTCGCCATTCTCGCCCACGCCAATCGGTGCGATCACGGGGATGAAATCACCCTTGGTCAGCATGTTTAGCAGATCAGTGTTGATACCGACCACTTCACCGACATGACCAAAATCGATGATTTCCGGCGTGGTCATTTCTGGCGTCTGACGAGTCACGAGCATTTTTTTGGCGCGAATCAGCGTGGCATCTTTACCCGTCAGGCCGATGGCGCTGCCACCATGGCGATTGATCAGGTTGACGATCTCTTTGTTCACGTGACCGCCCAGCACCATCTCAACCACGTCCATGGTTTGCGAGTCGGTCACGCGCATACCGTCGATAAAATGGCTCTCGATGGACAAACGCTTGAGCAGGTCACCGATTTGTGGGCCACCACCGTGAACGACCACCGGGTTGATACCCACGGCCTTCATCAACACGATGTCGCGAGCAAAGCCGGTTTTCAGCTCATCGTTCTCCATTGCGTTGCCGCCGTACTTGATCACCAGCGTCTTGCCGACGTAACGGCGAATGTAGGGCAGCGCTTCGGACAAAACCTTGGCGACGTTGGAGGCGGCATCACGTTCGAGGGTCATTCAGGGCTCCGGTAATACAAAGTCGATCAAAACGGTAGGGAGAGGTCAGGTGCCACACGCTTCAATTGAGCGTGAAAAACATCCTTGATTCGTTGCAGTTCGGTCTCGGATTCAGCCTCAAATCGCAGCACCAGCACCGGCGTAGTGTTGGATGCGCGAACTAGGCCCCAGCCGTGCGGGTAGTCGACGCGAACACCATCAATAGACGTCAGCTTGGCGTCGTCACCCCATTGAGCGTCGTGCAAGGCGTCAATGATGCTGAATTTGCTCTCATCCGTCACATCGATATTGATTTCTGGCGTAGAAATATCGTTCGGGAAGGTCTCAAACAGTTCTTCGGCGCTCATTTCTTGCTTGCTGAGCACTTCCAGCAGGCGGGCAGCGCTGTAAATGCCATCATCAAAACCGAACCAGCGCTCTTTGAAGAAGATATGCCCGCTCATTTCGCCGGCCAGCAAAGCCCCGGTTTCTTTCATTTTCTTTTTGATCAACGAATGACCGGTCTTCCACATCAGTGGACGGCCGCCATATTCTTTGATCAGAGGGGTCAGAAGACGCGTGCACTTCACATCGAAGATGATTTCGGCAGCCGGATTACGGGTCAGTACATCCTGGGCGAACAGCATCAACAAACGATCAGGGAACACCATCGTGCCCGTATTGGTCACCACGCCTACACGGTCGCCGTCGCCATCGAAGGCCAGCCCGAGATCAGCGTTGGTTTCTTTGACCTTGGCAATCAAATCCACCAGATTTTCTGGCTTGCCCGGGTCCGGGTGATGGTTGGGAAAGTTGCCATCGACCTCGCAGAACAGCGGTATCACTTCACAGTTCAACGCTTCGATCAGTTGGGGCGCAATGACCCCGGCCGCGCCGTTTCCGCAGTCGACCACCACCTTCAGGCGTTTGGCCAGCTTGATGTCTTTGGTAATTTCATCGCAATAGCGCGGCAGAATATCGACTTGGGTGATGGTGCCTTCACCTGAGGTCAAGTCATTGGTTTTAAGGCGGGTATGCAGCGCCTGAATCTGCTCGTTGGCCAGCGTGTCGCCCGCGATGACGATTTTGAAACCGTTGTAGTTCGACGGGTTATGGCTGCCTGTGAGCATTACGCCCGACTTGCCCGCCAGCACATTCGCGGCGTAATACAGCGCGGGGGTTGGCACCAGGCCCACATCGCTGACGTGGCAGCCGCTGTCCGCTACACCCTGAATCAGGCGCTCAACCAGTTCCGGACCCGATAAGCGGCCGTCGCGACCTACCGACACGTTAGGTTCGCCTTGAGCCAAGCTCTGCGAGCCGATGGCCCGTCCTACCCAGTAGGCAGTTTCAGCAGTCAACGTGGTCGGCACAACGCCTCGAATGTCGTAGGCGCGAAAAATACTGTCGGGGAACTTCGGTGCAACCGTAGCGGGACTGCTCATTACAGGGGACTCCATGGTCTGTCAGAGAATTCAATAGGCGCGTTGAAACGATCAGGCGCGCAAAAACGACTGAGCGCTACGGCATGCAATCACGGGGGTGACGGGATACTGTTGAACGCAAACTGAAGGTTTGGACGGTGTTTTGGCGCGAGAGTTCGAGAGGCCATTTGGCATCACTGGGCTTATGGCACAAGGCTGCTATTGAATTCGAGTCTGAAAAAGGTATCCCGATCTGGGCGAGAATCATCCTGAATTAACCCGCCAGATGCATCTGCTCGGGCAGGGCGCCCGAGCGGATGCTTCACCGTCAAAGCTTTCCGGAGTGCCCGAAACCGCCAGCACCACGTTGGCTTTCGTCAAACGCTTCAACCATCTCAAAGTGTGCTTGCACCACTGGCACCAGCACTAACTGAGCGATGCGCTCGCCGATGGTGATGTTGAAGGCGGTCTGGCCACGGTTCCAGCACGAGACCATGAGCTCGCCTTGGTAATCGGAGTCGATCAGACCGACCAGGTTACCCAGCACGATACCGTGCTTATGGCCCAGCCCCGAGCGTGGCAGGATCAGTGCAGCGAGGCCCGGATCACCAATGTAAATCGACAGGCCAGTGGGAATCAGCAGGGTTTGCCCCGGCTCCAGCACGGTGTCCTGTTGGAGCATGGCGCGCAGGTCGAGGCCCGCGGAGCCGGGTGTGGCGTACTGCGGCAACGGAAATTCGTTGCCAATGCGTGGATCGAGAATTTTGGCTTGTAAAGCGTGCATACGAGTTAAACCTGGTTCAGACGTTCGGCGATAAAAGTGATCAGCTGGCGGGCAATCTTGCCCTTGCTGGTCTGGGCAAACACAGTGGCGTGCAATTGGCGATCAATCACGCTGCACGCGTTCTCCTCGCTGTTGAAACCAATGCTGGGGTTAGCCACGTCATTGGCGACAATCAGGTCAAGGTTCTTGTCCTTCAGCTTGCGCGCAGCGTAATCGAGCAGGTGCTCGGTTTCTGCGGCGAAGCCGACACTGAAGGGACGGTCAGGGCGTGTAGCAATGGTGGCCAGGATGTCGGGGTTGCGCACCATTTGCAGCAACAGGCCGTCACCTTTGGTAGGGTCTTTCTTGAGTTTTTGCGGGGCGACAACTTCTGGGCGGTAATCCGCGACGGCAGCCGAGGCAATAAACACGTCACAGGGGATCGCTGCTTCACATGCCGCGAGCATGTCGCGGGCACTGACGACATCAATGCGACTCACCCGATCCGGGGTCGGCAAGTGCACCGGGCCGGTAATCAGGGTCACGCGGGCACCGGCTTCAACCGCCGCTTCGGCGAGGGCAAAGCCCATTTTCCCCGAGCTGTGGTTAGTGATGTAACGCACCGGATCGATGTTTTCCTGCGTCGGTCCAGCGGTAATCAGCACATGTTTGCCGGTCAACAGCTGGCGCTGAAAGCACTCTGCTGCGCAATGCACCAGATCATCGGCTTCCAGCATGCGTCCAAAGCCCACGTCGCCACAGGCCTGGCTCCCAGAGGCCGGCCCAAACACGCGCAAGCCGCGGCTTTGCAGCAATTGAGTGTTGGCTTGAGTGGCAGGATCGCGCCACATGGCCTGATTCATCGCGGGCGCAATGGCGACCGTGGCATCCGTGGCGAGCACCAGCGTGGTCAGCAGATCATTGGCCAGCCCTTGGGCAAGGCGCGCGATCAGGTCAGCGGTCGCAGGCGCAATAAGCACCAGATCGGCCCACTTGGCCAGCTCGATATGACCCATTGCGGCCTCTGCCGCAGGGTCGAGCAAGTCCAGATGAACGGGGTGCCCGGAAAGGGCCTGCATGGTCAGGGGGGTGATGAATTCGCTGCCACCGCGCGTCATCACAACGCGGACTTCGGCGCCTTGATCCAGCAGGCGGCGAACCAGCTCTGCACTCTTGTAAGCCGCGATGCCGCCGCCGACGCCCAAAACAATGCGTTTTCGATACAGCCGCTGCATAGGCCTGCCTTTTAGTTCGATGATGACTGCGCGGAAAATGGCCAAATGCCACGCAAAAATGATGGGCTAAGATAACACAGCGCCTGCTAGGGAACAGCGGGCGACCACTCACACGGAGGTGTTATGAGTATCAGAGATTGGCCCGCGGGCGAACGACCGCGCGAGAAACTTTTAGAGCATGGGTCATCCAGTCTTTCTGATGCCGAGCTATTGGCAATCTTCCTGCGCACCGGGGTTTCCGGCAAAAGCGCTGTTGATCTGGCCCGCCATCTACTCAATGAGTTCGGGAGTCTGCGGGCTTTACTGGAGGCGGACTTGAGCTCATTTTGCCGACCGCTTGGGCTTGGTCCAGCCAAGTTCACCCAGTTACAGGCCGTCCTTGAAATGGGTCGCCGTCACTTGGCCGAGCGTTTGCGTCGTGATTGCGCGCTGGAGAGCCCGCAGGCGGTTCGTGATTTCCTTACAGCACAACTGCGCCATGAGCCGCATGAGGTGTTCGGGTGCCTGTTTATGGACACCAAACACAGAATGCTGGCCTTTGAAGTGTTGTTTCGCGGCTCTATCGACAGCGCTAGCGTGTACCCGCGCCAAGTGGTCAAGCGTGCACTCGCGCACAACGCCGCTGCAGTGATTTTCTGTCATAACCACCCGTCAGGTATCAGTTTGCCGAGCGAGGCCGACCGCGCGCTGACCCAGCGCCTCACCGAGGCGCTGGATTTGATTGAGGTGCGAGTGCTGGATCATTTTATTGTCGGCGAAGGCCAGCCGCTTTCAATGGTTGAGCACGGCTGGATGTAAGGATTAAGGCTTGACGCTGACGGTCGAAAAATCCTGCCTGCCAAACGGGTTAACCTGATAACCCTGTACGTTTTTGCGGGTCAGTGCGTAAGCCGTTGGGTGTGCCAACGGTAGCCAAAGCGCTTGCTGCTGAATCAGCCCTTGGGCTTTTTGATACAGCGCGCTGCGTTTGTCCTGATCGGTGAGGGTTTTGCCCTCGCTGATCAAGGTGTCCAGCGTTTTGTCGCAATAACGCGCAAAGTTAGTCCCGGACTTCACTGCCGCGCAGGAAAATTGTGGTGTGAGGAAGTTATCCGGGTCGCCGTTGTCTCCGGCCCAGCCCATGAACAACAAGTCATGTTCCCCTGCCTTGGCGCGCCGAATCAATTCACCCCATTCAATCACCCGAATATCCGCCTGAACGCCAATTTTGGCCAAGTCAGCCTGCAATAACTGCGCACCCAGACTTGGGTTGGGGTTCAGCACACTGCCTGTCGGGCGTGTCCAGATCGTTGTTTTGAACCCGTCCTTGAGGCCCGCTTTGGCCAGCAGCTCCTTGGCTTTTTTTGGGTCGTAAGCGTAACCCGGCAAATCCTTGGCATAGCTCCAGGTGGTGGCCGGGTAGATGCCGTTAGCCGCCTGAGCGCTGTTTTCGAATACAGCTTTAAGGTAGGAGTCTTTATCGAATGCGAGGTTGATCGCTTGACGCACTTCAGGTTTGTCCAGGGGCGGATGCTGGCTGTTGATGGCCACAAACGCAGTCATAAAGGCCGGTGTCTGAGCGACGCTTAATGCCGGGTCTTTGGATGCGCTGTCCACGTCCAGCGGTTTTGGCGACAGGGCTATCTGGCATTCATTGCGACGCAGTTTCTGCAGGCGTACGTTGGCGTCTGGCGTAATGGCGTAAATCAGTCCGTCTACCGAGGGCTTGCCCGCGAAGTAATCAGGATTGGCCTTGTAGCGCACCACCGCATCTTTCTGAAAGCGCGTGAAGACAAAGGGGCCTGTGCCAATCGGCTGGCTGTTCATCAGCTCTGGGGTGCCAGCCTTGAGGAGCTTGTCGGCATACTCGGCTGAATAAATCGAGGCGAAACCCATGCTCAGTTCTGGCAGGAACGTGGAGTCTGGATGGCTTAGGGTAAAGCGCACGGTGAGCGGGTCAGGCGTCTCGATTTTTTTGATCAGTGCTGGCAATTGCAAAGATTGCGCATGAGGGAAACCGCTTTGGGCAACTTTGTGCCACGGGTTGGCAGGGTCGAGCATGCGCTCGAAGCTGAAACGCACGTCGTCGGCGTTCAGTTCCCGGCTCGGGGTGAAATATTTGGTGGTGTGAAATTTGACCCCGGGGCGCAATTTGAAATCGTACACAAGGCCATCAGGGGACACTGACCAGCTTTGTGCCAGCCCCGGCACCAACTTGCCCGTATGCGCGTCAAAGTCCACCAGCCGGTTCATCAGCACGTCTGCGGAGGCATTGGTGGTGGTGAGCGAGTTGTATTGCACCACGTCGAACCCTTCTGGGCTTGCCTCGGTGCAAACGGTCAGTGTTGCCGCGTGAACCCACGGGCTCAAGCACATTGTCAGCAAAAAGGGGGCGGCAGCGAGGCGCATGGTGTGTTTCCTTTGCAAGTCGATGGGGCCCATCTGCGAGTGCAGTCTGGAAAAGTCCTACCGTAGTGCGCGGGTAGACAAATGACTACCGTTTTAACGCGTAATCTGTGGTGTCGCTGTGAAGCAAGAATGTATGCAGCACCCTCTGCCTTGGACAATGCTGACTGAAACCTTTCATCTCGCGACGAGCGGTTGTAGATAGCCGGACATAGGCTTTAGCGCGGATTGGCGCTAGAATGCGCGCTAAATTAATTACAGCAAATCACATCGCTTGTTGTTGCTCTTTAGTCTTTCTGGTATAAAGCAGCGCTCTTTTCTAGGGGCCCGGTTCCTGCGTTTGTAGGTGTAGCCGGTAAGACCCTTAAAGAAACGCGGCGCCTGGCGCCATGACTGAGAGATTAAGCGGCCAACCCATGCCGGGTTGGGCATGTGGTTTTAGAGGGCTGAGGCATGTCGAGAGTCTGTCAAGTTACCGGTAAGGGTCCGGTGACTGGGAATAACATTTCCCACGCAAATAACAAAACCCGTCGTCGTTTCCTGCCGAACCTGCAGCATCACCGCTTCTGGGTTGAAGAAGAGAAACGTTTTGTTCGTCTGCGCGTATCTGCTAAAGGCATGCGTATCATCGACAAGCGCGGCATCACTGTCGTGTTGGCCGAAATCCGCCGTGCTGGCAAGATCTAAGGGAGCTACTCATGCGTGAATTGATCCGTTTGGTGTCGAGCGCTGGTACAGGCCATTTCTACACCACTGATAAGAACAAGCGCACCACTCCGGACAAAATCGAAATCAAAAAATTCGATCCGCGGGTTCGCAAGCACGTGATCTACAAAGAAGCCAAAATCAAGTAATTGGTTTTTCTTCTTACAAAAAAGGCCCGTATCGCGAGATACGGGCCTTTTTTGTGTTTAAAGGGCGCTAGACAGCTACGCCAGTGTCATTCCATTAGCCACACAGATAACGCTGCATGATGTTGTTTTCGTCGACGATCACACGCAGGCGATCATCTCGGAAATCTTGCGTGAATTTTTGTCCCGGTTTCTCCAGTCGCACGACGGCAGAGCCTGAGCGAATGCGGATATCTTCCAAAAATTCAGGTGTTGCCCGGTGCATCATCTTGGTCAGCGCAAAGTCGAGGTGGCATTTGCCTGCCACCGAATCCGATGCGGATGCGGATGCGGATGCTTCCAGGGCGCCGAAGCCAAGCGTTACCAAACCAACCAGTGCTGCTGTTTTCAGTTTAATTAAAGTCATCGTGTTGCTTCCTTGCATAGATAGATTTTTGATTGAATAAAAGCAGGTGTTGGCGGGGCTTGAGCAGAGAAGTTCACTGCGCTTCCTTGCCCCGTCAAAAAGATCCCAGGCGCGTTTACCCACACATTTGTTTGATCAAGATATTTTCTTCGTCCACCAACACCCTTAAGCGAAAGGCGTTGAACTCTTTGGTGAAGGCCTCTCCCGGCCGTTCTACACGAACCCCGTGTGCGCCGTAAGCGATGCGTAACCACTCAACCAGTTGGGGCGTTGCCTCAGGTGCCAAAAAGTAGTTGATTGCCATATTTTTATTGCACAGCCCGTCTTCAGCAGCCATCGATGGCAGTGAAAACCCCGAAATTGCTACACATGCAGCCAGTGCTGCTCCTTTAACTACTGTAACTGTCGACATGAGTCATCCTTGTCAGTCATCGAAAATGAGCGGTGATACTGTCAGTGCCTCCTCGTCCATGAGTGTTTGGCACCGCAGCTCCTGCCTCCAAAGACTGGCTTAATTTGGCCCATGCGCACCGCCTGAGGTGTTTCGGCATTTGTGCATAGTTGGGTGCAAAAGCAGGCAATAAAAAGCCCCGCCCTGTCTACATGGCGAGGCTGTGAAGGGGTCTAAATCAGAGCCTTGGAGCGCCCTGCTCAAACACCACGTAAATCTTCCGACACGGTTCCAGTACTTCCCATGTGCCCCTGAACCCGGCCGGGATTACAAAACGATCACCCGCACGGAGTGTCTTGGCATTCCCTTGATGGTCACGCAGAACCGAAACGCCCTGCATGATTTCGCAGTATTCATGCTCGGTGTAATTGACGGTCCATTGACCTACAGCGCCTTCCCACACGCCAGCGTTCATCTGTCCACAAGGACTGTTGTAGTGATTGTGGACAACTTGCTCAGGGGAGCCCTTGAGCACTTTTCCCGAAGCCGGGCTGAAGCGTTCCGGCTGAGTGTTGGCCGTGTTGAAATCGACGATGCTTTCGATACTCATGGTTCTTGTCCCCCCTGAATGTGAGATGTGTGGATCTTTAAAGACCCAAGGTTATGTTTATTAAAACGAACAAGCCAAGGCATTCGCGCCCCATGTGTCAAATATATTGAAAGTTCCAGGGCCACTGGTTAGGGTGGCACTTCCATTGAACAATGAGGAGGACACTCGAATGACCACCCTGACGCGTGCTGATTGGGAACAACGGGCCCAGCAGCTGAAAATCGAAGGTCGTGCGTTTATTAACGGTGAATACACCAACGCAGTCTCCAATGAAACATTCGAGTGCCTCAGCCCGGTCGACGGTCGCTTGCTGGGCAAGGTCGCCAGTTGCGATGCCGCCGACGCTAAGCGTGCGGTTGAAAATGCCCGCAAAACCTTCGAGTCCGGCGTCTGGTCGCGGTTGGCACCTGCCAAGCGTAAAGCGGTGATGATTCGTTTTGCCGATCTGCTCAAGCAAAACGCCGAGGAGCTGGCGCTTCTTGAAACCCTGGACATGGGTAAGCCCATTAGCGATTCGCTGCACATCGACGTGCCCGGCGCCGCCGGTGCACTGAGCTGGAGCGGTGAAGCCATCGACAAAATTTACGATGAAGTGGCCGCCACCCCCCATGACCAATTGGGTCTGGTTACCCGTGAAGCAGTCGGCGTGGTCGGCGCCATTGTGCCGTGGAACTTCCCGCTGATGATGGCGTGCTGGAAACTGGGGCCTGCGTTGTCTACCGGTAACTCGGTGATCCTCAAGCCTTCAGAAAAATCGCCACTGACGGCTATCCGCATTGCTGCACTGGCTGTCGAAGCCGGTATTCCCGCAGGCGTGCTTAACGTTCTGCCCGGTTACGGCCACACCGTCGGCAAAGCGCTGGCTTTGCACATGGATGTCGACACGCTGGTGTTCACCGGTTCGACCAAGATCGCCAAGCAGTTGATGATTTACTCTGGCGAATCGAACATGAAGCGCATCTGGCTAGAGGCGGGTGGCAAAAGCCCGAACATCGTTTTCGCCGACGCGCCAGACCTTAAAGCAGCTGCCGAATCCGCCGCCAGCGCGATCGCCTTCAATCAGGGCGAAGTCTGCACCGCAGGTTCCCGTCTGCTGGTCGAGCGTTCGATCAAAGACACCTTCCTGCCGTTGGTGATCGAAGCCCTCAAAGGCTGGAAGCCAGGCAACCCTCTGGACCCTGAAACCACGGTGGGCGCGCTGGTTGATACACAGCAAATGAACACCGTGCTGTCGTACATCGAGTCGGGTCATAGCGAAGGCGCCAAACTGGTCGCGGGCGGTAAGCAAATCCTTCAAGAAACGGGCGGGACTTACGTTGAGCCGACCATCTTCGACGGCGTCAGCAATGCCATGAAAATCGCCCAGGAAGAGATCTTTGGCCCCGTGCTGTCGGTCATCTCCTTCGATACGGCTGCTGAAGCGATCCAGATTGCCAACGACACCCCTTATGGTCTGGCTGCTGCTGTCTGGACGGCCGATATTTCAAAGGCGCACCTGACCGCCAAAGCCCTTCGGGCCGGTAGCGTGTGGGTTAACCAGTACGATGGCGGTGACATGACTGCGCCGTTTGGCGGGTTCAAGCAATCCGGTAATGGCCGCGACAAGTCATTGCATGCGTTCGACAAATACACCGAGCTGAAATCCACCTGGATCAAGCTGTAAAACCCTGCGTCAGAGCAGGGTGTGCCCGCGCGATGAAACGCGCGGGCACACTTATCCCGCCTGAAACATCCGCTGGCTTCGTTCGTGCAAACCTGCGCGTACGTCACTGGCCTTTGCAACCAACTACAGTCACTCTCTGTCACATCTCTATACACGGATGGTAAAGGAGGGTCAGATGGTGCAGTCCTGTTCGATCGAGCGCACAGTGGATGAGCTGCTCGCACGTTTGCCAGCCCATATTCGCTTGGGTACACCGCTAGGGCTGGGCAAGCCCAATCGGTTGATCAATGCGCTGTATCAGCGGATTAAAGGTCTGCCTGATCGCCAGTTAACGATTTACACCGCCTTGAGTCTGGGTCGCCCGCCCTTGGGTGACGGGTTGCAGCAGCGCTTTCTTGAGCCCTTTGTCGAAAGGGTATTCGGCGACTATATCGAGCTGGATTACTTGTCTGACCTGCGTCACAACCGTATGCCAGACAATATTCACATCCAGCAATTTTATATGCAGGCGGGCAGCCTGCTGGATAGCCCGCCGGCGCAGCAAGACTATGTCAGCAGCAATTACAGCCACGCGGCACGCGACATCAACGCCAGCGGTTTGAACGTGATTGCACAGTTGATCGCTTGCGATCCGCAGGACTCCAGCCGTTTGAGCCTCAGTTGCAACCCCGACATCACCCTTGATTTGCTGCCCATGATCGCTAAGCGGCGAGCCGCAGGCGAAACCATCCTGATGGTGGGTCAGGTTCATGGCGACTTACCCTATATGCCGGGTGATTCAGAGGTTGAGTCTGCTGACTTCGATTACCTGATCGACGACGTTGAGCGCACACGTTTGTTTTCGACCCCCAATATGCCGCTCACCCTGCAAGATCACTTTATCGGTGTGCATGCCAGCACCCTGGTGCGCGATGGCGGTACGTTGCAAATTGGCATCGGTTCGATGGGGGATGCATTGACTGGGGCCTTACTCACGCGTCAATCGGACAGAGAAGGCTATCGCGCCCTGTTGGACACTGTCGATGTCACCCCGTGGCAGGCGCTGATTGAGCGCGAAGGTGGCACCGGGCCCTTTGACCAAGGCCTCTACGGATGCAGTGAAATGTTCGTCAGTGGGCTGATGGTGCTGGTGGATGCGGGCATTGTTAGACGCAAGGTTTACCCCGATGTTGAGCGCCAGAGGCAGGCCAATGCCGGCACTTTGGACGAATCTCTGCACACCGATGGCGTCAGTGTTCACGGCGGCTTCATTTTGGGGCCTGACAGTTTCTACCAGCGCTTAAGGGCCTTGCCTCTCAGCCGACGTGCTGAATTCAACATGACCGCCATCAGCTACATCAATGAGCTGTACGGTCAGGAAGACCTTAAGCGTTTGCAGCGGCGAGATGCCCGCTTTGTGAACAGCGCATTCACCATGACGCTGCTCGGGGCCGCCGTGTCTGATCAACTGGAAGACGGTCGAGTGCTGAGCGGGGTGGGCGGCCAATATAATTTTGTTGCCCAAGGCCACGCGTTACACGATGCGCGCTCCATTATCCTTCTGCGCAGCTGGCGTGAGTCAGGTGGGGAAGTCAATTCCAATATTGTCTGGGAATACGGTCATTGCACCATCCCGCGCCATTTACGCGACATTGTGATCACTGAATACGGCATCGCAGACTTGCGTGGCAAGACCGATCGTCAAGTGATCGAAGCGTTGCTCAATATCACCGATTCACGCTTTCAGGCCGAACTGATTGCGCAGGCCCAGTTCTTCCGTAAGTTGCCGGAGGATTTTTGCCTGGATCCACGTTTTATGGACAACAGCCCGGAGCGGCTCCAGGGGATTGCCGAACAGCATTCGCATTTATTCCCGGAGTATCCGCTGGGGAGCGATTTCAGCGCACAGGAACAAGACCTGCTGCGGGCGTTGAACTGGCTTAGAAGCAAATTCAAACTCACGCAGATCTATGAACTGGGCAAAGCCACGCTGGAAGCGCCCTCACCACAGGCATTCCCTGAGCACCTCGCACGCATGGGGCTGGAAAACCCAGACGGGCTGCGTGAAGAGCTGTACCAGCGTTTGCTGCTGGCGGGATTGGAGGCAACGCGCAACATCACCCCGTAACCCAGTAGTCGCTGCCGCAGGCTGCGATAAGGATCACGGCGCCGCTAATCGCCGCCAGTTGCAGCGACTACAGAGGTGGTTTAGTCAATAAATGTGACTTTGCCACCCGACAAGGATTTAACCCGGGCCAGCGATTCAACGCGGTAGCCCTGTGCGTCCAGTTCAGCGCGGCCGCCCTGAAATGACTTCTCGATCACGATACCCAGGCCGGCAACTTCTGCACCGGCTTGTTTGATGATCGAAATCAGCGCTTGCGAGGCTTTGCCGTTCGCCAGGAAATCGTCGATCACCAGCACGCGGTCAGTGGCCTGCAAGTGGCGCGGGGAGATAGCCACGGTGCTTTCAGTTTGCTTGGTGAAGGAGTACACCGAGGCTGTCAGCAGGTTTTCAGTCAGGGTCAGGGACTGGTGCTTGCGTGCGAAAATCACCGGCACGCCCAAGTTCAAGCCAGTCATCACGGCCGGGGCAATGCCCGAGGCTTCGATGGTGACGATCTTGGTGACGCCCGCATCCTTGAACAAGCGCGCAAACTCATCGCCAATCTGTTTCATCAGGTACGGATCGATCTGATGGTTCAAAAAGGCGTCGACCTTCAACACTTGATCGGAAAGCACGATGCCTTCTTCGCGAATTTTCTTGTGCAGTGCTTCCAACGTAACGTCCTCAAATAGCGCATATGCGCTGAAGGTAGAATGAAAAAATAGTCGATTTTAGCGTTTTAGCATGGCGCGTATATCGGCCAATGCTGTATTTCCGCGAACCGCTTTAACTTCGGTAGGGGTGTCATCGTTGCCTTCCCAGGCCAAATCGTCCGGGGGCAACTCATCAAGGAAGCGGCTCGGCGCGCAGTCGATGATCTCACCGTACTGCTTGCGCTTGGCGGCGAAGGTAAACGCCAGCGTCTCACGTGCGCGGGTAATGCCCACGTAGGCAAGGCGGCGCTCCTCTTCGATGGTGTCTGCTTCGATGCTGGAGCGGTGCGGCAGGATCTCTTCTTCCATGCCCATGATGAACACGTAAGGAAACTCCAGGCCTTTGGAGGCGTGCAACGTCATCATTTGCACGCCCTCGGCACCGTCTTCCTCTTCTTGCTGGCGTTCAAGCATGTCGCGCAGCACCAGCTTGCCGATGGCTTCCTCAATGGTCATGGCGCCGTCTTCGTCCTTTTCGAGGGTGTTTTTCAACGCCTCGACCAGAAACCAGACGTTGGACATGCGGTAGTCAGCGGCTTTATCGCTGGAACTGTTGGTGCGCAGCCAGTTCTCGTAGTCGATGTCCATGATCATGCTGCGCAGGGCAGCTATCGGGTCTTCACCCGAGCAGTGTTCTCGCACACGGTCCATAAAGCGTTTGAAACGCACCAGACGATCGGTGAAACGAGCGTCCAGGTGCTCGCCCAGGCCGATTTCATCGGTGGCCGCATACATCGAAATTTTGCGTTCGGTGGCGTAGTTTCCGAGTTTTTCCAGCGTCGTCGAACCGATTTCTCGGCGTGGGACGTTGATAACCCGCAAGAAAGCGTTGTCATCATCCGGGTTCACGATCAGGCGGAAATAGGCCATCAGGTCTTTAACCTCCTGACGGCCAAAAAAGCTGTTGCCACCCGATAAACGGTACGGAATTTGATGATGCTGCAGCTTCAGCTCGATCAATTTGGCCTGATAGTTCCCGCGATAGAGGATCGCAAAGTCACTGTAAGGCCGGTCGGTGCGCAGGTGCAGCGTGAGAATTTCAACCGCGACGCGCTCCGCTTCGGCGTCTTCGTTACGGCAGCGAATCACCCGCACTTCATCACCGTGGCCCATCTCACTCCACAGTTGCTTCTCGAAGGCATGTGGGTTGTTGGCAATCAGCACGTTGGCGCACCGCAAGATGCGGCTGGTGGAGCGATAGTTCTGCTCCAGCATGACCACTTTCAGGGACGGATAATCGTCCTTGAGCAGCATCAGGTTTTCCGGGCGGGCACCGCGCCAAGCGTAGATCGACTGGTCATCATCGCCCACCACGGTGAACTGGTTGCGCGTGCCGATCAGGTATTTCACCAGCAAGTACTGGCTGGCGTTGGTGTCCTGATACTCGTCCACCAAAAGGTAGCGCACTTTGTTCTGCCACTTTTCCAGAATGTCGGCGTGCGCCTCGAAGAGCTTGACCGGCAGCAGGATCAGGTCGTCAAAGTCCACCGCGTTGTAGGCTTTGAGCGTGCGCTGATAATGGGTGTAAACAATGGCGGCTGTCTGTTCCTTGGGGTTACGTGCATTTTCCAACGCCTCGGGCGGCAGGATCAGGTCGTTTTTCCACGAGCCGATCATGTTCTTGATTTCATCGACCCCGTCGTCGCCCGAGTATTCCTTTTGCATGATGTCGGCCATCAGCGCTTTGACGTCGGCTTCGTCAAAGATCGAAAACCCCGGCTTGTAACCCAATCGCGCATGTTCCTTGCGGATGATATTCAGCCCCAGATTGTGGAACGTACACACCGTCAAGCCTCGGCCTTCACCCTTTTTAAGCAGCGTACCGACCCGTTCCTTCATCTCCCGGGCGGCTTTGTTGGTAAAGGTCATGGCGACGATGTATTGGGCACGGATGCCGCAGTTCTGAATCAAGTGCGCGATTTTTCGGGTAATCACGCTGGTTTTGCCGGAGCCTGCGCCGGCGAGCACCAAAAGAGGGCCGCCGACGTAGCTCACGGCTTCTTGCTGCCGGGGATTGAGTCGGGACATGACGAGTTAGGGGGTCGTGTGTAAAAAGGGCGAGCATTTTAACAGGCTGAGCAGATAATGCTGCCTCTGTGCGACGGTGTGACACGGCTCTTGGTCTAAATTTGCCGCTTTTGTGTGTTTGTCGCGGGCCACCCCCTTATTTTGCGTCTACCTTAGGGTAAGTTCAGGTCGCGTGCTCCGGACAAATGGCCTCGTGTGTCATGACTGACGGGAGCACCATAATGCTCATCACTCCATTAAGTAGAGTTCAGGGAGTTAGCGTGTCTGAGCATGTCGAACCCTTGCGTTTGCTTTTACTGGCTGAAGATCCCACTTGGGAAGCGTTGGTACGAACGTGCCTGCTGCCGATGGGAGGCTCAGTCATTTTGCTGTGCGCACCCAGCTGGGAGTCCGTGAGTTACCTGTTTGAGAACGATCGCAACGCACTGCTCCTGACGACGAGCACCTTGCAGCCTGCGCCGGGTCGTTGCCGCTTGCCCACCGTCTTGTTGCTGGACGCTGAGCCGCAAATTTCACCCCCGGACGTCAGCGACTGGCTGGTCAGGCCCAGTCTGACCACGGATGTACTGCGACGTTGTCTGCGCCATGTGCGTGAGCGCGGCATACTCGAATACACCCTGCAACGCCTGGCCGAAGAGGACCCGCTGACCGGTATCGCCAACCGCCAGGGCTTTCAGGCCTTGCTGGCCGTACGCTTGGCCGAAAACGACGGGCGCGGCCTCGCATTGGGGCATCTGGATATGGACAACTTCCGTCACGTCAACGATGCGCTGGGGCATCAGGCCGGTGACCGCTTGATTCTGCAGGTGGTTGCACGCCTTAAAAGCAGACTTGAAGCCGGTGATCAGTTAGCACGGCTTGGCAGTGATGAATTCGCACTGTTGATCGATACCCGACGAGCGCCGGAGCGTGCCGAGTGGATGGCAGAACGCCTCATCGAGGTGTTGTCCGAGCCTTACTGGATCGACGGCGAAAGCCTTCTGCTCGGTTGCAGCCTCGGGATTGCCCATGCCCGCGTCAACGCCGGGGCCGACCCCTTGATGTGGCATGCACACATCGCCATGCAACAGGCCAAAACGACCCAAGGCTGTACCTATCACGTGTTCGACGAGCGCATCAATCGCAATGCGCGAAGCCTGGCCGACCTCGAAAGTGAACTGCGCCGAGCGTTGCGCTGCGACGAACTTGAATTGCATTACCAACCGCGCCTGGATCTGATCTCGGGAAATATCGTGGGTCTGGAAGCGCTGGTGCGCTGGCGACATGGCGAACGCGGATTGCTTGCGCCCAATGAGTTCGTGCCACTGGCCGAACAAAGCGGGCTGATCGTGCCGCTGGGTTACTGGGTCATTTCGCGTGCCCTGCGTGATATGCAGGCGCTGCGCGAGCGCGGGCTGGCGCCTTTGCATATGGCCGTCAACCTCTCGTTCCGCCAGTTTCAGGACAGTCAATTACTCTCGACCCTTAGCCGCCTGATCACCGAGCGTGGCGTTGAAGCCAACTGGCTTGAGTTCGAATTGACTGAAACCGCCGTGATGCGCCGCAGTGATTTGGTCAAACAAACGATGGATGCGCTGGGGCGCTTGGGCGTACGTTTCTCCCTGGATGACTTTGGCACGGGCTTTTCATCGTTTGTTCACCTCAACAGCCTGCCGATTGCGCTGCTTAAAATTGATAAAAGCTTCGTGGGCGGCATGGAAATCCGCGAAGAAAACCGCAAGCTGGTGCTGGCCATGATTAACCTGGCTCACAACTTGGAGCTGGAAGTGGTCGCCGAGGGCGTAGAAACCCCTGAGCAATTATCGTTGCTTCGCGATTTTGGCTGCGACCAGGTGCAGGGTTACTTCATCAGCAGACCGCTGCCGTTTACAGATCTTGTGGAGTTTTTGACGTTGGGGACTGCGCAGCAGACGGTATCGCCGGCCTGAAGCGCAGCCTTCATCACGTCAAGGTATTCACGCTCGCAGTGTTCACGGCCTTACGCGCTCGCTTGAGCATGCGCCGCATCTTCCATTCAAAGGCCAGTGTCAGGCTGATTGACGCGCAGGCCAGCCCCAATGCGAGCCCCCACCAGACCCCCGTGGGGCCCCAGCCCAGTGTGAACGCTAATAGCCACGCCATTGGGGCGCCAATGGCCCAGTAGCAGAACAGCCCGACCAAAAACGTGGTTCTGGCATCTTTGAGCCCGCGAATGGCGCCCATCGCGATGGTTTGTGCACCATCAAACAGCTCGAACCAGGCGGCGACCGCCAACAAGCTCACGGCCAGCTCGAACACCGGACGGAACGCCGGGTCGTTGTAGTCCAGAAACAGCCCAATAAGTTGGGTCGGCCAAAACCAGAACACCACTGAAAAACCCAGCATGATCAACGCGCCACAACCGATGCCGACGCGCCCTGCCAATCGTGCCCGCAGTAAATCGCCGCCACCGTAATGTTGGCCGATACGCATGGTGATCGCGTAGGAGAGACCGGCGGGCACCATAAAAGCTGCAGACACAATCTGAAGGGCAATTTGATGAGCGGCCAGTTGCGTGCTGCCCATCGTGCCCATGCACAGTGCGGCAAACGCAAACAAGCCCACTTCTACGGCATAGGTGCCGCCGATAGGCAGGCCAAGCCGCCACAGTTCACGCAGGTACGTGACATTAAGCCGGGATAAACCTTTGCCGATCGGATAGGCGTCGTAGGCCGGGTGACGATGGATATGCCAAGCAAGGCCCAGCGCCATAGCGGTGGCCACAATCGCTGTCACCAGGCCTATACCCATTAGGCCCAACTTCGGAAGCCCGAACATACCGGTGATCAGGGCGTAATTGAGCAAAAAGTTGGCCACGGTGCCGATCAGACTGATCACCATCACTGGCGTTGCACGGCCCATCGCACTGGTGAACCCGCGCAGCGCCATAAAGGTCATGTAGCCGGGCAAGGCCAGCGGGAGCAATAGCAGAAACTCACCCGCAGCTTCGACGTTGGTGGGCGTCTGGCCAAACAATAGCAACAGAGGTTTGATATTCCACAGCGCCACGGCACCCACAAGGGCCAATGCCCAGGCGAGCCACAATCCGGCTTGGGTCAGGCGGGTGGCCCCTTCTATGTCCCCCGCCCCTTGGCGAATAGACACCAGCGTACCGACGGCGGCAATAACGCCGATGCAGAAAATGGACACGAATGAGTAACTGGCGGCCCCAAGGCTGCCACCGGCCAATGCTTCGGGGCTGAGGCGCGCCATCATCAACGTGTCGGTGAGCACCATCAACATGTGAGCCAACTGCGAGGCAATCAACGGCCCTGCCAGCCGCAGAATGGCCCCGAGTTCGATACGTGCAGGATGCTTTTTGATCATCGGTCAATTGTCTTCAAGTGCGTTTAAAGGCTGAATTTTCGGTGCCCTGACTGATTTAAGCAAAGGGATAAAAATGATAAGTGACATGATTTAAACTCATGTCACTCTTTGGCACTCCTTGCGCTAACGGAACAGCCCTGATGATTCGTAATCTTCCGCCGCTTTATGCCCTGCGCGCTTTTGAAGCCGCCGCCCGTCACAGTTCGTTTACCCGGGCGGGCGAGGAGTTGTCGATCACCCAAAGTGCGGTGAGCCGGCATATCAAAACCCTTGAAGCTCATTTCGCCTGCCGTTTGTTTCAGCGTAACGGGCGAACATTGCAACTGACCGAAGCCGCCCGGCTGTTGCTCCCCGGTGTACGCGAAGGGTTCAGCGCGCTGGAACGTGCGTGCACCACCTTGCGCGCTGAAGATGGCATTCTTCGAATGAAGGCGCCTTCAACGCTGACCATGCGCTGGTTATTGGCACGTTTAAGCCGCTTTCGTCATTTGCAAGCGGGCAATGAAGTGCAACTCACCAGCGCGTGGATGGACATTGACCATGTGGATTTCAATCAAGAACCGTTTGACTGCGCCGTGCTGTTGAGCAACGGCCACTTCCCGCCTGACTGGGAAGCGACGTTGCTGTTTCCCGAGATGCTGATCCCGGTGGGTGCGCCCCAGGTGCAAGACGAATTGCCCTGGAATGCCGAACGGCTGGCGGCGACCGAATTGTTGCACCCCACGCCTGACCGTCGCGATTGGCGGCACTGGCTCGATTGCA
The DNA here is from genome assembly GCF_045062345.1 of Pseudomonas sp. 2024-210. Classification (NCBI taxonomy): domain Bacteria; kingdom Pseudomonadati; phylum Pseudomonadota; class Gammaproteobacteria; order Pseudomonadales; family Pseudomonadaceae; genus Pseudomonas; species Pseudomonas sp. 2024-210. Next base: position 168,876 of record NZ_JBJGEJ010000003.1, on the reverse strand, counting down.
TGGGGCTGACCGCACAGGTCTCCCTTAAAGGCGGCCAGGTATTCGACACGCTGGAGTTGGGCATGATAGCTGCGGCTCGGGGTTATGGCGTATCAATGGGCGATTTGTTGATGGTCGCCGAAGACGTTGCTCAGGGCCGCTTGAGCCTGCCCTTTCGCACGGCAGTGGCCAGCGGTGAAAACTACTACCTGGTTTGGCCCAAAACCCGGCCCGGCGGTGAACGTTTGCGCCGCTTGAGCGACTTTTTGCTGCACGAGGTGGGTGCAATGGAACTGCCGGAGGTGGAACGGTTGGGCTGAGTGTTGCCGGTCATGCTTAGCGATTCTTTTGAAAACTTCAGAAAACCCCTACAAAGCTTGTATCGCCACCCGCTCAAAATGCAGGCTTTAACCCTGATAGTGAGCAGCACATGGCCAATAACAGTTACATGACCATTAAGGGGGTCAATAACGGTCTGATCTCCGCGGGGTGTTCGACACCGCAGTCTATGGGTAATAAATGTCAAACCTCACATCTGGACGAGATCATGGTGTTATCGGTGACCCATGGTTTGCTCGCCGGGCAGGTCACCGAACGCGTTCGGTAGCAACGCCAATCACTCCCCTGTGGTGATAACCAAATACATCGACAAGTCTTCGCCTCTTCTTGCTAAAGCATTGGATGACGGCGAAAAGGTGAACTGCATTATTCATCTCTATCGGGCGTCACCCACCGTAGGTGAAGAGAAGTACTTCAGAATCGAATTGCGAGAAGCCCGTATTGCCCAAATTGTTTTGCACGTCCTTACCTCGAGTGCAAAGGGTCAATCGCAACCCATCGAAACGGTCGCTATTCGCTATGGCGACATCATCCTCGAACATATCGCCGCCCGTACCAGCGCAGGCATGACGTGGCAGGTCCCTCATGAAAGATGAGGCTCAGTGCTCACTGGAAGACCTCAACCAGGCCGCCGAGGAGCTGATTGCACTGGGCTGTGCGGCCGGTGCGATGCATATCCATGACGGTGTTGCCCGGTTGGGTTTTCTGGGGGAAGTCTCGGCGTTTGTGGATGAGGTGGTTGAAGAGGTGAAAGAGGGCGTTATCAGTGCGGCTGAAGGAGTTGCTGTTTTTTGGGAGGAGCAGAGGGAACTGAGGAGTCAGGTTTTTTTTTATGGGGCGAATGGAATAACAATTGTTGGTGGGGCTGCTCAGGTTGAATTAGGCGTGGCTATTACAGGTGCCTCATATGGGATCGGGACTCCTTTTGGGGCAATGCTTGTGGCTCATGGAACCAATAATATTTATGAAGGTGTGGGGAATATTATTAACGGTCCAAACAACCAGGGTCCTGTTATAGGCCCAGTTAGATATCTGTATCAGCAAAGAAGCAACAGTGTATACGAAGGCAATATGGCTTATGGTGCAGTGGATCTTATGCTTTCAGGAGGTGGTCTTGTTCGAGCAATCCGCAAAAAAGAATCTCTCCAGTTGTTTATACAAGATTCAATTAATTACGAAATGGCTTACAAGCAAGCCGGCAAGATAGCATTGTCGTTCGAGGGGGTAGTGGACGCCTTGACGATATATTCAATGAATCGCGAGACTGATAGCCGGTGAGCTTATAGTCTTTGGAACTACCAGATTTTACGCAGTTTTGGAACGCAATATCTAAAGCTTATAAAGAACAGCGTAGAAAACATTAAGCCTCTTAAAATGAATATAGATTTTGTGCTAAGACTAAACAAATTTTCTGCCCCCCAAACTATGAGCTCAGTATAAAAAGCGCATGATGCCAGGATTATTAGGTACAAGCCGCATGCTGATATTCGTAGTTTAAAGTGCACTTTATATTCCATTTTTATGGGGGGTAGGACACGCAAGGGCATCTACTGAAATGGTACAAGTAATAGATAGCGGTGGTTAATTCAATGAGGTGTCTTTTAGCTATAATTATAAATCTAGTGTTGAACAAATGATGCTGGCTAAAACTTCTGGTGTCTAGTATTTCTTGGTGTGCTTAATTCGCATATTTAGGTTGATGAATGCTTGAGGAAATCTCCTACAGTTACTACCTTCACCGACTGTCCGGCCGATACTGTAACGCTTCCGCCAAATGCTTCCTCTCTATCTCTTTTACTTGCTCCAGATCCGCCAATGTTCGCGCCACTTTCAATAAACGATGGGCTGCGCGCAGCGATAAGCTCATGCGCTCACACGCGGTCTCCAGCCAAACGTTATCCACAGCACTGAGCGTGCAGTGTGTCCGCACACCCTTCAAGTCGAGAAAGGCATTGGCGCACCCCTGACGCTGCAGTTGCCGCTCACGGGCAGCCGCCACCTGTTCGGCGGCATTGGCCGTGGTGTCGTTTGAGGTCTGCGCAGGATTAAGTGAGGTGGTTTCGCGCGCCACGGTCAGGTGCAGGTCGATCCGGTCGAGCAAGGGGCCGGACAGTTTGTTGCGGTAGCGCTGGATTTGCTCCGGCGTGCAGCGGCAGCGTCCCGTCGGTTCACCCAGATAGCCACACGGACAGGGGTTCATGGCGGCGACCAGTTGAAACCGCGCCGGAAAGCGCATGCGATCGCGGGCGCGGGCAATCACGATAAAACCCGATTCCATCGGTTCTCTTAAAACTTCCAGAACCTTGCGGTCAAACTCGGGCAGTTCATCCAGAAACAATACGCCGTGATGCGCCAGGGTGATTTCGCCCGGTTGCGATTTAGAGCCGCCCCCCACCAATGCGGGGCCAGAGGCTGAGTGGTGCGGTTGACGAAAAGGGCGTTGCGGCCAGCAGCTTAACGGCACATGACTGGCAACGGATTGAATGGCGGCCACTTCCAGCGCTTCCTGCTCGTTTAACGGCGGCAGCAAGCCGGGCAGGCGGCTGGCTAACAGGGTTTTGCCCGTACCGGGCGGGCCGGTGAACAGCAAGTTGTGGCCGCCCGCCGCAGCGATCAACAGCGCACGCTTGGCTGAGAGTTGCCCTTGTACATCGCTGAGGTCTGGATAAGGTTTGCTCGCGTGCAGCAAGCCGCTCGCCACATAGGGTTCAATCACTGAACGGGCAGAAAAGTGCGCCACGACTTGCAGCAAATGTTCAGCGGCAATGACCGTCAGACCTGAAGCCAGGCTGGCTTCTTCTGCATTGGCCATCGGCACGACCAGAGCACGACCCGCCGCACGAGCCACCAGCGCGGCCGGGAGTACACCCTGCACGGGGCGAATAGCACCGGACAACGCCAGTTCACCGAGGCACTCCACCTGTTCCAGCGCTGCCGCTGGCATTTGCCCACTGGCAGCCAAAATGCCCAGCGCTATCGCCAGATCAAAGCGCCCGCCATCTTTGGGTAAATCGGCGGGCGCCAGATTCAAAGTGATGCGTCGGGCGGGGAAATCAAACCCCGAATTCAGGATGGCGCTTCGTACCCTGTCCTTGCTTTCCTTGACTGCTGTTTCGGGCAGCCCGACCAGCGTTAGCGCTGGCAAGCCGTTCGCCAGATGAACCTCAACCGTGACGGCGGGTGCCTCCACGCCGACTTGGGCGCGGCTGTAAACGATGGCCAGCGACATGACTCATTCCTTGAGCGGGCAAAAGACGCATGGTGCGCGAATTGCAGGTCAAGGGCAGGGCGTGAATGGATACGGGATGTGTTTGTTCGACGATGCGGCTACCGGCTCCGGAATCTAAAGATCGTGAACAAATGCACCGCCGTTGAGCATTATTCGCCGGGCGGCAACAGCTTGGCTTCAAGCTCCGCAACTTTGGCTTCGAGGCTTTCGAGACGATCGCGGGTGCGGGCCAGTACCACCATTTGGCTATCGAATTCTTCGCGGCTGACCAAATCCAGTTTGCTGAAGCCACTTTGCAGCAAGGCTTTGAACTGGCTTTCGATTTCGTTGCGGGGCAACGGTGTTTCGCCACTGAACAAACGGGAAGCTTGGCCACTCAGGGCGTCGAGAAGGTCTTTGGGAGCGAGCATGGGTAAGGTCCTGAAAACTGATGGTGGCGAGTGTAGCACGCAGGCTTTGGGCCCCCTGTACACGGCTCGGCGCACAGCTTTCGCGCAGGCTGCTCACAGGCAGTGCACTGTTTGGGTGCATAAATGCCGTCAACTAAAGAGCAAAATGCCATCAATGGATGTTAATTGACTGTAATTGTTGGTTTTTTCAGACATGGCAAGGTTTCTGCTTAGTTGCCACTGACTCATGTACTGATGCAGTTGCTGTGACGATGGGTGTGCGGCAGGTGGTTCAGGGAGTGTTTTCGTCACCAGCGATTGATACACGTTGTGTTGCTTGCAACTGGCAACGACGCGTTACAAAGCCAGACACTGCGCTTAGACTTGAGCCGGGTTTGTTTTCCTGGGGCAAGTCCACCAATTCGGGAGAAGTTTCATGAAGCTAGTCACCGCCATTATCAAGCCGTTCAAGTTAGACGACGTACGCGAGTCGCTGTCTGAAATCGGCGTGCAGGGCATTACCGTTACTGAGGTTAAAGGCTTCGGCCGGCAGAAAGGTCACACCGAGCTGTATCGCGGCGCGGAATATGTGGTCGATTTTCTGCCAAAGGTGAAGATTGATGTCGCCATTGACGACAAAGATCTTGACCGGGTTATTGAGGCGATAACCAAGGCTGCCAACACCGGCAAAATCGGTGACGGCAAGATTTTTGTGGTCAATCTGGAACAGGCTATTCGCATCCGTACCGGCGAAACCGATACCGACGCAATCTAAGCCGCCAAACCCCAACGCCCCAGGAGAAAACACTATGACTCTGCGTAAATTCGCAGGGCTCGGAGCCCTGTTGTCTGTCGTAATGCCTGGCCTGGCCATGGCCGCAGACGAAGTGGCCGCTCCAGTCCTGAACTCCGGCGATACCGCCTGGATGCTGACTGCAACCGCTTTGGTGCTGTTAATGACCATTCCCGGCCTTGCGCTGTTTTACGGCGGCATGGTGCGCTCCAAAAATATTCTATCCGTGATGATGCAGTGCTTTGCCATTACCGGGCTGATCAGCATTCTGTGGGTCATTTACGGCTACAGCATTACGTTTGATACGACGGGCATGGAAGAAGGCGTCACCAACTTCAACTCGTTCATTGGCGGTTTCGGCAAGGCATTTATGGTGGGCGTGACGCCGGCCAGCCTGACCTCGGCCACAGCACTGTTCCCGGAAGCGGTGTTCATCACCTTCCAGATGACCTTTGCCATCATTACCCCGGCACTGATCGTAGGTGCCTTTGCTGAACGCATGAAGTTCTCGGCCATGCTGATCTTTATGGGCGTGTGGTTCACGCTGGTTTATGCGCCTATCGCGCACATGGTCTGGAGCGGTCCCGGCGGCCTGATGTGGGACTGGGGTGTACTCGACTTCGCGGGCGGCACGGTGGTGCACATCAACGCCGGTATCGCAGGGCTGGTGGCGTGCATCGTACTGGGCAAGCGTAAAGGCTACCCAACCACCCCGATGGCCCCCCACAACCTCGGTTACACCCTGGTCGGTGCCGCCATGCTGTGGATCGGCTGGTTTGGCTTTAACGCAGGCTCTGCCGCCGCTGCCAATGGCACGGCGGGCATGGCCATGCTGGTGACGCAGATTGCAACGGCCGCCGCTGCACTGGGCTGGATGTTTGCGGAGTGGATCACTCACGGCAAGCCAAGTGCCTTGGGCATCGCCTCAGGCGTGGTCGCCGGCCTGGTCGCCATCACGCCCGCCGCAGGCACCGTAGGCCCTATGGGCTCCATTGTGATCGGCTTGGCAGCTGGCGTGATCTGCTTTCTGTGCGCCACGGCACTCAAGCGCAAGCTGGGCTATGACGATTCGCTGGATGCGTTCGGTGTTCACGGCATTGGCGGTATTGTAGGCGCGCTTCTGACCGGTGTGTTTGCGGCCCCTGCGGTGGGTGGTTTCGGCGCGGTGACCGACATTGGTGCTCAAGTCTGGATTCAGTTCAAAGGCGTCGCTTTTACCATCGTCTACACAGCGGTGGTGACCTTCATCATTCTCAAAGTGCTGGATGCCGTCATGGGCCTTCGCGTGACGGAAGAGGAAGAAGCGGTCGGTCTGGATTTGGCACAACACAACGAAAGAGGCTACAACCTGTAAGTAGCCCTTTTAAAAATACCCGGCTTGCCGGGTATTTTTTTGTCTCTAATGTGCGTTATCCCCTTAAAGAGAATGAATTTTCCTACAGTTTTAAGACGGATCCCGGCCGCTAAAATTTGTAGGATGAACACTTACGGCACAACTCGACTATTCGCTGCTTTGTTTTTTTCTACAGCACGCTAGAATGCGCGCCGAGGGCAGCAAAGCTGCTCCCTGTGCAAGATGAAGACGTGGACAATCTCCAGACGTTTCCATGCTTTGCAAGTCGGGCTGTCACTGAGCGTGTCTGTAGGGCAAGGTCGGTGGCAGAAGGCTCGCTGGCACAGTGTTTTTGGACGAGCAGCGTGAATATGACGGTGCTTGTAAAGTCCTCATCATCCTTCGCGGTGAAGAGGCGTAAGCCGGGGATTGACCAGGGCTACTTTTTCGCCACCCGAGGTCGACATTTGTCGCATCTGGTCTATATAAATAATCTGCTTTACGAAAGTCATGAGGTAGAACATGAGCGACGACGATCTGGAAAATGATGAGCTCGAAGTAGGTGACGAGGACGAGGCCGAAGAGGGTCTTGAAGCCGCTGCCGATGACGTGGCCGACGACGATGGCGAAGATACGCCGGTCCCTGTGGCCAAAGGCAAATCCAAAGCTGCAGTGTCGGTTGATGACCTGCCCAGCGTAGAAGCCAAAAACAAAGAGCGTGATGCTCTGGCTCGCGCGATGGAAGAGTTCCTTTCCCGTGGTGGCAAGGTGCAGGAAGTCGAGGCGAACGTGGTGGCAGACCCACCCAAAAAGCCTGACAACAAGTACGGCAGCCGTCCTATCTAAGGATTGCTACGTGGCTTGAAAAGAAAACCCGCCGTCGCTGCGGGTTTTTTTTGTGGGCCCGGTGAGAGAAGCAAACACAGGAGAGTGGTTATTTGAACTGCGTTAGCACCGTCGGCAACTCACTCAAACACCCAATCTCGGCATCAGGTGCTTTGTCACCGTCCCAGTGCTTGCCGCCCGGGTTGAACCACACCGCCCGTAAACCTGCCTGCTGAGCACCGGCAATATCATCACCCGGATGATCGCCCACATGCACCGCCGCGCCTGCCGTAACGGCACCCCGCAACAATGCCTCGTGAAACAGCCGTGCATCTGGCTTGGCTATTCCGATGTCTTCAGCGCACAGCACAAATTTGAAATGATGCCCCAGCCCGATGCGCCGCACATCAGCGTTGCCATTGGTCACCACGCCTAACGCGTACTCCCGGGCCAGAGCCTCCAGCGTCGGCTCTGCCTGCTCGAAGACCTCAAGTGCATGCCGAGCTTCGATAAATACGTCGAACGCCTCATCAGCCAGCTGCAGAGCATTGGCGTAACCGGTGTCTTGAAGCGCATGAAACAACACGCGGCGACGCAGTGCACTGATTCGGTGCTTAAGCTGTGGTTGCTCCGTTAAAACGCGCAGGCGAAGGGCTTGAAAGTCGGCGACCTCAAGAGCGCCCGCTTTTGGTGCGTGAGTCAGCAGCCAGTCACGCAATACGGCTTCTGCACGCACGATTACGGGTGCGGTGTCCCACAGGGTGTCGTCGAGGTCGAAGGTAATCAGCTCAATCGTCATTCACTGTCCTTGCTGCGTTTGGCCCGTGGGTGGGCGCTGTCGTAAACCGATGCCAGATGCTGGAAATCCAGGTGGGTATAAATTTGAGTGGTTTTGATGTCCGCATGACCCAGCAGCTCTTGCACCGCACGCAAGTCCTGCGAAGACTCCAGCAAGTGGCTGGCAAACGAGTGGCGAAGCATGTGTGGATGCAGGTTCTGGCCCAACTCGCGCTCGCCCGCTGCTTTGACCCGTAACTGAATAGCTCTGGGGCCAAGGCGTTGCCCGCGCTGGCTGATAAAAACGGCATCATCTTGCGGGTTAGCCAGGGCGCGCAGCGGCAACCACGCCTGTAAGGCCTCACGTGCTTTTCTGCCCACGGGCAACACGCGGGTCTTGCTGCCTTTGCCGAGCACCTGAATCAGGCCATCGGCCAAGTCCAGTTGCTCCAGATTGAGCCCAGTCAGTTCTGACAGGCGCAAGCCTGAGGAATAAAACAGTTCCAGAATGGCTTGATCGCGCTGCGCCAGAAAGTCTTCTTCAACAGCCCCTTCCAGTAACTGGAGCGCTCTATCGGTATCAAGGGTTTTGGGCAGGCGCCGTTCGCCCTTGGGCGGGGCGAGCCCGTTAGCCGGGTCGTGATCGCACAGGCCTTCACGGTTCAGGTAGTGGTAAAGCCCGCGCACCGCGGATAACAGCCGCGCAATGCTGCGTGATGACTGACCTTGCTGGTGCAAGCGCGAGACAAGCTGGCGCAGGCGCTGAATATCCAGAGCGGCCCAGCTGGTGATGGACGCTTTGTCACAAAACGCCAACACTTTATTCAGGTCGCGGCGATAGGCTTGCAGCGTGTGGGGCGACACTTGGCGCTCACTGCGCAAGTGAGTGCAGTAAGCGTCCAGTTGCCGTTCCACAACTAACGCACCGAACGCAGTGCGTGGGTAAAGCGCGGCAACACACGGCCCAATACTTCGGCGATATGGTTGAGAAACAACATACCCACCGAACTTTTGTAATGCTGCGGGTCGCGACTGGCCACCGCCAGAACACCATGCAAGCCCAGATGATTAAGCGCTACCACAGCGGTGGAGCCGATTTCCTTGCGCTGATTTTCGCCGAACAAAAAGTCCAGCTCATGCTCGCGCAAGCTGCCACTGACGGCTTTGCCTTCCGCCAGCAAACCGCCCAGGGCGCGTTGAGCTTCTGCACTGCTGACCCAGCGGCCGACAGGCATTGGATTGTCGCCAAACAGCACCAGGCTGACGAAGGGCACTTTGAAGTCCTGTCGCAAGCTGTCTTCGACGGCAATCACCAGTTCTTCAAGGCTGGTGGCATCCATCAAGGCAAGGTTCAGGCGACGGGTTTTTTCGAACAGGCGGTCGTTGTCACGTGCCACGTCCATCAGTTGCGACAAACGATGACGCATTTCGATATTACGGCCCCGCAACAATTCCAGCTGGCGCTCTACCAGCGAAATGGTATCGCCACGCTGATGAGGAATACGCAGCGACAGCAGCAGCTCGTCGCGCTGGTTGAAGAAGTCGGGATGGGCCTCCAGATAGGCGACCACGGTGGCGGCTTCGGGGCTTTGCTCTGGACGTTCGAGGTCTGAAGACGGTGGCTGATCGGTCATCGTGTGCGCTCGCTCATAAACGGACTTGTCCTTCGTAAACGCGCATGGCAGGGCCTGTCATGATCACCGAATGGCCGGGGCCGGCCCATTCAATCGACAATCGGCCTCCGGGCAAGTCGAGGATCAAGGGCGAGTCCATCCAGCCTTGGCTGATGGCTGCCACTGCCGCCGCACAGGCGCCTGTACCGCATGCCTGAGTTTCCCCGGCACCGCGCTCCCACACCCGCAACTGCCCGCGCTGGCGGTCAACCACGTGCAGAAAGCCAACATTGACCCGGGCAGGAAAGCGCGGGTGATGCTCGATCTTGGGCCCCAGTTCATGCACCGGCGCGTTATTGATGTCATCGACACGCAGGACTGCGTGCGGGTTGCCCATTGAAACGGCGGCCAACTCAACGATCTGCCCGTCCACCTCCAGCTCATAGCTCAACGCTTGAGCGTCAGCCACAAACGGAATTTCTTCCGGGAGCAAACGCGGCGGGCCCATATCGACACTGATTTGCCCATCGCTGCGAACGTTCAGTTCAATAATGCCGCTTTTGGTTTCAACCTTGATCTGGCGCTTGGTGGTCAAGCGCTTGTCGAGCACGAAGCGCGCAAAGCAGCGCGCCCCATTGCCGCATTGCTCCACTTCCGAACCGTCGGAGTTAAAGATCCGATAACGGAAATCCACTTCCGGGTTGCTGGGCGCTTCAACCAGCAACAGCTGATCAAAACCGACCCCCGTGTGCCGATCACCCCATTGTTTGGCGTGTTTGGGCAGAATGTGCGCGTGCTGGCTGACCAGGTCTAGCACCATGAAGTCATTGCCCAGGCCATGCATTTTAGTAAAACGCAGCAACATGGGATTACTCCGGCAGCAGGCTTTCGCCAGCAAACAACTCAGCGACAGTCTCGCGACGGCGAACCTCGAATGCGTGATCGCCATCCACCAGCACTTCTGCGGCGCGGCCACGGGTGTTGTAGTTTGAACTCATCACAAAACCGTAGGCACCGGCCGAATGCACGGCCAACAAATCGCCTTCAGCCAGCGCCAACTGACGGTCTTTGGCCAGGAAGTCGCCGGTTTCACAGATCGGCCCAACGATGTCATAAGCGCGGGCTTCAGTGTCGCGTGGGCGGACTGCGGTCACGTCCATCCAGGCCTGATACAGCGCCGGGCGAATCAAGTCGTTCATGGCGGCATCGACAATGGCGAAGTCTTTGTGCTCGGTGTGCTTGAGGTATTCAACCTGCGTCAGCAGCACGCCGGCATTGGCCACGATAAACCGACCCGGCTCAAACACCAGCGCCAGCTCGCGGCCCTCGATACGCTCACGTACCGCTTTGATGTAGTCGCCCGCCAGTGGCGGCTCTTCATCACGATAACGCACACCCAGGCCACCACCGAGGTCGATGTGGCGCAGGTAGATGCCGCAATCGCCCAATCGGTCGACCAGCGCCAGAAGGCGGTCCAATGCGTCGATGAACGGCTCAAGCGTGGTCAGTTGCGAACCGATATGGCAATCCACGCCGACCACTTCGAGGTTCGGCAACTGGGCCGCACGGATGTACACATCCTCGGCGTCCGCGATGGCGATACCGAACTTGTTTTCTTTAAGGCCGGTGGAAATGTACGGGTGAGTGCCCGCATCAACGTCCGGGTTGACTCGCAGCGAAATCGGCGCGCGAACACCCAGCTCGGCGGCCACCCCTTGCAGACGTTCCAGCTCGTCGGTGGATTCGACGTTGAAGCAATGCACGCCTACTTCCAACGCCCGACGCATATCGTCGCGGGTCTTGCCGACACCGGAAAACACGATTTTGTCTGCCGAGCCACCCGCGGCCAGCACCCGCTCCAGCTCGCCACGGGACACAATGTCAAAACCGGCGCCCAAGCGCGCCAGGACATTGAGAACAGCCAGGTTGGAGTTGGCCTTCACGGCGAAACACACCAGGTGCGGCATGCCGTTCAACGCGTGGGCGTAAGCGTTGTATTGCGCCTCTATGTGCGCGCGGGAGTAAACGTAAGTCGGCGTGCCAAAACGCTCGGCGATCGCCGTCAGCGCTACACCTTCTGCAAACAGCTCACCATCGCGGTAGTTAAAAGCGTCCATGGTGCTCCCTTATTATTGGTGCTTGTGCACTTGCGATTGCGACGACTTCGCTTGCTCATCGGGAGATTTACTGTCATCGGGCAGATACAGCGGACCTTTTTGACCACAGGCAGAAACAAGGCAGGCAACCGCGACGAGCGCAGCAATAGAAGAGATCAGGCGCTTCATGGCGAAATCCTTTGAAAAGCATTAATTGCGCCCGAGTATACCGAGCACCCACCAGCTTGCCTATGCAGTAGACGGCTCCAGTAAATCGACCTGTGTGGATAATCAGTGGTGCGTCGGGTCGCGTCGTCTTAGGGTTTGCAATCGCCCTGGAGCGCCCGTATCTTGCGAGTTCCGAGCATGACTAGATATTACGAGGTTCCACCATGAGTTTGACTGAAGCCCGTTTTCACGATCTGGTCGATGCAACCCAGGAAAACCTGGAAGACATCTTCGACACCTGCGATCTGGATGTTGATGTAGAGAACTCAGCCGGCGTTTTGTCGGTCAAGTTTGAGAATGGAAAATCACTGATATTCAGCCGCCAGGCCCCTCTGCTTCAGCTATGGCTCGCTGCTCCCAATGGTGGTTTTCACTTCGACTACGATGAAAAGCGCAGCGCATGGAAGTGCGACAAAAGTGACGAACTGCTTAGCGAAATGGTTGAGCGCCTGACAAAGGAACACGCAGGCGCCGAGCTGGAATTTGAAGAGATTTAATAGTGACTGCTCCTGCTAAACCCGCAAAACCGCTCTACAGCAACGTCAGTCCGGCCGTGGCTTCACCCTGCATCAGCACGTGCCGGCTGGATGAATATAAAGTCTGCCTGGGCTGCTTTCGGCATGTTGAAGACATCCGCGAGTGGCGCTCGGCAGACGACCAGCGTCGCCGGGTGATTTGTGAGCAGGCCCGGCAACGAAAGGGCTAAACCTCTAATCGCCACCTTCGGCAGCGATGACAGAGTCCTTACACGGGTTGTGTATTTATTGTGCTGTGGTAGTGTCCGGGTTCGCCTCGCACTACCGAGGTTGGTCAAAACCCCGCCATTTCCCGGCGGGGTTTTGCTTTTTCGTGCAGAAAAAAGGAGTCTGCCAGGTCATGAGTACAGAACCTCACATCATCCTCACTCGCCTGGACGTTCAGCGTCTGGAGAAACTGATCGACACCCTGGACGACACCTTGCCGGGTGTGGTTGCGCTTCAAGCCGAACTGGACCGGGCTGAAACCGTGGTTGGCCATGAAGAAGTGCCAGCAGGTGTTGTGACCATGAACTCTCGCGTGCACTGTCGCGAAGAAATCAGCGGCAAGGACTATCACCTGACCCTGGTTTATCCGAAAGATGCCAACGCCGACGAAGGCAAGATCTCGATTTTGGCGCCTGTCGGTAGCGCCTTGTTGGGCTTGCAGAAGGGTCAGCACATCAACTGGCCTGCGCCGGGTGGCAAAACCCTTAAGCTGAAATTGCTCGAAGTCGAATATCAGCCTGAAGCCGCTGGCGACTTCGACCTTTAACCCTGCCGTCACCCACGGCTGCGCTCAGCTTCGCGGCGCTAGCCGAAAACCGGGGGTTTTCGGGGAGTATTGAGCGCAAGCTGCCTCAAAAAGCGATAGCTGTTGCTGAGTTCGCGGGCCACCGTCAGGCGCTCCTGAGTGACCTCTTCGGCCTTCCAGTGTGAGCGGTTGTCGAGCGAAGTCAGCAGGCGTTCATCCCAGCCCCATTCGGCGGTCAGTCGTTCCAGCAATTGGCGCTGCCAGGGTCTGCCGCGGCCGGCTGTTGGCCCTGTCAGCGTGCAATTGACCTTCAGGTACAAGCTGCGGCGTACCTGCTCCAGGCGCTGCATCTTGCCTATGGCCGTGAGATACCGCTCAATACGTCGGTACACCATCACGTAAGGGTCCAGCTCATCGAGGTTCAGATGATTGGCGTATACCGCCTGCTTGAAATCCATGCTCAAGTAATTCACGTGCGGATGCTCGCTGGCGTACACCTCAATCAGCAACAGTTTGAGCACTGATTTGTGGGGCGATTCAATCCCTTTGAATAATTGCCATAACCCGGCCCCCAAAAATTCGTTCGAGGGTATGCGCGCCAGATGCCCAAGATCCATGACGTCATCGCTGCCGGTTAAAGGCCGGTCACCTGTGGCGCGGGTGAATTCACCGTACCGAGAGGCTTCGCTCACAGGCACATACCACCACAAGGGCGTGCGGCCCGCGAGCCATAGGGCGGTGCGATAAAACTCATCGAGCAATAAATGGTGTTGTGTTGTACCGCCATTTTCGGTGCACAGCTGAACCTCATGCTCGCCCTGAGCGAAGCGATGCGTATCGATTAAAAAACAATGCGCTTCGAACCCTTGACGGGCCGCCCACACCTCCAGCCGCCGGCATTTATCACGCAGGGCTTGTCGCTCGCCCCCCGTTAGCTGCGGGCCATGACACACCCACACGTCCATATCGCTTTGATCGGTCTGAGCCAGCGTGCCGAGGCTGCCCATCAAAAAGACACTGTGGATGGGCTGTTGCCGCTCGGGGCTCGACGCGTAAGTAAACTCAGGGGCCAAGCTTCTGGCGGTAACGATGACGGATGCATCGGGTTCATAACCGGATACCCCGGCAGGGGTGCAGTCCGACACATAACCCGGCAGTGACGGGTGATTGACATGGAAGAACAGTGCCAGCAGTCGCAGGAAGTTTTGCTGATGGGGTGCCAGACTTTCCATTGCACGGGCTATTCGACCTTGATTGACGCTCAGAAAACGCTCGCGTATGCGCGCAAGAGACTGCCGGTTGTTGGCGCACTCTAACGTTGGGCGTCTTTCAGGTGGGTGTGTCATCTCAAACACAAACAGACTTTCCACGTCAGGAAGAAAGGAAACGTAGGAGAAGTTTACAGTTCGTGATGCAAAAGACTTAGGTGGATGTGTTTTTTGGCGTCAGAAATTTGCTTGCACCAAAAGTGTGCCCGCGGAATCGTTGAGTGTCTGGATCCCGTGGGCATGGCGTGCCCTTAGGCAAGTTCTTTCAGGGGCACTTCAACGAAAGGCTCTGTGGTGAGAATTGTGAGCAGTGTTTTCACGTTTTCAACCGAATCACGACCCAAGCTGGTCAGGTAGCCGCCATCTGTCTGCGTAATCAGATCTTTTGCATACAAACGCTTTGCGGCTTCAATCAATGCAGGATCGGCGGTGTGATGGACTTTTAGGCCCTCTTGTGTGCTGTTCAGGTCAAACAGGGCAAGGACTTTCATTTCGGCAACCATCTCAGGGGTGAACGACATAAAGACTCCAGGCTTTGCAGGAAAAGACGACAGTGGCTCTAAGGTGATCCCACTTGCGCTGACTGTCCAGCGAGATAAAGCATCCTGTCGTGCCTGCCCCGCGTTCGCGAGGCATTTGGAGTGTAGTCCCTGTCTTGAATAACGCATCCGAACCCATCTAATCGCTGCCTGCGCTAGCGACGACGTGCATGCTCAATGCTAAATGTCATTTCAGTTATATAAACATTCTTAAATAGTATTTTTAAGAATAATCCCGTCTCACTACTATTGCTCCCACGCCAGCATCCCCTCGGCATTTAATTTCAGGAGCAGCACCATGAACGCATCTCTGCGTAGCGTTGACGGTCAGGACGAAGCCACCATTCTGCGGGAAATCCAGAGCGCGCTGCGAGATCTGCGTTTTGGCGCTGTGGAAATCACCGTGCATAACGCTCAAGTGGTTCAGATCGAACGCAAAGAAAAATTCCGTTTGCAAAACCCTGGGCAAAAAAACACCTGACCTGTCCAAAGCGTATTCACCTGAGTGCGCTTAATAAAAACTAAAAAGTGCTTTGGAGCCTCACCTATGTCCCTACGCCGTTACGCTTTGGCCGCGCTGGCCAGTGCCATTTTTGCCGGCTCCGCTGTGGCCAAAGACTACGAGTTGTTGAACGTTTCCTACGACCCGACTCGCGAGTTGTATCAGGATTACAACGCAGAGTTCAGCACCTTCTGGAAGCAAAACCATCCCGGCGATACTGTAAAAATTCAGCAATCGCACGGCGGATCGGGGAAGCAGGCCCGTGGTGTGATTGACGGTTTGCGTGCCGACGTTGTGACCTTGGCGCTGGCCGGCGACATTGACGAAATCAGCAAGCTGAACAAAGGTTCGCTGCCAGAAAACTGGCAAACCCGCCTGCCGGATGCCAGCACTCCGTACACCTCGACCATCGTGTTTCTGGTGCGCAAGGGCAACCCTAAAGGCATCAAGGATTGGGGTGATCTGATCAAGGATGGCGTGTCGGTCATTACCCCGAACCCGAAAACCAGCGGCGGCGCTCGCTGGAACTTCCTTGCGGCTTACGCCTACGGTCTGAAAGCCAACGGCGGTGACGAAGCCAAAGCCAAAGAATACGTCAGTCAGCTGTTCAAGCACGTCCCTGTGCTGGACACCGGTGCTCGCGGTTCAACCATCACCTTCGTCAACAACGGTCAGGGTGACGTGTTGCTGGCGTGGGAAAACGAAGCGTTTCTGGCGTTGAAAGAAGACGGCGGCGCCGATAAATTCGATATCGTCGTCCCTTCATTGTCGATTTTGGCTGAACCTCCAGTGGCCGTCGTTGACAAAAACGCTGATAAAAAAGGCAATGCCGAGATCGCCAAGGCCTACCTCGATCATCTGTATAGCCCGGCCGGTCAGGAGATCGCCGCCAAGAACTTCTACCGTCCGCGTGACGAACAAGTGGCTGCAAAATACGCACAGCAATTTCCGAAGCTGGACCTCGTGACTATCGACAAAGACTTCGGTGGCTGGAAAACTGCGCAACCCAAATTTTTCAATGACGGTGGCGTGTTCGACCAGATTTACAAGCCGCAATAACCTGTGGAGCGGGGGTGTTGAACCTCGCTGAAAGCTAGAACATAAAGCCCGCGACTCCGTTGCGGGCTTCGTGCGTTAACCAAGGATTTCTATGTCACGTCGTATTTCCCCCGTCATACCCGGCTTCGGGCTGACGCTGGGCTACACCTTGGTGTACCTCAGCCTGATTGTGCTTATCCCGTTGGCCGCGATGTTTGTGCATGCCGCGCAACTGACCTGGGAACAGTTCTGGGCCATCGTTACCGCTCCCCGAGTGTTATCGGCGTTGCAGTTGAGCTTTGGCACCGCCTTCGTCGCCGCCCTGATCAATGGCGTCATCGGTACGGTGCTGGCTTGGGTGCTGGTGCGGTACACCTTTCCCGGCCGCAAGGTTATCGACGCCATGATCGACCTGCCGTTTGCATTGCCGACCGCCGTGGCCGGTATCGCCCTCACCGCCTTGTATGCACCTAACGGCTGGATCGGCCAGCTCGCGGCGGATCTGGGCTTTAAGATTGCCTACACCCCTATGGGCATCACGCTGGCGCTGACCTTCGTTACCTTGCCGTTTGTGGTGCGTACGGTGCAGCCGGTGTTGGCTGATATTCCGCGTGAAATCGAAGAAGCCGCTGCTTGCCTGGGCGCCAAACCTTTGCAGGTCTTCCGCTACATTCTGGTGCCTGCTTTGTTGCCGGCATGGTTGACCGGCTTTGCATTGGCGTTTGCACGGGGTGTCGGTGAATACGGCTCGGTGATATTCATCGCCGGCAACATGCCGTTCAAAACCGAGATCTTGCCGCTGTTGATCATGGTCAAGCTGGACCAATACGACTACACCGGCGCCACCGCCATCGGCGTGATGATGCTGGTGGTTTCCTTCATTTTGCTGCTGATCATCAACTTGATTCAGCGGCGCATCGAAAAGCCGTGAAGGAGGCCTGACATGTCTAACTCAACACTGAGCGCCTCATCCGTGGCCAACGCCGCCCGCCGTGGCAGCCCGCTGTCGCGGCGTATGCTGATCGGCTTTGGCTGGTTGTTCTTCATTGTCTTCCTGCTGTTACCCTTGCTGATCGTCGTGTCCCAGGGGCTGAAGCTCGGCTTTGGCGCTTTCTTCGACGCGATTCTGGAACCGGATGCCTTATCGGCCCTGAAACTGACCATCATCGCCGTGGTGATATCGGTGCCGCTCAATGTGGTGTTTGGCGTCAGTGCGGCCTGGTGCGTGAGCAAGTACAGCTTTCGCGGCAAAAGCATCCTGGTGACCCTGATCGACCTGCCGTTTTCGGTCTCGCCAGTGATTGCCGGTCTGGTCTACGTGCTGATGTTCGGCGCGCAGGGCTTCCTCGGGCCTTGGCTGCAAGACCATGACATCCAGATCGTATTCGCCTTGCCGGGCATTGTGCTGGCCACCATCTTCGTCACCGTGCCCTTTGTGGCGCGAGAACTGATCCCGCTCATGCAGGAGCAGGGCACCCAGGAAGAAGAAGCCGCACGCCTGCTGGGCGCAAATGGCTGGCAGATGTTCTGGCACGTCACGGTGCCCAATATCAAATGGGGTCTGATTTACGGCGTGGTGCTTTGTACAGCGAGGGCGATGGGTGAATTCGGTGCGGTATCGGTGGTTTCCGGGCACATTCGCGGGGTGACCAACACCCTGCCGCTGCACGTCGAAATCCTCTACAACGAATACAACCACGTTGCCGCCTTCGCTGTGGCCACTCTGTTGCTGATCCTGGCGCTCTTCATCCTGCTGCTCAAGCAGTGGAGCGAATCCCGTATTAACCGCCTGCGCGCCAGCGCCGCGGAGGAATAAACCATGTCGATCGAAGTCCGTAACGTCAGCAAGAACTTCAACGCCTTCAAGGCCCTGAACAGCATCAATCTGGATATCCGCAGTGGTGAACTGGTGGCGCTGCTTGGCCCTTCGGGCTGCGGCAAGACCACCTTGTTGCGCATCATCGCCGGCCTCGAAACCCCGGACGAAGGCAATATCGTGTTCCACGGTGAAGACGTCTCGGGTCACGACGTGCGTGATCGTAACGTCGGCTTTGTATTCCAGCATTACGCCTTGTTCCGTCATATGACGGTGTTCGACAACGTGGCGTTCGGCCTGCGCATGAAGCCCAAAAAAGAACGTCCGAGCGAAACCCGTATTGCCGAAAAAGTCCACGAGCTGCTCAACATGGTGCAACTGGACTGGTTGTCGGATCGCTATCCCGAGCAGCTTTCCGGCGGTCAACGCCAGCGTATTGCCCTGGCCCGTGCGTTGGCTGTCGAGCCCAAGGTCTTGCTGCTGGACGAACCGTTTGGCGCGCTGGACGCCAAGGTGCGTAAAGAACTGCGTCGCTGGTTAGCGCGTTTGCACGAAGACATCAACCTGACCTCCGTCTTCGTGACCCACGACCAGGAAGAGGCGATGGAAGTCGCGGACCGTATCGTGGTCATGAACAAAGGCGTGATCGAACAGATCGGCTCACCGGGCGAAGTATACGAACACCCGGCCAGCGACTTTGTGTATCACTTTTTGGGCGATTCCAACCGCCTGCACATTGGTGAGGATCAGCATGTGCTGTTCCGTCCGCACGAAGTGTCGTTGTCGCGCCACGAGCTCGAAGACCACCATGCTGCACAGGTGCGTGACATTCGCCCACTGGGTGCGACCACCCGGGTGACATTGAAGGTAGAAGGGCAGAGCGAGCTGATCGAAGTGGAAGTGGTCAAAGACCATGACAGCCTGACCGATCTGGCGCGAGGCGAGACATTGTTCTTCAAGCCGAAGGTGTGGCAGAAGGCTTAAAAGCAAAAGCACCCTCACCCCAACCCTCTCCCGAAGGGAGAGGGAGTTGATATGGAGGGCTGCGCAAATCTGCTTTTGCCTTTAGTCCCCTCTCCCTCCGGGAGAGGGCTAGGGTGAGGGGCTTTTGACGCTTAAGGCTTTTTCAGCTTCGGATTAGGAAAAAACTGCACTGCTTGCACCTTCGGGTCCGGCGTTTTTTTCAAGGCCGAAACGTTCACCCGCGTACCCAATTCCTTGGGCACCGACAAACCCTGCTCATTCAACGTATCCGAATAACCGCAGGCCACGCATTCACGGTGCGGCACGTCGTTTTCGTTCCACATCATCAACTTGTCAGGCTCGCTGCACGCCGGGCAAACCGCCCCGGCGATAAAGCGCTTTTTAGTCACGTTCACAGGGGCCTCACTCATACCGCGGCGTCCTCGGTCAGGCCGCTGTGGCGCAACAGCGCGTCAATCGACGGCTCACGCCCACGGAAATCCTTGAACAATTCCATCGGTGCTTTCGAGCCACCCCGGGCCAGAATGGCCTGGCGGAAAGCCTTGCCGGTGTGTGGGTTGAACACACCTTCTTCCTCAAAGCGCGAAAACGCATCCGCCGACAATACTTCAGCCCACTTGTAGCTGTAGTAACCCGCCGCATAACCGCCCGCGAAAATGTGCGCAAAGCTGTTCGGGAAGCGGTTATAGGCCGGTGGACGCATCACCGACACTTCGTCGCGGATGCCATCGAGTACCTGAGCCACGCTGCGGCCGTCACCGTGGGTGGCGTGCAGTTCGAAGTCGAACAACGAAAATTCCAGCTGGCGAACCATCATCAGCCCGGACTGGAAGTTTTTGGCGGCCAGCATCTTGTCCAGCAAGTCTTTAGGCAGAGCTTCGCCGGTTTCGAAATGGCTGGAGATCAACGCCAGGCCTTCAGGCTCCCAGCACCAGTTTTCCATGAACTGGCTTGGCAACTCGACCGCATCCCACGCCACGCCGTTGATACCCGACACGCCCGCGTGTTCGATTTCAGTCAGCATATGGTGCAGGCCATGACCAAACTCGTGGAACAAGGTGGTCACTTCATCGTGGGTCAGCAGCGCAGGCTTGCCTGCAACAGCCGGGGTGAAGTTACACACCAGGTTGGCCACCGGGCTTTGCAGCTCACCCGCCCCGGTGCGACGGCGGTCGCGAGCGCCGTCCATCCACGCGCCGCCACGTTTGTTGGCGCGGGCATACAGGTCAAAGAAGAAACGCCCAATGTGCTGGCCGTTTTCCTTTATTTCGAAGAGGCGAACGTCCGGGTGCCAGGTGTCAAAACCCTTGAGTTCGACGATGTCGATGCCGTACAGCGTATGCACGATGTCGAACAGGCCGCTCAGTACCTTGTCGATCGGGAAGTAAGCGCGCAGGGTTTCTTGCGACACGCTGTAACGCTGCTCGCGCAACTTCTCGCCATAGAAACCAACGTCCCAGCTTTTCAGTTCCGGGCAACCCTGTTCGGTGGCGTAGGCTTGCAACTGCTCAAGGTCGCGGGCGGCGAAGGGTTTGCTCTTCTTGGCCAGGTCGCGCAGGAAGGTCAGCACCTGATCCGGCGTCTCGGCCATTTTGGTGGCCAGACTCAATTCAGCAAAACTGCCGAAGCCCAGCAGTTTTGCCAGCTCCTGACGCAGGTCGAGAATTTCTTCCATGACCGGGCCATTGTCGAACGTGCCCGCATTCGGGCCTTGGTCCGACGCACGGGTGCAGTACGCAGCGTAGACTTCTTCGCGCAGGGCGCGGTCTTCAGCGTACGTCATGACCGGGTAGTAGCTTGGGAATTCGAGGGTGATCAGCCAGCCATTCAGACCTTTGGCTTGAGCAGCCGCAGCCATTTGTGCCTTGGCCGAATCGGTCAGGCCCGCCAGCGCGGCTTCGTCTGTGATGTGCTTGGTCCAGGCTTGGGTAGCGTCCAGCAGTTGGTTGGAAAACTTGCTGCCCAGTTCGGACAGTTTGCTCTGCACCTGGGCGTAACGCTTTTGCTCGGCCTCAGGCAGGTCAATGCCCGACAGGCGGAAGTCACGCAGCGAGTGCTCAAGGATGGTCAGTTGGGCCTGATCGAAATCAGCCACCTGCGGGCTGTGGGCCAGCGCTTCAAAGGCTTGGAACAACGCGCGGTTCTGACCCATCTCGGTGGAGTAAGCGCTCAACGCAGGCAGGCAAGCCTCATAGGCTTCACGAAGTTCTGCGCTGTTGCACACCGCATTGAGGTGGCTAACCGGGCTCCAGGCTGCGCCCAGACGGTCGTTCAGCTCGTCCATGGCCAGCACCAGACCCGCCCACGTAGGGTTTTGGCCTTGGTCGGCAAGGATGTTTTGAATGCCGGCGCGGTTGTCGGCGAGGATCTGCTCGATGGCCGGCTGTACGTGCTCAGGACGGATCGCCGAGAACGGCGGCAGGTCGTAGGGCTGCAAAAGAGGGTTGTTCTCGCTCACGTTGGCACCTTGGCTGGAAGAAACATTGGGCCATCTTAATTACAATCGTCGTTGCACGCAGCATTGCAACGCCCTATTACGGCTAAAGAAGGAAGCTATTTGTGTCCATTCGTCCATTTCAGCAGCACACACCGGCCTTGGGTGAGCGCGTTTTCGTTGACCGTTCGGCCGTGGTGATAGGCGACGTCGAGATTGGCAGCGACAGTTCGGTCTGGCCGCTGACCGTGATCCGTGGCGACATGCACCGCATCCGTATCGGGGCGCGCACCAGTGTGCAAGACGGCTGTGTGCTGCATATCACCCATGCCGGGCCCTTCAACCCTGAGGGTTTCCCGTTATTGATCGGCGATGACGTGACCATCGCCCACAAAGTGATGCTGCACGGCTGCAGCGTCGGCAGCCGTATTTTGATCGGCATGGGCAGTATTGTGATGGACGGTGCGGTGATTGAAGACGACGTGATCGTAGGCGCGGGCAGCCTGGTGCCACCGGGCAAGCGCCTGGTCAGCGGGTTTCTGTATGTGGGCAGCCCGGTCAAACAGGTGCGCGAACTGAGCGACAAAGAAAAAGCCTTCTTCACTTACAGTGCGGGCAATTACGTGAAACTCAAAGACCAGCACCTTGCCGAAGGCTACGACCAGCCGGTTTAAACGCATTTTTTGGAGCCCTGCATGCACTATCAAAACGTTTTGTTTGACCTCGATGGCACCCTCACCGACCCGCGTGAGGGGATCACCCGTTCGATCCAGTTTGCCTTGAGCAAAATGGGCATCGAAGAGCCTGATCTGACCCGGCTGGAACACTTTATTGGCCCGCCGCTTTTGCAAGCCTTCATGGAATTCTATGCCTTCACTGAAGCGCAGGCCTGGGAGGCCGTGGGGTATTACCGCGAGCGTTTCGCGGTGACCGGGCTGTATGAAAATGAAGTGTTTGAAGGCATTGCGCCGTTGCTTGAGGCGCTGAATCAGCAGGGCCGAAACCTGTTTATAGCCACCTCCAAGCCGCAGATTTACGCGCGTGAAATTGCCCGTCATTTCGACTTTGGCAAGCATTTCAAGGTTATTTACGGCAGTGAGCTGGACGGCACCCGCACCAACAAGGTGGAGCTGATCAAGCACCTGATGACTCTCGAAGGCCTCGACCCGGCGCACACCTTGATGATCGGCGACCGCAAGCACGATCTGATCGGTGCGCGGGACAACGGCATGGACGCGGCCGCTGTGGGCTATGGTTTTGGCAGCTTTGAAGAGTTGAGTTCGTTTGCGCCCACGTATCATTTCGAGACGTTGGCAGACCTGCACCGGGCTTTTGTCGCAACCGCTTGAGCCTGACGTTACATTTCTCGCATGACCAGAACCCCCAGCACATCGCAGCCTTCTTGCAGCAACAGTGAGGAGGCCTCGCACACGGCGCTCAAATCGTGGGGGTCGCTGCTGTAAGCGTTTATGTGTGAGAGGCAGCGCAGCAGATTCTTGGCCGCCTGTATGCGCTGTTCTGCGCACGCCAGCAGGGCGTGAAGCGGGGCACGGGTATCGATCAATAAAACGTTTGAATCGGCGGGATTGTCGGTTTGTGGAAGGTAATGCGACATGGTCTAACTCCTAATAATAAAAAGGAGCCACTTCAATCAGCTTGCACGCAGAAAGTGGGTGGCCGTTGTGCGCGGGTGTGCAAGACCGGTTACCTACCCACCCGGCAGACCCGAGGATCTCCCGCGCACAACTGCCATAACGCAAGTTGCAGGCGCAGAGCCTATCAAGCGTGACGGAAAGTTGAAATTGGTAGGTGCAGGCTTGCACGCCTGATCGCTGATTGTCAGCGACGGCGGACTATAGGCAGGCTGCCTCTGACGCCACAATAGGCCCTACACAGGCCGAGCCGTGTCCCACAGAAGTCAGGGAAGGGTCTGTCGCAGCCCTCACCCTAGCCCTCTCCCAGAGGGAGAGGGGACTCGATGGGGGAATGGCCAAAACCGTCCGCAATCTGAAGCCCATGTGCTGAATCCAAAAACACATCGATCAGCCCCCTCTCCCTCTGGGAGAGGGTTGGGGTGAGGGTCAGCCGTTACCTCAACGCACCAAGTGCAAGAACTGCATATGCCGTTCGTACTGATCAAGGATGTCGTTGATGATTTGCTCTTTGGTATAGCCCGTCAGGTCATAGTCCTGACTGCCTTCGGCCAAATGCACTTCCGCCCGGTAATAACGGCGGTTGCGCAGTTGTTCTTTTTTACCAAAGCCACCGCGTGCGAACGACGGTGTGAAGTAACCGCGCATCTGTACCTGGTAGATGAACGGGTGCTCCTCGCCATGGCCAATTTCCAGACTGACGTTGTCGTTGGCCGGATCCGGCTGGGTGACAACGCTCAAGCCTTTTTCGCGGAACACCGCGCTCACCTCTTCAATGGCCGGGCGCACGGTGGAGTCCATAAAGCGGTACACCTCGTCACGTGACGGGAAGTGCACGGCCTGGCTCAGGCGCTGACGCCAGCCGCCACGGCGCGAGTGAGACACGGGCGCCAATGAGTGCGTCTGGGCGATTTTCTTCTGCGACTCAAGGTAGAACGCTTTGTGCAGCCCCCACATCATCAGTAAAAGAATCAACGAGAACGGCAGCGACGTCAGCACAACCGCCGACTTAAGCGCGTCGATGCTGCCCGAGAACAACAGTGCACTGGTCACCAGCGCCGTCATTGCGCCCCAGAATACCCGCAGCCATTTCGGACCGTCTTCGTCAGCGTTGTTGCCACGCGCCGACAGGGTAGACAGCACCACGGTGCCGGAGTCGGCGGAGGTCACGAAGAACACAAAACTGATGAACACCGTCACGGCGATCACGGTTTTGCTCCACGGATAGGTTTCCAGCAGCAAGTACAGGGTGCGCGATGGGTCATCAATGGCCGACTGGCCCAAGGCAACCATGCCGTGATTGAGCACTTGATCAATGGCGCTGTTGCCGAAGATCGACATCCACGCCAACGTAAAGCCCAGCGGAATCAGCAGCACGCCAAAGACGAACTCGCGGATGGTGCGGCCACGGGAAATACGCGCAATAAACAGGCCCACAAACGGCGACCATGCAATCCACCAGGCCCAATAGAACACTGTCCAGCCGCCCAGCCAGTCGCTTGGCTCGTTATAGGCATACACATCGAAACTCTTCACGGGCAATGCGCCCAAGTAATCGCCGATGTTCTGGATCAGGGTATTGAGCAGGTGTTGGGTCGGCCCTGCAAACAACACAAACAGCAGCAGCGCACAGGCCAGCAGCATGTTGATGTCGGACATCACCCGCACGCCTTTATCGACGCCGGCAATGGCCACCAGAATGGCAGCGCCCATCATCAGGGTGATCAAGCCCACCTGAATCCATTGGGTATGCGGAATGCCAAACAGGTAATCGAGGCCAGAATTGAGGTGCAACACCCCAAAGCCCATGTCCGCGCCCAGACCGAATACCGTGGCGATGATGCCAAAGCCGTCCACGGCGTAACCGATGGGGCCGTTGATGCGTTTGCCAATCAGCGGGTACAGCGCCGAACGCAGGGCCAGTGGCAGGTTATGACGGTAGGCAAAGTACGCCAGCGCCATGCCGACAAAGGCAAACACGCCCCAGCCATGCAGCCCCCAGTGCAAGAACAGTAACTGCATGCCCTGGCGTGCAGCCTCTGACGTACCGGCCGGGCCTTGGGGCGGGGCGAGCATGTGGGTCAGGGGTTCAGAAACACAGAAGAAAAACAGCGTGATGCTGATCCCGGCGGCGAACAACATCCCCGCCCAGGACAGGTAACTGAACTCAGGTTCGTCGTGGTCGGCACCGAGCTTGATCTTGCCGTAGCCGGACAAGGCGGTGACGACCACGAAGATCAGATACAGGGTCATCGCTAGCATGTAGTACCAGCCGACCGTATTGGCCGCCCAGTTTTGTGCAGCCAGCAGCCATTCACCGGCCGCTGCAGGCATGGAGATCACCACCACACCGAAGATCAGAATGAACGCGGCGGCAAAGTAAAACACCGGCGGGTTCATGCGTATGACAGACGTCTCAGACGTGCTTGGCGCACTCATCGGATGTGCACCTTGTAAAGGGAAAACGCGGGCAAAAAGAGCAAATTCGGCAAAGGTAAGCCTCCTGTTATGAGCGGGCAGCGGACCACCGGTTTAACTTGAACAAGCATTCAAGTTAACCATAAATGGCCTTTTAGAACTATTCGCTGCCCACGGCTACGCGTCTAATACGTTAGCTCATGGCAGGGTATGACACATGGCCATGATCAACGTTCAGCCGTTATAGGCTGGGGCTATCAGAGATTTGCGGTTGGTAGGGAAAGAGGGACGTTTTACCGGGCGAAAAAAATTTTGAAAGGGTGTGCGGCTGGTTAAAAAATAGACAGATTCAACGGCCGAATCGCGCCCATCCAGATGGCGTGGTCGGTGTGGTCGAGCAAATCGTTACCCGTGTCGGGATGCAAAAACACCACCAGTCCATGCCGATTCAGCGCCAACCACGGTAAGACGACGCCGATCAGTTCGGGGCCGAAGGCCAGTTGGCAGCTCCAGTCCGGGTGCGGGCCAACCGGGCGCTGGTGAACCCGGCCCTGGGTGACGCCAAACAGCTGCGCGGCCTCTTCGCATAAAGCGCGGGCCTGTTCGAGGGTGCTGGCGTCGAAATAAACGTGCGCGTGGTAGCCCTTGATTCGTTGCATATGCCCCTCTTTATCACGACCCCATTCAAGCGCTGGCGCATGATAGGGTTCTGCCTGACTTTGTTAACGAGACCCTTATGGCCTGGCCCAACCGCGCTGACATCCTGCCATTTTTATCGTGGTTGCCCAAGCAAACCCGCGCCAGCGTTGGCCGTGATGCGGCAGTCGGTCTGAGCGGGGCGATTTTGGCGTTGCCGCAGTCTATCGCCTACGCCTTGATTGCCGGGTTACCCCCGGAATACGGGCTGTATGCGGCAATTGTGCCGGTGATCATCGCCTGCTTGTGGGGCTCGTCGTGGCATTTGATTTGCGGCCCCACGGCGGCAATCTCTATCGTGCTGTTCGCCAGCGTCAGCCCGATGGCGGTGCCCGGCTCGCAGGATTACATCGGCTTGATTCTGTTGCTGACGTTTTTGGCCGGTATTTTTCAGTGGCTGATGGGCATGCTCAAGTTTGGCGCGTTGGCCAATTTTGTCTCGCATTCCGTGGTACTCGGGTTCACGTTGGGTGCCGCCGTGGTCATCGCCTTGGGCCAGTTACCTAATGCGCTGGGACTGGATATTCCAAGTAGAGCAACCGCTCTCGACAGCCTGCTGACACTGCTTGCCCATGTGCGCGAGTTTGATCGTGCTTCGCTGGTTTTAGCGCTGGCAACGCTGCTGGTGGGGGTCGTGTTCAAGCGCTGGCTGCCGCGCTGGCCGGGCTTATTGATTGCGCTGGTCAGTGCCAGCCTGGTGGTGTGGTGCTGGCCGCAGGTGTTTGGTCATGTACGGTTGGTGCAGTCGTTTGTCGCAAGCCTGCCGCCCTTCAGCCCGTTGCCACTGGATCTGGAGGCCATTCTTCGACTGCTGCCTAGTGCAGTAGCGGTGGGCATGCTGGGGCTGGTGACCAGCTTGTCGATCGCCCGCTCGTTAGCCGCACGTTCGCAACAAATGCTCGATGCCAATCAGGAAATTCGCGCACAAGGGTTATCCAATATCGTCGGCGCGCTGTTCTCTGGATACCTGTCTTCAGGCTCCTTTACCCGGTCAGGGCTGAGCTTTGAGGCCGGTGCCCGGTCGCCGCTGGCCGGGGTGTTTTCAGCGCTGTGGGTGGCGCTGTTTGCCGTCACCGGGGCAAAACTGATTGCCCACATCCCGATTCCGGCCATGGCGGGCGGTATTGTGTTGATCAGCTGGGGGCTGGTGGACACCCGTGGCATTCGCGCGCTGTGGCGGGTTAGCCGGGCCGAGTTCGCGGTCATGGCGCTGACGTGTGTGGCCACCTTGTTGCTGGAGCTGCAAACGGCAATTTATGCCGGGGTGTTGGCCTCGCTGTTTTTCTATCTCAAGCGCACGTCACGGCCACGCATTCAGCGCTGGCGTGAGGGGGATGAAGAGGTATTGCGAGTCGGCGGTTCGATCTTTTTTGGTGCCAGCCATTACTTGCAAGTGCGTCTGCAACGTACGCAGGGCGCGCGGGTGGTGATTGAAGCTCAGCACATCAACTTTATCGATTATTCGGGGGTTGAAATGCTCCATCAGGAGGCCAGGCGGCTGCGTGAGACGGGTCGCAGCCTGACTGTGCGAGGCGCACGGCCGCAGGTGGTGGAGGAACTGAAAAAGCTGGAAGGCGCTGCGAACTGCCCCATTCTGTTTGAAGCTTGAAAGAGCAGCCCTCTGTCATACAGAGGGCGCGTTTCAATAAGGCTTGATGGCTGCCGGGTTCATCATGCGGGTCAGGCCCATGTTTTTCAGAGCCAGTTGCACGGTGCTGCGAATGACCTGCGGGTTGTCGATGGTCATGACTTCGGCCAGCAACTCTTTCGCCCGGCTCAAATTCACCTGGCGCAGCATCCATTTCACTTTTGGCAAGTTGGTGGCGTTCATCGACAGGCTGTCAAAGCCCATTGCCATGAGCAAAATGGCGGCCGCCGGATCACCGGCCATCTCGCCGCATATGCTCACCGGCTTGCCTTCGGCATGGGCGTCGCGCACGACCGATTGCAAGGCCTGCAGCACGGCTGGGTGCAGGTAATCGTACAAATCGGCGACTCGCGGGTTATTGCGGTCGACAGCCAGCAGGTATTGGGTCAGGTCGTTGGAGCCCACCGACAGAAAATCCACTTGGCGCGCCAGTTCTTTGGTCTGGTAAACCGCAGCCGGGATTTCAATCATCACGCCTATCGGCGGCATCGGTACATCGGTGCCTTCGTCACGCACTTCGCCCCAGGCACGGTGCAGCAAGTGCAGGGCTTCTTCGAGTTCGTGGGTGCCAGAAATCATCGGTAGCAAGATGCGCAGGTTGTTCAGGCCTTCACTGGCCTTGAGCATGGCCCGGGCCTGGACCAGGAAAATTTCGGGGTGGTCGAGGGTCACGCGAATGCCGCGCCAGCCCAGGAACGGGTTGTCTTCCTTGATCGGAAAATACGACAGTGACTTGTCGCCGCCAATGTCCAGGCTGCGCATGGTCACCGGTTGCGGATGGAAGGCGGCGAGTTGTTCGCGATAAATCGCCAACTGCTCCTTTTCGCTCGGAAAGCGCTGATTGATCATGAACGGCACTTCGGTGCGGTACAGACCTACGCCTTCGGCGCCTCGCTGCTGCGCCCGGGCCACATCGGCCAGCAGGCCGGTGTTGACCCACAGCGGCATGCGATGGCCGTCCGGGGTGATGCAGGGCAACTCGCGCAAGGCATCGAGACCCTGGGACAACTGACGCTCTTCCTCGACCACCTCGGCGTACTGTTTGCGCAGCACGTCGCTGGGGTTGGTGTAGACCTCGCCGTGATAGCCGTCGACGATCATCTGAATGCCGTCGACCCTGGAATACGGCAGGTCGACCAGACCCATAACCGTGGGAATGCCCATGGCCCGGGCCAGAATCGCCACGTGGGAGTTGCCCGAGCCCAATACGGATACCAGACCGACCAGCTTGCCTTCAGGCACTTCGCCGAGCATGGTTGCGGTCAGTTCTTCGCTGACCAGAATGGTGTTGTCGGGGTACACCATGGATTGCTGGCGATCATGTTGCAAATAGGCCAGCAGACGGCGCCCGAGATCACGTACGTCCGACGCCCGCTCACGCAGGTAGTCGTCGTCCATCAATTCAAAGCGGTTAACGTGGTCCGTGACCACTTGGCGCAGCGCACCTTGTGCCCACTGGCCGGTCTTGATCACATTTTTGACTTCGCTGCCCAGCGAGGCGTCGTCGAGCATCATCAGGTACACGTCGAACAGCGCCTGTTCTTCGGGTCGCAACTGAGTGGCGAGTTTTTTCGACACCGCGCGCATGTCGCTGCGCACGCCTTCGAGGGCCGTTTTGAACAGGGCGATTTCAGCCGGAATGTCGGTAATGGCTTTATCCGGCACGACGTCCAGATCGGCGGGTGGCAGCATGACCACCGCCGTACCGACTGCCGCGCCGGGTGAACCCGGTACACCGACGAACTTGGCCTCTTGTATGCCCTTGCCCTGGCGCCCAAGCCCGCGAATCGACCCCGTCGCTTCAGCATGGGCGATAACCCCGGCCAGCTGTGCGCTCATGGTCACGAGGAAGGCTTCTTCACCCTCATCGAACTGGCGGCGTTCTTTTTGCTGGATGACCAACACCCCGACTACACGGCGGTGGTGGATGATCGGTGCGCCCAGAAAGGAGGCGTAGCGCTCTTCGCCGGTTTCAGCAAAGTAGCGATAGCGCGGGTGATCGGCGGCGTTTTCGAGGTTCAGAGGTTCTTCGCGGGTGCCCACCAGGCCGACCAGGCCTTCGTTGGGCGCCATGCTGACTTTGCCGATCGAGCGCTTGTTCAAGCCCTCGGTGGCCATCAGTACGAAGCGATTGGTCTCCGGGTCAAGCAAGTAGACCGAGCAGACCTGGCTGCCCATCGCCTCTTTGACGCGCAGCACAATAATGCCCAACGCCGCCTTGAGATCCTTGGCGGAGTTAACTTCCTGGACGATCTTGCGCAGCGTATTGAGCATGGCTCGGGGTCGAACTCCGTGTCAGGCGCGCGTTAAAAGGCGCGGGGCAAGCTCTTTGAGAGCGCGACGGTAAACCTCGCGCTTGAATGTCACCACCTGGCCCAACGGATACCAATAACTGACCCAGCGCCAGCCATCGAATTCCGGTTTACCGGTCAAATCCATCCGCACCCGTTGCTCGTTAGAGACCAGGCGCAGCAAAAACCACTTCTGTTTCTGGCCGATGCACAGCGGTTGGCTGTGGGTACGGACCAGACGTTGCGGCAAACGATAACGCAACCAGCCTCGCGTACAGGCGAGTATTTCAACATCTTCGCGTTCAAGGCCAACTTCTTCGTTCAGCTCACGGTACAAGGCGTCTTCCGGCGTTTCGTCAGGGTTGATACCGCCCTGTGGAAACTGCCACGCGTCTTGATTGATTCGGCGAGCCCAAAGTACCTGACCAGCATCATTTGTCAGAATAATCCCGACATTAGGGCGGAAACCATCGGGGTCGATCACGGCAACAACCTCGCAAACGCATGTCGCCGCATTGTTCCACAAAGCTTGTTAAAGCAGCAACGCGCCTTCCTGCCTTATGTGCACTCTTATGAAAAGACCGTATTCTTGTGGGCTTTCTACTGACAAGTGCGCGGGTAATTGCAATGCGTCTGGCTTTATTCGACTTGGACAACACCCTTTTAGGCGGCGACAGCGACCACGCATGGGGCGATTACCTGTGCGAGCGCGGCATTCTCGACGGTGCGGCCTACAAGGCACGTAACGACGAGTTTTATCAGGATTACCTGGCCGGCCAGCTCGATAACGAGGCTTACCTCAATTTCAGCATGGCTATTTTTGGCCGTACTGATCGGGCTCAACTGGATCAGTGGCACCGTGAATTCATGCGTGACCGGGTTGAAGGCCTGATGCTGCCCAAAGCCATTGCCTTGCTGGAGAAACATCGACAGGCGGGTGACACGCTGGTCATCATCACTGCGACCAATCGAGTGGTCACGGCGCCGATTGCGCAGAAGCTGGGCGTGGAACATTTGATCGCCACTGAATGCGAAATGATTGAGGGGCGTTACACCGGCAAGGTCACGGATGTGCCGTGTTTTCGCGAGGGCAAGGTGACTCGCCTCACGCGCTGGATGGCTGAAAACGGCCACAGTCTGGAAGACAGTTATTTTTACAGTGATTCGCTGAACGACCTGCCGTTGCTGGAGCAAGTGACGCATCCGGTGGCGGTCGATCCGGATCCTAACTTGCGGGCTGAAGCCCTTAAGCGCGGCTGGCCAGTGATTTCCTTGCGCGATTAATCGCAAAAGCCCCTCACCCTAACCCTCTCCCGGAGGGAGAGGGGACTAAAAGCGACAGCAGATTGGCGTAACACCACCGACTTAAGCCACCTCTCCCGCAGGGAGGGGGGACTAAAAGCGAAAGCAGATTGGCGCAACGCCACCGAGTTAGCCCCCCTCTCCCTTTGGGAGAGGGTTGGGGTGAGGGAGAGGCTTAAACCGGCTTCGCGCCCATCAACCCGGCAATGGCGATAAAGCACAGGGCACAAAACACCGCCAATACCAGCGTAAACGCCGGATGGCGCGCGACGCGCCCCAGTCGCAGGCGATTAAGCCGTACCACCAGCCACAGCCAGCTCAGGCCGCCCAGCAGGTACAAAACACTCCCGGCCAGCAACCACAGCTGACTCAGCGGCCAACCCGCCATGTGCACCAGAAACCAGCCGCTGACCGGCAACGCCAGCAGGCACAACCCCATCAAAGCCCACACGAACCCCCACGGACGCCGCAAAGCACCGCCCGCGAGGTTTTTTTCGCCCGCCCGCCAGCGCCGAATGATCACAATCAATAACGCAAGCGCGCTGACAAACAACAGGAATGTCGAGACGCCGTGCAGCAGCTTCAATGCGGTGAAAGTTTCCATGCGAATTATTCCTTGAGCCTTTCAATCAGCGTAGCGGCTATCGGCCAAGAAACAGCTGGTACGCCGGATTGTCGCTTTCATCCCAATACGGGTAGCCGATATCAGCCAGCGCCGCCGGCACCAGATGGCGCTCGTCTGCCGGGACTTGCAGGCCCGCCATTACACGACCATCTGCTGCGCCATGATTGCGGTAATGGAACATGGAGATATTCCAGCGCCCACCCAGCTTGTTGAGGAAGTTGAACAGCGCGCCCGGCCGCTCAGGGAACTCAAAGCGGAACAACAATTCGTCGCTGACCTTGGCCGCGTGCCCACCCACCATATGCCGGATGTGCAGCTTGGCCAGTTCGTTGTCCGTCAAATCAACCACCGGAAAACCCTGCTCCGTCAAACTGCCCAGCAATGCACTGCGCGGGTCAGTGACCGGGTGCGTCTGCACGCCGACAAAAATGTGCGCCTCACTGCCCGTGTGGTAACGGTAGTTGAACTCGGTGATTTGACGCTTGCCAATGGCCTGACAGAAGGCCTTGAAGCTGCCCGGTTCTTCAGGAATGGTCACGGCAATGATGGCTTCGCGGCCTTCCCCCAGTTCGGCGCGCTCTGCCACATGGCGCAAGCGATCGAAGTTGACGTTGGCTCCTGAGTCGATTGCGACCAGGGTCTGGCCGCGCACGCCACGTTGCTCAACGTACTTTTTGATCCCGGCAACGCCCAAAGCGCCGGCAGGTTCGGTGATCGAGCGGGTATCGTCGAAGATGTCCTTGATGGCGGCGCAGATCTCATCGGTGCTGACCGTGATCACTTCATCCACATAGTTTTTGCAAATATCGAACGTGTGCTGGCCAATCTGCGCCACGGCTACGCCATCGGCAAAGATCCCTACAGTCGGCAACACCACACGCTCACCCGCCGCCATTGCCGCTTGCAGGCAGTTGGAGTCATCGGGTTCGACGCCGATGATCTTGATGTCAGGCCGCAGGTATTTCACATACGCCGCAATACCCGCAATCAGTCCGCCGCCGCCCACTGGCACGAAGATGGCGTCCAGAGGGGCTGGGTGCTGGCGCAGGATTTCCATCGCCACGGTGCCCTGCCCGGCAATGGTGTGCGGGTCATCGTAGGGGTGTACGTAAACGTAGCCCTCTTGCTCGACCAACAGGAGCGAATAGGCCAGCGCCTCGGGGAATGAGTCGCCGTGCAACACCACGATGCCGCCACGTGAGCGCACGCCTTCAATCTTGATCTCGGGCGTGGTTTTAGGCATGACGATGGTGGCTTTGACCCCCAGTACCTTGGCGGCCAGCGCCAGACCTTGCGCATGGTTACCCGCCGAGGCTGTGACCACACCACAGGCGCGCTCGGCGTCGGTCAGGTGCATCAGCTTGTTATAGGCGCCACGAATCTTGAACGAGTAAACCGGCTGCAAGTCTTCGCGCTTGAGCAGAATCTGGTTGCCCAGACGCTCAGTCAGCTGGTTGGCAGCTTGCAGGGGCGTTTCTACGGCTACGTCATAAACGCGCGAGGTGAGGATTTTCTTAACGTACTGTTCGAGCATCGGAAAGCTTCACTGGGCGGGTTGGCAGGGACCAAGGAGTCTAACCCAGCGTTTGCGCAGCAGACCATACGAAATGGAAGGTTTATGGCAGGTCGGCACTCACCCTTTCCCATCATGGAAAGGGGAGGCCTTTAATCCCGTATTAGCGCACGCTGCCTTCAAAACGGCTTGCGCCCGGCAACTCAAGGATCAATTGATCGCCCACATTCAACGGGCCAACCCCCACCGGCGTGCCGGTCATGATCACGTCACCGGCCTGCAGCGAGAAGCACGACGCCATGTGCTGAATCATCGGCACAATCGGGTTCAGCATCAGGGCGCTGTTACCGTCCTGACGGACTTCACCGTTGATGGTCAGGCGAATACCAATGTCCGTGAGGTCAGCAAAGGTGCTGCTCTGTACGAAAGGCGCGAGCACACAGGCCCCGTCAAAGGATTTGGCGACCTCCCACGGCAAGCCTTTGCTTTTGAGCTCGGTTTGCTTGTCGCGCAGGGTCAGGTCCAGGCCGGGGGCGAAACCGGAGATGGCGTCCAGGACTTCTTCAGCGCTTGGGTTATTGGACAGCGGCTTGCCGATCAGCACCGCAATCTCGGCCTCGTAATGCACAGAGCCGCGATCTTGAGGAATGGCAAAACCGCCCTCCAATGCGACAACACAACTGCCCGGCTTGATAAACAGCAGGGGTTCGGTCGGAATCGGGTTATCCAGCTCTTTGGCGTGCTCGGCGTAGTTACGCCCGATGCAAACCACCTTGCCGATAGGAAAGTGAATCCGGGTACCGTCGACATACTGGTGCTGATAGCTCATGGGAATCTCCGTTGGAGTAGCTGCAAGCTTCAAGTTGTAAGCTTCAAGAGAACATCGAGAGGCCGCAGCAGACTCGCTTCTAGCTTGCTGCTTGAAGCTTGTCACTTGCAGCTGCCTTGTTCACAAGGCAAAAATCTTGCCGGGGTTCATGATGCCCTTGGGGTCGAACACCGCCTTGAGCGCTTTCATGTATTCGATTTCTACCGGCGAACGGCTGTAAGTCAGGTAATCACGTTTGGTCATGCCCACCCCATGTTCAGCCGAGATTGAACCGTTGTACTTCTCGACGGTTTCAAATACCCATTTGTTCACGGTGGCGCATTTGGCGAAAAACTCGTCCTTGCTCAAATTTTCAGGCTTGAGGATGTTCAGGTGCAGGTTGCCGTCGCCAATATGACCAAACCAGACGATTTCAAAATCCGGGTAATGTTCGCCGACGATGGCGTCAATTTCTTTCAAGAACGCCGGGACTTTCGAGACGGTCACCGAAATGTCGTTCTTGTAGGGCGTCCAGTGGGAAATGGTTTCGGAGATGTACTCGCGCAGTTTCCACAGGTTTTGCAGCTGGGTCTCGCTCTGGCTCATCACGCCATCGAGTACCCAACCTTCTTCCATGCAGTGCTCGAACGTTTCCAGCGCCGCATTGGCCACTTCTTCAGTGGTCGCTTCAAATTCCAGCAGAGCGTAGAACGGGCAGTCGGTGTCAAAGGGCGAAGGGACATCACCGCGTGCCATGACCTTGGCCAGCGCTTTGTCTGAGAAGAACTCGAAGGCCGTCAGGTCCAGCTTGTTCTGGAAGGCGTGCAATACCGGCATGATGGAATCGAAGTCAGCCGTGCCCAAGACCATCGCGGTCAGATTTTTAGGCGCGCGATCCAGGCGCATGGTGGCTTCAACCACAAAACCCAAGGTGCCTTCGGCGCCGATAAACAGCTGGCGCATGTCATAGCCCGTGGCGTTTTTGATCAGGTCTTTATTGAGCTCCAGCACGTCGCCTTTGCCGGTCACGACTTTCATGCCCGCCACCCAGTTGCGGGTCATGCCGTAGCGAATCACCTTGATGCCACCGGCATTGGTGCCGATGTTGCCGCCAATCTGGCTGGAACCTGCCGAGGCGAAATCGACCGGGTAGTACAAGCCGTTTTCTTCGGCCAGATTTTGCAGGTGCTGGGTCACAACACCCGGCTGGCACACCACGGTGCGGTCGGTCAGGTTGATGTCCAGCACTTGGTTCATGTAATCGAACGACACCACCACTTCGCCATTGGCCGCCACCGCCGCAGCGGACAAACCCGTGCGCCCGCCCGAAGGCACCAGTGCCACGCTATGGGCGTTGGCCCACAGCACGATGGCTTGCACTTGCTCAGTGGTTTTGGGGAACACGATAGCCACGGGCGCAGGGGCGAAATGCTTGGTCCAATCCTTGCCATACGCATTGAGGGAATCGGCGTCGGTCAAAACCTTTCCAGGTTCAACCAGGGTCTTAAGCTCTTCAATTACGGCAGGATGGGTCATCAACAGAACTCTCGAACAATTCATGGTCATCCTGAGAACGCTTCACGTCGCAGGAATGGGTGTTTAGCGGGGCGCTTATGCTAGCATACGGCCCCCGCGCAGAATCGAGCCGTAAGACGATTCTCGGTGCAGGATTCTCGCCGGTCAGGTCAGCTCAGGCTGTCCACTTCCCTGCCATTTTTCTCTGGGACACAGGTTTACGCAGATGAGCAAGACTTCTCTCGATAAGAGCAAGATCAAGTTCCTTCTTTTGGAAGGCGTCCACCAATCGGCTGTTGAAGTACTTAAAGCGGCTGGTTATACCAGTATCGAGTACATCACCAGCTCCTTGCCTGAAGCCCAGCTGAAGGAAAAGATCGCTGATGCCCACTTTATCGGCATCCGTTCTCGTACCCAGCTGACCGAAGAAGTGTTCGACTGCGCCAAGAAGTTGGTTGCTGTTGGTTGTTTCTGCATTGGCACCAACCAGGTCGACCTCAACGCTGCTCGCGAACGCGGTATCGCTGTTTTCAACGCCCCTTACTCCAACACCCGTTCGGTGGCTGAGTTGGTGCTGGCTGAAGCGATCCTGTTGCTGCGTGGCATCCCTGAGAAGAACGCATCCTGCCATCGTGGTGGCTGGATCAAAAGCGCCGCCAACTCCTTCGAAATCCGGGGCAAAAAACTGGGTATCGTCGGCTACGGTTCGATCGGCACTCAGTTGTCTGTTCTGGCTGAAGGTTTGGGTATGCAGGTGTTCTTCTACGACACCGTGACCAAGCTGCCGTTGGGCAACGCGACACAGGTCGGCAATCTGCACGAACTGTTGGGCATGTCCGACATCGTGACCTTGCACGTGCCAGAAACCGCAGCGACTCAGTGGATGATCGGCGAGAAAGAAATCCGTGCCATTAAAAAGGGCGGCATTCTGATCAACGCAGCCCGTGGCACCGTGGTTGAACTGGACGCCTTGGCTGATGCGATCAAGGACAAGCACCTGATCGGCGCGGCAATCGATGTGTTCCCGGTTGAGCCGCGTTCCAACGACGACGTGTTCGAAAGCCCGCTGCGTGGTCTGGACAACGTGATCCTGACCCCGCACATCGGTGGTTCCACTGCCGAAGCGCAAGCCAACATCGGTCTGGAAGTGGCAGAAAAACTGGTCAAGTACAGCGACAACGGTACGTCCGTATCGTCCGTGAACTTCCCGGAAGTGGCCCTGCCGGCTCACCCTGGCAAGCACCGTTTGCTGCACATCCACGAAAACATTCCGGGTGTGATGAGCGAGATCAACAAGGTCTTCGCCGAAAACGGTATCAACATCTCCGGCCAGTTCCTGCAAACCAATGAGAAAGTTGGCTACGTAGTGATCGACGTCGACGCTGAGTCCTCGGACCTGGCGCAAGAGAAGCTGCAAAAGATCAACGGCACTATTCGTTGCCGTGTTCTTTTTTAAAGTAGCGGCAAGTTAAAAGCAAAAGCTGGATTGTTCGTCTTTTGCTTGCGGCTTATAGCTTGCCGCTTGCAGCTCGAATAAAAAAAGGGAGCCCCGAACGGGGCTCCCTTTTTTTATTTCACATTAACCGTGATTTTTTCCGACACGATGCTTGGCTTGAAAGACACATGAACCTGGTTACCCAGCACCAGCTGCAAGGTGTGTTTGCCAGGTGGCAGGGTCACTTGCGTTTCGGTTTGGGCCTTGCCGAAATGGATGTGGTTGGCGTCTGCCGGGATAGGTGCGTTTTCGGCAGGCAATTGGTTAACGTCAATCAGCAGATGGTGATGGCCTGCGTGCGGAGTGGCTTCGGTGATCGGTGCCAAAGGCATGCCTTCGATGCCGAACTTGACCGTGAAGGTTTGATCAACGGTCGCACCGTCTTTAGGCTCGATGATAAACACTTTGGCGCCTTTGGGAGCCGGCTCGGATTCAAGGCCAGCCGCAGTGGCCATGACCGAGGCGCCCATCAACATAGAAGCCAGCGCAACACGAGACAGTAGAGCTTTCATTTATTTCTCCGGTTTTTTGCGAAATGCTTGGGGGGCAAGACAACTTTTTGGCATAGCGCTGTCCAACGCCGCATTCGAACAACATAAAGCAAAGCGCACGCCCATTGCGAATCGCTTGCATCACATTCAAAGGAGTGACCATGCGTTTTTGGCCGGGACTGATGCTTTTATTGCCGCTGGCGAGCCCATTTGCTCACGCAGAATTGATTGACGAGGTGAACGATAGGGGCGAATTGCGTATTGCCCTGAGCGCTGACTTACCCCCTTTCAGCTTCAAACAAGACGGCCGGCTGAGTGGATTCGACGTGGAGCTGGGCGAGTTACTGGCCAAGGAACTGGAGGTTAAACCTTCACTGTTGCCCACTGATACCGCTGACCTGCTGTCTGGTGTTGAAAGTGGCAAGTACGACGTGGCGATCACCCCTGTCGTCAGGGGCCCTGAAGTTGAGGATCGGTTCGATTTCACCGAACCTTACAGCCACACCCAGTCACAGCCGACTGTCACCCTGGCCATTCCCTTACAAAAGGGCAATCCTGCTTTTCAGACCAGCTTGAACAACGCATTGCAACGGATCAAGGCAGACGGTCGGCTGGCTGCCTTGTCTCAGAAATGGCTGGACCGGGATGCGATCCAGCCGTAAAGCGCACGCGGCAGGCCCGCACACGGGCTTGCCTGCGATGTGTTATTGCGGTTTTTGCCCCTGTCCCTGCTGTATCACCCACTGCACCACTTGCGCTGACATCACATCAGCGGCTTGGCCGAACCCGGCCACCACGCTGGGTACTTTCGGGTCATTCAATGGCTGACGGACATCAAAGCGTCTGGAGCCGATCACGCGTTGGTCACTGGTACGCACCAGCCGTGCGTTGTATTGGATCAGTACTTCAGGGTTGTTGCCGTTGTAATGGGTCTGGAACGCCAGTAATTCACCGCCTAACTCATAGTCAGCCTGCAAATTGCTGTCATCGGTGCTCAGGCCTTTGATCCGACCATCCTGCAAAAAGGCATCTAGCAACCGATTGCGCACCAGCGCCGGTGCGGGGTCGCTCCAGCGTGCGCCCTTGTAGTAACTGACTAGATTGCTCTGCGGTACCACGGCGATGTTCTGGTTGTTCAGCGCAAGGCTGGCCATCGGTTTGTCGAGCCGCAGCGACCAATTGACTGCGCCGCTTCGGCTGGCAGCGGGCGCTTGAGCGCTGGGCAGCATGTATTGGTCGACCAGCTCGGGCTTGGGCAAAATCGAACAAGCGCTGAGCAAGCCCAGGCCTAAAGCCACACAGATTGAACCAGCAAGGCGATAGGGACGAATCATGGCGTGAATTCCTTGGTCTGTTCGCGGTTCAGCAAGAAACCGCTGGGATTGGCTTCCAGTCGCCGCGATATCGAGCGCAACGTACTCAGCGTTTCGCGCAATTCATTGACCGCGGGGCCAAGCTGGTTAAGCCCTTGCATGCCATTGTTGAGCGAATCCTCGTTGTGGTTGATCAGCGCATTGATGGTCTGGGTGCTTTGCTCCAGCGATTTCATCGCCTGACCCGCGTCGCTGAACATCTGTTGGCCCTGAGTATTCAAAATGCCATTGGCGTTGCGCATCAGCGTGGTGGTCTGCTCCAGCGCTGCCGTGGCCTGCTTGCCGACTTGAGACAGTTGCTTGAGTGTTTGGACAATATCGCCGCGCTGGCTCGAAATGGCCGTCGTCGTCTGTTCAAGATTACTCAGCGTTTTACCAAAGCTGTCGACGTTTTCAGGCGAGAACAGTTTGTTGGCGTTATGCAGCAACATATTGACGTTGGAAATCACGTCGGTGCCATCGGTGAGCAAGCGGGCAATGGGCGAGGGCGAGGCAACAATCACCGGCAATTTCCCGTCCTTCCCCTTGAGGGCAGGACTGTTGGGGTCGCCACCGCTGAGCTGGATGATCGAGGTCCCCGTCACACCGGTCAGTGCCAATTTAGCTTTGGTGTCGACCTTGACGGGCGTATTGGCGGCCAGGCGAATCAATGCCAGCACTCGGCGCGGGTCTTTGTCGTCGAGGCGTAACTCAATGACGTCGCCCACCTTGATGCCGTTGTATTGCACCGAACTGCCTTTGGACAAGCCACTGACAGCCTCGTTGAACACCACTTCGTAGTCCTTGAAGGTGTTGTCCATGCTCGACTTGGCCAACCACAGGCCAAACAGCATGCCGCCCACCACGACCAGAACGGTGAACAAGCCAATCAGTACATGATGGGCGCGGGTCTCCATGTTAATGCTCCTTGCGCTGGGTTGCCGCTTCATAGGCGGCGCGGCCACGAGGGCCATGGAAATACTCATGAATCCACGGGTCGTCGAAGTTCTCGACCTCGCTGATCGGTGCTGCCACCAACACTTTTTTCTGTGACAACACCGCCACCCGGTCAGTGATGGTGTACAGCGTGTCGAGGTCGTGAGTGACCAGAAACACGCTCAAACCCAGCGCATCACGCAGGGTTAAAATCAGTTGGTCAAAGGCCGCCGCGCCAATCGGGTCCAGACCGGCCGTAGGTTCATCGAGAAACAGGATGTCCGGGTCCAGCGCCAGCGCTCGGGCCAAGGCTGCACGCTTGATCATCCCGCCGGACAGTTCGGACGGGTATTTATTGGCCGCCACCAGCGGCAACCCGGCCAAGGCCAATTTGACCAGCGCCAAGTGTTCGGCGTCAGGGCGGCTCAAACCGGCATGCTCGATCAAGGGCAGGGCGATGTTCTCGGTCACGGTCAGCGATGAAAACAACGCGCCCATCTGGAATAACACGCCGAAACGTCGCTCAAGCTTGGAGCGCTGTTCTTCGGGCAGGCTCATCAGGTCTTGCCCGAACACGCGCACTTGCCCTTCATTGGGCCGCCGCAGACCGACAATACTGCGCAGCAATACCGATTTGCCGGTACCCGAACCGCCCACCACCCCCAAAATTTCCCCTTTGTACACATCAAGGTCCAGATGCTCGTGCACGCTTTGGGTGCCAAAGCGATTGCACAGGTCTCGAACCTCGATCACCGCCTCGCCGGGCGTTCGCGTTGGACTTTTCACCAGCCCATCTCCATAAAGAACAGCGCCGCTACCGCGTCGAGCACGATCACGATAAAGATCGATTGCACCACGCTGGACGTCGTGTGTTCGCCCACCGACTCAGCGCTGCCGCTGACTTTAAAGCCTTCAAGGCACCCCACTGCCGCGATCAGAAAGGCGAAAAACGGTGCCTTGACCATGCCGACCAGAAAGTTTTTGACGCTGATGTCGGAGTGCAACATTGAAATAAACATGTCGGGCGAGATGCCCAGCGAGACCACACAGACCACGGCGCCGCCGATGATGCCCGCCATCATGGCCAGAAAGGTCAGCAAGGGCAGGGCAATCAACAGCGCCAGCACTCTGGGCAATACCAGCAGATCCATGGGGTCCAGGCCCAGGGTGCGGATCGCATCAATTTCTTCATTGGCTTTCATCGAGCCGATTTGTGCCGTAAAGGCGCTGGCTGTGCGGCCTGCCAGCAGGATGGCGGTGAGCAATACGCCAAATTCGCGCAAGAAGGAAAACGCCACCAGGTCGACGGTAAAGATGCCGGCACCAAAGTTGGCCAGCACCGTAGCCCCCAGAAAGGCCACCACGGCGCCCACCATGAAGGTCAGCAGCATGACAATTGGCGCAGCGTTGAGCCCTATTTGTTCAATGTGCGCGACCACGGGTGTGATGCGCCACTGCGTGGGTCGAAGCAGATTGCGCGCCAGGGTTTGCAGGATCAGACCGATAAAGCCCAGCAGTTGCAGCGTGTCTTGCCAAAGCTTGTAGACGGCGCTGCCAATGCGGCACAACAACTGGGTAATGACATTCTGCTGAACCGTTTTGACCGGCACGCAAAAGTCGCGCATGGATGAGTAGACCGTTTGCAGCAGGGCCCGATCGGCAGCGGGAAGTGTCTGTGCGGTCTCGGTCAATTGACTGACGCGCTCAGCACCCAGCAACTCAACCAGTAATGAGGCCCCGGCGGTGTCGATGTTCGAGACTTCATCCAGATCAATCGACGTCTGGGCATCGTATTGGCCAGCGAGTTGCTCGGTTTGCTGTTTGAGGTGGGTGTAGTGAGCAAGCGTCCAGTCGCCGCTGAGTCGCAGCCGCGCCGGTTTGCTTGAGGTGTCTAGTTGGGCAGTGCCCGCCGTGGCTGTAATGGTCGTCAGCTCCATGCTCAATACGCGTAAACGCAGACTCTATGTAATAGCACAGTCTCGGAAAAGTGCCTCAGTGTGCCTGAACATCTGCCCCTGCCGGTTGATCTGGGTTAACCCGGAAACGCAAAACGCCAATCATTTGCCCGTCTTCTGTCAGCACGCGCACTTGCCAACGACCCACCGGGTTAGGCGGGAAGTTCTGTTTATGGGTCCAGGCGCGATAGCCTTCTTTGCGTCCGCCATGAATATCCAGCGCAATGCGGTCGACTTCCTGGCCATTGAGCTTCCACACATGGTAAATCCGCTCATTCAGGCCCCGCGGCGCATTGATCGAGGTGTAGGCGTACAACCCGCGACTGCGTAGCTCACTCACGCTGATCTGCTTAAGGCTTTCACCCGGTGTGCGGTCTTGCAGTTGCGTGGTCACGGCCACTTCGGTCATCCACAGCGTGGCGGGCGGCACCCAGGAGCGTAGCAGCCAGCCGGTGCTGCCCAGCGCCAATACGATCAAAGGCAGTACCAGCCAGCCGCGCCAGGTTTTAAGGGGCAAACTCACCGCCAAACTGGGGATTGAAAGCAGCACTGCGGCCCCCAAAGCCAATTTGTAGCTCTCGGAGGTGGTCAGGTTGAGGATGATCGGCAGGGCTGTCAGCAGCGCCGCAAACAGGGCCAGCGTATGCAGCGCCAAAAACAGCCAACGCCGGGGAGCCAGCCATCGGTAATACAGAGGGTCGGTAATGGTGACCAGTGCGCTGGCACCGAGCAGTCCGGTAAAGACCAGTTGGCCGCTGTTCCAGGTTGTGGTGATGAAGAAAAACGGCAAGACGAAAAACAGACTTTCCTGATGGATCATCTGTGTGGCATAGCGCAGCAGGGGCGGCGGGATTTCGCGCTTGAACACCCGAGCGAACAATTGCGTGAAGGTGTTCTCCAGCATGAGCCATACCCAGCTCACCAGAAGGATGACTGCGATCCAGCGGGCCATGCCTTGCTGACGGTCTACCAGAATAAAACTGCCCACGCCCGAGATAAAGCCGAACACCGCGATCAGCCCTGGATAGCGCTTCATCAGTTCAAGGACGCGCTGTACGTAATGGTTCCAGTTCGGCATGGGGCGGTTCACATTCTGCGTGGGAAAAATCCAAGACAGAATAGCGTTTTAGGCAATGCCTGGTGTGGGAGTTTGGTGTCGCCGGTCCCTTGACCGGCAAACCTGTCACACAACTGCAATAATTGCGTTATCTAATGCGCCACAAGACAGTTAAATGACAAGAGGAATAAGGCATGGCTGGCAGGAGCATTTTGATCGTTGATGACGAGGCACCCATCCGCGAGATGATCGCGGTGGCACTGGAAATGGCAGGCTATGACTGCCTTGAAGCCGACAATGCTCAAGACGCCCACGCCATCATCGTTGATCGCAAGCCCGATCTGATCCTCCTCGACTGGATGCTCCCCGGCGGTACATCGGGCATCGAGCTGGCCCGCCGCCTCAAACGTGAAGAGCTGACCAACGATATTCCGATCATCATGCTGACGGCCAAAGGCGAAGAAGATAATAAAATCCAGGGCCTTGAAGTGGGCGCTGATGACTACATCACCAAACCCTTCTCACCCCGTGAACTGGTCGCCCGCCTTAAGGCTGTGCTGCGCCGTGCCGGGCCGGCCGACACCGAATCACCTATCGAAATCGGCGGCTTGCTGCTCGATCCCATCAGCCATCGCGTGACCATAGACGGCACTCCGGCCGAAATGGGCCCCACCGAATACCGCCTGTTGCAGTTCTTCATGACCCATCAGGAACGCGCCTACACCCGTGGTCAATTACTTGATCAGGTATGGGGCGGTAACGTGTACGTTGAGGAGCGTACGGTAGACGTTCACATCCGCCGCCTGCGCAAGGCACTCGGCGAGGCCTATGAAAATCTGGTACAAACCGTGCGCGGCACCGGTTACCGGTTTTCCACCAAAGCCTGACATAAGCTGCCAGCCATTTTTGCCAGCGCCAAGCCTGATGCGGCTGCGCTGTAGGCTTGCAATGAGAAGCTCATAACGGGACGTATGATCTTGAATCAAAAATGGCATAGCACGCTGATTCGTCATTTAGTGCTTCTGATCGGCGGGTGCCTGTTGATCGGGCTTGTCAGTGGCTATTACGGACTAAGCCTGGCTGTGGGGCTGGCACTTTATCTGGGCTGGACCCTCAAGCAGTTACTGCGCTTGCACCACTGGCTGCGCCAGCACAAACCTGATGAACCGCCTCCGGACGGCTACGGCCTGTGGGGGGAAGTGTTTGACAGCATCTACCACCTGCAACGTCGCGACCAACGCGCACGCGGGCGTCTGCAAGCGGTCATCGATCGAGTACAAGAATCGACGGCTGCACTCAAGGACGCCGTGGTGATGCTCGACAGTGACGGCAACCTTGAATGGTGGAACCGCGCCGCAGAGACCCTGCTGGGGCTCAAGACCCCTCAGGACAGCGGCCAGCCCGTCTGCAATCTGGTGCGTCACCCACGCTTCAAGGAATATTTTGAAGCAGGTAACTACCTCGAGCCACTGGACATTCCCTCGCCAGTCAACGACCACCTGCATATCCAGCTCTACATCACGCGCTACGGCAACAATGAACATTTGATGCTGGTGCGCGATGTCACCCGTCTGCACCAGCTTGAACAAATGCGTAAAGACTTTATCGCCAATGTCTCCCATGAGTTGCGCACACCCCTGACGGTGATCTGCGGCTACCTCGAAACCTTGCTCGATAACGTTGATGATGTGAACCCGCGC
This sequence comes from Pseudomonas sp. 2024-210, assembly GCF_045062345.1. NCBI lineage: Bacteria > Pseudomonadati > Pseudomonadota > Gammaproteobacteria > Pseudomonadales > Pseudomonadaceae > Pseudomonas > Pseudomonas sp. 2024-210. The sequence continues at coordinate 123,971 of NZ_JBJGEJ010000003.1, read as the reverse complement.
TGGAAACGCCCGCTGTCGCAAATGCAGCAACAGGGCGAGCGCATGCAGACCTTGCTCAACGACTTGCTGTTACTGGCCAAGCTTGAGGCCACGGACTACCCGTCCGATAACCAACCGGTGGCCATCGACGCTTTGTTGCAGTCGATCAAGGGCGATGCGAAAGCCTTGTCCGGGGAGCGTAACCAGACCATCACGCTGGACGTTGAAAGTGATGCCGCCCTCAAGGGCAGTGAATCCGAGCTGCGCAGTGCGTTCTCCAACCTGATCTTCAACGCGGTCAAATACACCCCGGACGGTGGCAGCATTCAGATCCGCTGGTGGGCCGATGCATCGGGCGCGCACCTCAGTGTTCAGGACTCCGGTGTCGGCATCGACAACAAACACCTGCCGCGTCTTACTGAGCGTTTCTACCGCGTGGACTCCAGCCGCAATGCCAGCACGGGCGGCACCGGCTTGGGCCTGGCCATCGTCAAACATGTTTTGCTGCGCCATCGCGCGCGTCTCGAAATCAGCAGCGTGCTGGGGCATGGCAGCACATTTACCTGCCATTTCGCTGCCTCGCAGGTGGCCAGGCCTACTCTTGCGAGTGCCAATGACTAAGCCCCTGCGGCTTTTGCCCACTAGGCAAGGGCCGCATCTGCCGCTACATTGCGTTACATCTGTCTGATTAACAGACCTGAACCCCTTCTTTTCTCGAAATACGGAACCCGTAAAACTCCATCATGGACCCTTCCCCTGGTTTGACCCTCGCCTCACTCTTTGCCGACTTCGGCATGATTCTTTTTGCTCTGATCCTGGTTCTGCTCAACGGATTTTTCGTTGCCGCTGAATTCTCCATGGTCAAATTGCGCGCCACACGGGTCGAGTCCATTGCCGACGTTAACGGCTGGAGCGGCCGGATCCTGCGCATTGTTCACAACCAGCTCGACGCCTATCTGTCGGCCTGCCAGCTGGGCATTACGTTGGCATCGCTGGGCTTGGGCTGGGTCGGTGAGCCGGCGTTCGCCCATATTTTGGAGCCGCTGTTGGGCGCCATCGGTGTCGAATCGCCCGAAGTGATTAAAGGCGTGTCGTTCTTTGCCGCCTTCTTCGTCATTTCGTACCTGCATATCGTGGTGGGCGAGCTGGCGCCAAAATCCTGGGCCATCCGCAAACCCGAGACGTTGTCGCTGTGGACCGCCGTGCCGCTGTACCTCTTCTACTGGGCGATGTACCCGGCCATTTATTTGCTCAACGCCAGTGCCAATGCCATTTTGCGGATTGCAGGGCAGGGTGAGCCGGGTGCGCATCATGACCACGCTTACAGCCGTGAAGAACTTAAGCTGATTCTGCACTCCAGCCGTGGTCAGGACCCCAGCGACCAAGGCATGCGCGTACTGGCCTCGGCGGTCGAGATGGGTGAGCTGGAAGTGGTCGACTGGGCTAACTCCCGTGAAGACCTGGTGACCCTGGACTCCAAAGCACCGCTGAAAGAAATTCTGGCGATGTTTCGTCGTCACAAATTCAGTCGTTACCCGGTCTACGATGCTGAAACCAACACGTTCCTCGGGTTGCTGCACATCAAAGACCTGTTGCTGGAACTGGCCGACCTCGATCACTTGCCCGAGACCTTCAATCTTGAAGAGCTGACCCGCCCTCTGGAGCGCGTGTCGCGTCATATGCCGCTGTCGCAGTTGCTCGAACGCTTTCGTAAGGGTGGCGCGCACTTTGCACTGGTCGAAGAGGCGGATGGCAAAGTGGTCGGCTACCTGACGATGGAAGACGTGCTGGAAGTATTGGTCGGCGATATTCAAGACGAACACCGCAAAGCCGAGCGCGGCATTCTTTCGTACCAGCCGGGCAAGCTGCTGGTGCGCGGTGACACGCCATTGTTCAAGATCGAGCGCTTGCTGGGCGTTGACCTTGACCACGTAGAGGCCGAAACCATCGCCGGCCTCATCTACGACACCTTGAAGCGGGTGCCCGAAGAAGAAGAAACCCTTGAAGTGGAAGGCCTGCGCATCATCATCAAAAAGATGAAAGGCCCGAAAATTGTCTTGGCCAAAGTCCTCAAGAAGGATTGAAGCCCCGCCCGACAAGCGTCAATCAGGCTCTGCTGAGTACTCATGAAACCTAGTACTCAGCAGGGTTCTGCGCCTTCGGCTCAGCTCAAAAAAAACGGTCCAGAAACGCAAAATAGTGCTCGCGTATTTCAGCCGTCTCATTCGCTAAATGATGCCGCGCATTTGGCAGCACCATCACCTGCGGCTGATTGAACTTGGCGTTCAACACTTCAAGGTTATGTTGCCAATCGACGGTTTTGTCGGCCGAGCCCTGAATGACGATAGGTTGACGGGTGCAGGGCGGTGCGTTTTCGATACGCGGTATCCAGCGCGCCAATGCCCCTACCCACGCGGTTGGCAGGCGCAACGGCTGCAAGGGGTCGGCTTTCAGAAAGGGCAGAAAGTCGGGGTCATTGGAATTCTCGCTGAAGCGCCGGGCGATCCCTTTGACGAAAGGTCTAAGCAGGTAATAACTGAATTTCGACCAGTTCCAGTCCTTGGGCCTGACCAATGGCGACAACAAGACCACCTGCCCCTGAGCCGGGCTTGAATCGCCATTGCGCAGTACATGGTCCAGCACAATGGCGCCCCCCGTACTCTGGCCACACAGATGCCAGGGCTTGGGTAGCGCCAGTGTTTGTGCCTCGATAAACAAACCCTGCAGCACCGCTTGATACTGCGCGAAATCATCAATACTGGCGCGCTCGCCACTCGACAAACCATGCCCCGGCAAGTCACAGGCAATCACCGCGAAGCCGTGGTTCAACCCCCACTCAATGACATGCCGGTACAAGCCCATGTGGTCGTAAAAACCGTGGATCACAAAGAGCGTCGCTACCGCACGTTCAGGCCACCAGACCTGGCTGACCACGTCGTATCCTGCTGCACTGAAGCGTCCCAATTGCCGACGCACAGGTGCGGGTCGTTGGGCAAAATCCAGTCCGTAAAAATGCTGGTACGCCAAACCATCGCTCGACAGTGGCTGGCCTGCGCTCAAGGGTTGCAAGCTGGCGCGCAAGCCATCGGGAGAAAACGGGGGGGACATAGCGATTTCCAAACAGGCTTTATAGACCGACGATATTCATCTGTCGGCTCAAGCATGGCAAGCTACGCGTCCTTCGAGGACCCGATTGCATGCCTGTGCTCACGTTAAAAAACCTTCTGGCCTGTCTGCTGACGCTGTTATGCGCTGTGGGGTTATGGTGGGCTTACGACTGGTTTCAAGGCCGTTACATTCGCACGTTCAGTGATCAAGCAGTGCTGTTCGACGGGGGCACGCTGCGTTTACCTGCCGAATTGTCAGGGTCGGGCGCCATTCGCGTCGTGCACTTCTGGGACCCGGGTTGCCCGTGCAATGTGGGCAACTACCAGCACTTGAGCGAGCTGATCGCCCACTATGCGCCACAAGGCATCGAGTTCTACGCCGTTCAAAGACCCGGCACACACGGCCAATTGCCCATCAGCCTGGGTGCCCTCAAACCTTTGACCAATGTCCACGGCGCAGAACACTTGAGCGCCAGTCCGGCCATCGCGATCTGGGACCGCAGCGGTAAATTGGCTTACATCGGGCCTTACAGTGAAGGGGCTACCTGCAACGCGAGCAACAGCTTTGTCGAACCTGTTTTGCAAGCCCTAAGCCAAGGCCGCCCGGCAAACGCCACGCATACTCTGGCGGTAGGCTGTTATTGCCCTTGGGCAAGTGCCAATCAGGCTGTTTCATCTCGAGAACAGCCCGAATAAAGAATGTGCGAGCAATATTCGCGGCTGTGAGCCTGTAACAGTGCCGGTTTACCGAGTGCCCGTTGCAGGCCTTGTTCAGGACAATACGTAAAGCAGCCTTGATCACGCTCTATAAAGTTGCTCGAGCTGAAATGACCAAAGCTGGTTCGATCCTCGGTTTGTTGCGAGACCCGATGCAAAATAGCCGATACCGGTGACGGGCAGCGGGCCGTCAGGATTTCCATTGATAAGCCAAAGTTAATCACGAACAGATCTGGTGCAGCGTCTACGCGTTCCCAGCGGTCACATCGATTCACTTCAAGGCCCTGACGGGTGGTGCGTAAAATTGTCAGAAAGCCATCATCCTTGTGAGCACTCAAACCCACCGCGTCCAGCTGAGTGCGGTAATGATTGAACGTCAGGTGATAGGCGCCTTCGGCGTGAGAACAGCTGCCGCTACCCCGTAGCCAGACTGAAGGCGGGATACCCGCAAACTCCAGCGCGGCACAGACTATTTGCTGTGACAAAGCGGTCATTTGCTCGCCGATAAGCGCAATTTCGACGGGGTAATGACTGCCCCAGAATCTGCGCTCAAGCAAGAATTGCTCAATCTGATCGACCCACCGGTGAAACCCCAGCAAGCCATCGTCAAATGAGCCAGAGGTTAACGCCTTGAACCCTCCATACAGGCTGGCGTCACCCCGATAAAACTCATTGGCAAACTGATCGGCGGCACCCACATCCAGATCATCGGGAATGTGCAGCAGAAATACACCGGTGGAGAAAGCCTGATGCCGATCTTCCTGGCTTGAAAAACGCAACTGGCCAGCCTCCATGCGAGCGCACACCAAGTCAGCCGTTGAAGCCGCCGACTGTGGCACTTCATGTGGTTGGCAAACTTCGCTATAGGGTCGACTTGTGGCGGGAGGGCTCAGGGAACGCAACATCCTTACTCCTTGTTAGCACAGTCACTAAAGATGATAGGCAACGCGTGATGACGCCAATTAACTTCAAGGCAGCGGTAACTTGTAATAACGTATTACAGTTATAGTTCACACTAACTGACATCTACAATGTTTTATTGAGTAGGAAGTTGGCTTTAATGTTGTGTGAATTAGCCTACAAATAACTACTTGTATTGAGTTTCACGGGCATTAACGCAGTGCATTTACTTTAAGTTCCGTCATGAAGGAGTGAACAACGTGAGTGCAGCAGCATCGTGTGGTCAATACCACAGAGCCGCTGCCCCACGGCGCACAGGGGTTACCCCAGCGCGTAATTGAGTACGATGCCGATAAAGATCGCCAATCCCGCCCAATGGTTGTGCAAGAAGGCTTTAAAGCACCGTTGGGGATCGCGGTCTCGCGTGTACCAGAATTCCCACACAAAGCAGGCCGCTGCGGCCAATAAGCCCAGATGAAACCAGCCGCCCAACTCAAAGTGCGAGCCCGCCAACAACAAGCACACCAAGGCTAAACATTGCAGTGTGAGGATGATGACGCGGTCTGCATCGCCAAACAGGATGGCGGTGGATTTAACCCCGACTTTCAGGTCGTCTTCGCGGTCGGTCATGGCGTAGTACGTGTCATACCCCACCGTCCACAGCAAGTTGGCGATGTAGAGCAGCCACGCTGCCGCCGGCACGCTTCCGGTTTCGGCGGTAAACGCCATCGGCATGCCCCACGAGAATGCTGCGCCCAATACCACTTGCGGGTAGTAGGTGTAGCGCTTCATGAACGGGTAAGTGGCGGCCAAAGCCAGCCCGCCAAAGGAGAGCAAGATGGTCGGGGTATTGGTGCACAGCACCAGCAGGAAGCTGGCACCCATGAGCAGGGCAAAAAAAACCAGCGCTTCTTTGCTGCTGATTTTTCCACTGACCAAAGGTCGTTGATCGGTGCGTTTGACGTGACCGTCCACCTTGCGATCAGCAAAGTCGTTGATCACACAGCCACCGGCTCGGGTCAGGATCACACCCAGCACAAAGATCAGCAGGTTGCTCAGCGACGGTACGCCCTTGGCGGCTACCCACAGCGCCCATAACGTTGGCCACAGCAGCAGGTAGATACCGATGGGTTTATCCATACGGGTCAGTTGAATGAAGTCCCAGGCCCGTGGGTTCAGGCGGTTGAGCGATTTGAGCAGGCGTACGTACATCAGCTGTTCTCCGGCCGGGCACTCAGGGTGGCCCACAAAGGGGGTAAAAAGACTTCGGCCACCAGTACGCTTAATGTGCCGCGTATAAAGCGTGAGCGGCGTGCCCACAGGTGGTCGGCTCGATCCGCCACCGGCAGCCAGTCGCGTGGGTAGTGGCATACCTGCAACGGGCCCCGCTCAAAGGCGTGGTCGCAAAAAAGCAGCTCGCCCAGCGACCGGTTTCCCAGTGCTTCTAGGTTCAGGCCGCCTTGCTCCAGAGCGCTGTGGGCAGCGACGCTGCGGGCAAACACCCACGGTTGCTGGTGCCCACGCAAATAGACTTCGCGTACCCAGCCCCGGCTGTCCTCAGGCAGGTCGAGCGCTGTGCACTCGTCCTTGCGCAGCGTCTGCCAGCCCTCAAGCAGCGGCAGCACGCTAAAAGCACCGTCTGAAAGCGCGGTGAGCCGGCGAGTCAATGAACCCTGGTCGAACAACCAATCGAGTGTTTGTTCATCAGGCGTGGTGTGCAGGTGGCTTTGTTCAAGCCAGGCAGGGGAGATCAGTGGAGACGTCATGTGCGACACGGTAGGTCATAATTGGCAGCCATTGAGGCCCGCGAGCTTAGCACGCTGCTTATAGAATGAGCGCTTGAGCGGTTACTGGCGGCAATCGTGCTTGCATATCACGGTGGTCATCAGTACAAAACGCCCTGAAAATGACGAGCAACGCAGCAGGTCTAGACAAGTCTGTGGCCTCGTGCGGCCTGAACCCTAGGAAATAAACTCATGAAAAAGTGGCAATGCATTGTATGTGGACTGATTTACAACGAAGCCGACGGCTGGCCGGATGACGGTATTGCGCCCGGTACGTTGTGGCAGGACGTTCCTGAAGACTGGCTGTGCCCGGACTGTGGTGTCGGCAAAATGGATTTCGAGATGATCGAAATCAACTGATTGATCCCTTATCAACCTGATTCAACCCTGGAGAATGGAATGAACGCAACTGTCGTGATCGTGGGTACTGGGCTGGCTGGCTATAACCTGGCCCGGGAGTTTCGCAAGCTGGACAGCGAGACCCCGTTGCTGTTGATCACGGCAGATGATGGGCGCTCCTATTCCAAGCCCATGCTGTCCACCGGCTTTGGCAAGAATAAAGAGGCGGACGGTCTGAGCATGGCAACGCCTGAGGCCATGGCCGCGCAACTCAACGCCCAGGTGCGCATCCACACTCGTATCAGCGGTATTGATGCGGGCCACAAACAACTGTGGATTGGCGAAGAAGCAGTGCCTTACCGCGATTTGATTCTGGCGTGGGGCGCGCAGACCGTGCAGGTGCCGGTAGAAGGGGATGCGCAGGACGCCATTTTCCCGATCAACGACCTGCAAGACTATGCGCGTTTTCGCACCGCTGCTGCTGGCAAACGTCGGGTGTTGATCCTGGGCGCTGGTCTGATTGGCTGCGAATTTGCCAATGACTTGATTGCCGGTGGCTTCGAAGTCGATCTGGTGGCCCCGTGTGAGCAAGTCATGCCCACCCTGTTGCATCCTGCTGCGGCTGCGGCCGTGCAAGCAGGTCTGGAAAGCCTCGGGGCGCGTTTGCATCTGGGCCCGGTGTTGAACCGCCTGGAACGCACCGCTGATGGGCTGCAAGCGCATCTCTCCGATGCCAGCGTGATCGCCTGTGATGTGGTGGTCTCGGCGATTGGTTTGCGTCCGCGGATTGATATGGCTGCGGCGGCGGGCATACAGGTCAATCGCGGCATTGAGGTCGATCGTCACCTCAAAACCTCTCATGCCAATATTTACGCGCTGGGCGATTGCGCCGAAGTGGAGGGCTTGAGCCTGCTCTATGTCATGCCCCTGATGAATTGCGCGCGGGCGTTGGCACAAACACTGGCAGGTAACCCCACAGCGGTGAGCTACGGGGCGATGCCCATTACGGTCAAAACCCCGGTTTGCCCTCTGGTGGTGTCACCGGTGCCCCGTGGCCACGAAGGTGTGTGGACCGTGGAAGGTCAGGGTGCTGACATTAAAGCCTTGTGCCGCGACGCTGAGGGCAAGTTGCTCGGTTACGCGCTGACGGGTGAGGCGGTTCGCGAAAAACTGGCACTCAATAAGGAGCTACCTGCGCTTTTGGCGTAAATACCGCTGTCTATGTCGCTTATGACATTGCCTTGTCTCAACAAAGCGTCGCCTGAGGCTGGCGCAGGCTTTGGCCGCGTGCCATTCTCACTCCGGTCTGCCGCAGAGTAGAGCCTGCGGCGCCCTGAGCGCGGCTCCATTAGAGAGCAGCACGGACATAACAACAAAAAACCGTCAAAGAGGCTTCATCATGCGTAAACCAGATCTCGCCGCCGCTATCGCCGACAAGGCTGACCTCACTAAAGAACAAGCCAGCCGCGTACTCAATGCAGTACTTGAAGAAATCACCAATGCCCTGCACCGCAAAGACAGCGTTACGCTGGTCGGCTTCGGTACGTTCATTCAGCGTCATCGCGGTGCGCGCACCGGCAAAAATCCGCAAACCGGCGAGCCGGTAAAAATCAAGGCCAGCAACACCGTGGCTTTCAAACCGGGCAAGTTTCTTAAAGACAGCGTTAACCCATAAATCGGGCAATTGCCGCGATTAATGGTGGCTGAAGAAATGGGCGAGCTGGTAAGACAGCGCCCATTTTTGACAATGATTGAGCCGATTGTGCGGCTATAAGTGGCAAAATCTTCTTATTCTGCGTCTAACGCAGCAGATGAGTGGAGTTCTTGGTTCAAATCGCTACACTGCGCCGGCTAGTTATTACTTCCCGAGGCCGCGCACATGAAATTTCGTTTTCTGCTCTGGATACTGGGCTTCCTGATGGGCAGAGCCAGCCGCAAAAACCCAGCTTTTCAGCAGCAACTGGTGGATAAAGACCTGGTTTTCCAGCTGCAAACCCTCGACGGCAAAGTGGCCCGTCACTTCAAAGTCAAAAACCTTCGCATCACCAGCCATTCGGGTTTATACCCGGAGCCTGCTTTTGCCATTGCCTTCAAAGACGCTGATTATGGCTTTGCCACGATGCAAGCCAAGAACAAGCAACTGGCTTTCATGACCGGCATTCAAGACAAGTCGATTCAGATCAAAGGCAACCCGGCATTGGTCATCTGGTTTCAGGGCCTGACCAAGTACCTTAAACCGCGCAAAAAGCCCAAGGCGTGACACCCAAGGATTGAGGGTGGAAAGCGGGGGCAAGCCTTCGCACCCACGCTCATCCTGCACATTCAGGCTTGCGGCTTATCCAGCTTTTTCAAGAAGACGGTCATTTCTTTTTCAGCCTGTTTATCGCCGTGGGCTTGCGCTGCCGCTATGCCCTGCTCCCACGTCGTGCGCGCGGCGACTCTGTCACCCGCTGCCACTTGAGCCTTGCCCAATAACTTCCACGCTGCGGAATACTTGGGGTCAAACGCTACGCAAGCCTGTAGATGTTCAACGGCTTTGAGGTGATCCCCAAGGTCGAGATAGCCCTTGCCCAAACCAAATCGCAGCAATGCGTTATCCACACCCTTGGCCAGCATCTTTTCAAGTGATTCCAGCACGCCAATCTCCTTAGAAGAAACTCAATCCCACGTGGAATAGCTTCTCGACGTCGCGAATATGCTTTTTATCCACAAGGAACAAGATCACATGGTCGCCTGCATTGACCACGGTCGCGTCGTGAGCAATCAGCACTTCTTCGTCGCGAATGATCGCGCCGATGGTCGTACCTGGAGGCAAGTGGATTTCACCAATACGACGGCCAATCACCTTGCTCGACTTCGAGTCACCGTGGGCGATGGCCTCGATGGCCTCGGCGGCTCCCCGACGCAAGGAGTGAACGCTGACAATATCGCCCCGGCGTACGTGGGCCAGCAGCGTGCCGATGGTGGCCAGCTGCGGGCTGATGGCGATATCGATCTCGCCGCCCTGAATCAAGTCCACATAGGCGGGGTTGTTGATAATGGTCATCACCTTTTTCGCACCCAGACGCTTGGCCAGCAGCGACGACATGATGTTGGCTTCATCATCGTTGGTCAGGGCCAGAAACAGGTCGGCATCGGCGATGTTTTCTTCGAGCATCAAGTCGCGGTCCGAAGCGCTGCCTTGCAACACCACAGTGCTGTCGAGCGTGTCTGACAAGTAGCGACAACGCGCAGGGCTCATCTCGATGATCTTGACCTGATAGCGGCTTTCAATGGCTTCGGCCAGCCGCTCGCCAATCTGCCCGCCGCCCGCAATCACGATGCGCTTGTAGCTTTCATCCAGGCGGCGCATTTCACTCATCACCGCACGAATATTGGCTTTGGCGGCGATGAAAAACACTTCGTCGTCCGCTTCGATCACGGTATCGCCACGGGGGGTTATCGGACGATCACGGCGGAAAATGGCGGCAACCCGTGTGTCGACATTGGGCATGTGTTCGCGTAACTGGCGTAATTGCTGACCAATCAGCGGCCCGCCGTAGTACGCCTTGACCGCCACCAATTGGGCCTTGCCGTCGGCAAAGTCGATCACCTGCAAGGCGCCCGGGTGTTCGATCAGGCGTTTGATGTAGTTGGTCACCACTTGCTCAGGGCTGATCAACACGTCCACCGGAATGGCGTCATTGTCGAACAGCTCTTCACCGCGAGTCAGGTAGGCCGACTCACGCACGCGCGCGATTTTGGTCGGGGTGTGAAACAGCGAGTACGCCACTTGGCACGCGACCATATTGGTCTCATCGCTGTTGGTCACAGCCACCAGCATGTCGGCGTCGTCGGCGCCCGCTTGACGCAGCACATTGGGCAGCGAAGCGCGGCCTTGCACAGTACGAATATCGAGACGGTCACCGAGGTCGCGCAGGCGATCGCCATCGGTATCGACCACCGTGATGTCGTTAGCTTCGCTGGCCAAATGCTCAGCCAGGGTGCCGCCGACCTGACCTGCGCCGAGAATGATGATTTTCATGCCGTCAGTCCCTGTTTAGCTGCGAACGGCAGCGATCTTGATCAACTTGGCGTAATAAAATCCGTCGTGCCCGCCTTCCTGAGCCAGCAATTGTCGGCCGTGCGGCTGCTTGATGCCGAACGCGCCAGCAATATCCAGCTCCCGCGCACCGGGTGTGCGGGCCAAAAAGGCTTCGATGACTTCGGTGTTTTCGGTCGGTAACGTCGAACAGGTGGCATAGAGCAAGATGCCACCGACTTCCAGCGTAGGCCACATCGCGTCAAGCAACTCGCCTTGCAAAGCGGCGAGGGCTGCAATGTCGTCAGGCTGACGCGTCAGCTTGATGTCCGGGTGGCGACGGATAACACCGGTTGCCGAGCAAGGGGCATCCAGCAATATGCGCTGGAACGGTTTGCCGTCCCACCAGGCAGCGGTGTCGCGGCCATCGGCGGCAATTAACTCGGCACTCAGGCCCAAACGCTCAAGGTTTTCGCGAACCCGCACCAGACGCTTGGCCTCCAGATCCACGGCGACCACGCCGGCCAGTTGGGGCTCGACTTCGAGAATGTGGCAGGTCTTGCCACCGGGTGCACAGCAGGCGTCAAGCACGCGCTGGCCGGGGGCCAGATCCAGCAGGTCAGCAGCCAATTGCGCCGCTTCGTCCTGAACGCTGATCCAACCTTCTGCAAAGCCCGGCAAGTTGCGCACATCGCAGGCTTCAGCCAGCACGATGCCGTCCTGGCTGAAGGTGCAAGGCTGGGCTTCGATACCTGCTTCGATCAGCAATTGCAGATAGGCATCACGGCTATGATGGCGACGATTGACCCGCAAAATCATCGGCGGATGCGCGTTGTTGGCCGCGCAAATGGCTTCCCACTGCTGGGGCCAAAACGCTTTCAGCGATTTTTGCAGCCAGCGTGGGTGCGCGGTACGCACCACTGGGTCGTGTTCCAGTTCGGCGAGCAAGGCTTCGCTCTCGCGTTGCGCATTGCGCAAGACGGCATTGAGCAGGCCTTTGGCCCAGGGCTTTTTCAGTTTGTCAGCGCAGCCGACGGTTTCACCGATGGCTGCGTGGGCCGGAATGCGCGTGTAGAGCAGTTGATACAAGCCCACCAACAACAACGCTTCAACGTCTGCGTCGGCGGCTTTGAACGGCTTTTGCAGCAGTTTGTTGGCCAGTGCCGACAAGCGTGGCTGCCAGCGCGCCGTACCAAAGGCCAAATCCTGAGTCAGGCCGCGGTCACGTACCTCGACTTTATCCAGTTGTAACGGCAACGAACTGTTGAGCGATGCCTTGCCGTTCAGGACGGCGGTCAGGGCTTTGGCAGCGGCCAGACGCGGATTCATTGTGCGGCACCCAAAACCGTACCGACGGCGAATTTCTCACGACGGCTGTTGAAAAAATCGCTGAAACTCAGCGCTTTGCCACCGGGCAATTGCAGGCGGGTCAGGCACAACGCGCCTTCTCCACATCCTACGATCAAGCCGTCCTTGCTGGCGGCGAGAATCTGCCCCGGTTCGCCTTGAGCGTCAGCCAGAGTGGCGGCCAACACTTTCAGGGCTTCACCGTTGAGTGTGCTGTGGCAGATGGGCCAAGGATTGAAAGCGCGAATCACTCGCTCCAGCTCCACTGCCGGGCGCGTCCAGTCAATTCGGGCTTCGTCTTTGTTCAGTTTGTGGGCATAGGTCGCCAGGCTGTCGTCCTGCACTTCACCTTGTAACGTTCCGGCCGCCAGACCGGCGATCGCTTCGATCACCGCAGGCGGCCCGAGCTTGGCCAAACGGTCGTGCAGGCTGCCGCCCGTATCGTCGGCGCTGATCGGGGTCACAGACTTGAGCAGCATGGGGCCGGTGTCCAGACCTGCCTCCATGCGCATGACGGTCACACCGCTCTCGCTGTCGCCTGCCTCGATGGCGCGTTGAATGGGTGCTGCGCCGCGCCAGCGTGGCAGCAACGAGGCATGGCTGTTGATGCAGCCCAGGCGCGGAATATCGAGTACAACCTGGGGCAGAATCAGGCCGTACGCCACCACCACCAGCAGATCGGGCTTCAATGCCGCGAGTTCGGCTTGGGCTTCGGGAACACGCAGGGTGGGCGGTTGCATCACAGGGATGTGGTGCTCAAGGGCCAATTGCTTGACCGGGCTTGGCATCAGCTTTTGCCCGCGCCCTGCCGGGCGATCCGGTTGGGTGTAGACCGCGACAATCTCGTAAGGGCTGTCTAGCAGTGCCTTAAGGTGTTCAGCGGCGAATTCTGGGGTGCCAGCAAAGACGATGCGCAGTGGCTCAGTCATGAATTACTCACTTGGAATGGGGTGACGCGCTGGAGTAATCCTTCGAAATACCTGTAGCCGCTGACGAGGTACGAAGGTTGCGAACGGCTGTAGAGCCGTCGCAAAACCCGGCGATAGAGTACATCAGGCATATCCGTAGAGCGTGGATACGGCGCGCCTCGCGCCCGATCGCAGCCTTCGTGCCTCGACAGCGGCTACCGGAGCCGCGTCAATAATTGGATCTTGAGATCAAGCGTTCTGGCGGTGCAGTTTTTCCAGCTTCTTCTTGATCCGGTCACGCTTGAGATTAGACAGGTAATCAACAAACAGCTTGCCGTTGAGGTGGTCACATTCGTGCTGAATGCACACGGCCAGCAGGCCTTCGGCAATCATTTCAAAGGGTTTGCCATCACGGTCCAGCGCATTGATTTTGACACGTTGTGGTCGATCGACGTTTTCATAGAAACCCGGAACAGACAGGCAGCCTTCCTGATACTGGTCCATCTCGTCGGTCAGGGCCTCGAACTCAGGGTTGATAAACACCATGGGTTCGCTGCGGTCTTCGCTCAGGTCCATGACCACGATGCGTTTATGCACGTTGACTTGCGTGGCGGCCAGGCCAATGCCCGGCGCCTCGTACATGGTTTCAAACATGTCATCGATCAACTGACGGACTTCGTCGTCCACAACCGCCACGGGCTTGGCGATGGTGCGCAGTCGCGAGTCTGGGAATTCGAGGATGTTTAAAATAGCCATAAGTTTGTTTGATGCACTGTGTGAAAGATTCAAAAACGGTTGTCAGGTGGTCCTGAGGACTTCGGGCAACCTGTGCAAAACGTCCCCTTCAGAAGACAGCCCGCTCGGGCTCTGGCGTTTTACGCGAACGCACATAATAAAGGGATTCCCCTGCGGATGAAACGACTAGCTGCCGGAGTGCACAGGGCATGAGCCGAGCGCGCGCTGTCGCAGTTTGAAACCAACGTGCGGCGCCTGCCTGTAACCCTCAACTAAAGTTGGGTTTCCATGCGCCATTTCAAGTGCCGGCCGGATGCTCAAGCTGGGGTTTTTCATGGCTTGGCAAACAACTTGTTCACAGACTTATCCACAGCTTGTGCCGGCCTTGCCAGCGCTTTGAACGATCAAGGATGATCACATGCCGTTGCCCGATATTTCCCCTTCCGAGCTTGAGGCTCGCTTGCGCTTACACCTGTTACCCGACGTGGGGCCCAAGCGTTATTACACGCTGTTTCGTGCCTTCGGTTGCGCCAGTTCGGCGCTGGGCGCGCCCGCCAGCGCCTGGTCGGCGTTAGGCTTGCCCGCCGCCTGTGCGCAGGCCCGGCGCAGTCCGCAGGTTCGCAATGGCGCCAGCGCTGCATTACGCTGGCTTGAGCGCTCAAGCCAGCATCTCTTGTTGCATGATCAGGCGCACTACCCGGCGTTATTAAGCGAATTGTGCGATGCGCCGCCGCTGCTATTCGTGGCCGGTGATCCTTCAATACTGGAGAAACCCCAGTTGGCAATCGTCGGCAGCCGACGCGCCTCCCGGCCTGGGCTGGATACCACCGGTGCATTTTCACGCAGCCTGGCCAGTGCCGGATTTGTCATCACCAGTGGTTTGGCATTGGGCGTCGACGGTGTGGCCCATCGGGCAGCCCTTGATGCCGGCGGGCTTACCGTGGGGGTGCTGGGCACGGGACTCGAAAAACTTTATCCACAGCGCCATCGTGCCTTGGCTGACGCGATGATTAACGGCGGCTGCGCAGTGGTTTCAGAGTTTCCGTTAGAAGCCGGGCCGCTGCCCGGCAACTTCCCACGGCGCAATCGAATTATCAGCGGATTGTCACTCGGCGTATTGGTGGTCGAAGCCAGTGTGGCGAGTGGCTCGCTGATCACGGCCGGCTGGCGGCCGAACAAGGGCGCGAGGTCTACGCCATTCCCGGTTCCATCCACCATCCGGGGGCACGTGGCTGTCACCAGTTGATTCGCGATGGCGCAACGCTGGTTGAAACGGTCGACGATATTCTCGAAGGCCTGCGTGGCTGGCGATCTTTACCGTTAGCCACAGCGGACCTGTTCACCCCCAGCTATCATCCGCTCGTGCAATTGTTGCAGGCGGCGCCTTACACCAGTGAAGGTCTGGTCAGCGCCAGCGGTTGGGAGCTTCCCCGGTTATTGGCCGCCTTGACCGAACTTGAGTTGGAGGGGCGCGTGGTGCTGGAGGGCGGGCGTTGGTTTGCTTGCGCCAGCTAAGTACACTGCGCACAGCACCTATTTTGGAGACATTTGATGATCAGCACCTGGCGCGTCCAGCAAGCAGCAAGAGCAATTCGTGCGGGCGCGGTGATTGCCTACCCGACCGAGGCTGTGTGGGGACTGGGTTGCGACCCGTGGGATGAAGAGGCGGTGGAGCGTTTGCTGGCGATCAAATCACGACCTGTGGATAAAGGCCTGATTCTGATAGCCGACAACATTCGCCAGTTCGACTTTCTGTTCGAAGACTTTCCTCAAAAGTGGCTCGACCGCATGGGCAGCACTTGGCCCGGGCCCAATACCTGGCTAGTGCCGCATCAAGGATTATTGCCAGAATGGATCACTGGCGTGCATGACACGGTGGCTTTGCGAGTGAGCGACCACCCGTTGGTGCGTGAGTTGTGTTCGTTGGTGGGACCGATTGTATCGACCTCCGCCAATCCGGCCGGTTTGCCGGCGGCACGGACGCGGCTCAAGGTTGAGCAGTATTTCCGAGGTCAAATCGATCATGTGTTGGGCGGCAATCTGGGTGGGCGTAAAAACCCGAGTCTGATTCGTGATCTGGCGACGGGCAAGGTGGTGCGCCCGGCCTAAAGATGGTTTGAAATACAATTTCCTGTAGCCGCTGCCGCAGGCTGCGATCGGCGGCGAAGCCGTCGTAAATCCTGAAACCGCGGTCGTTCAGAATGACCGAGACATCCGATTTCACGACGGCTTCGCCGCCGATCGCAGCCTTCGGCAGCGGCTACAGGCGTGAATCAAGGCAACAAGATGGTCGAACCGGTAGTGCGTCGCGCCGACAACTCAGTCTGGGCCTTGGCCGCATCCTTGAGCGCAAAGCGCTGGTTGATATCGACCGCCACTTTGCCGCTGCGGATCATCTCAAACAGTTCGTCCGCCATGGCCTGCAGGTTTTGGGCGTTATTGGCGTAACTGGCCAATGTCGGTCGGGTCACGTACAGCGATCCCTTCTGCGACAAAATACCCAGGTTGACCCCGCTCACGGCCCCGGATGCGTTGCCGAAACTGACAACCAAACCACGCGGTGCGGCGCAGTCCAGAGAGGTCAGCCACGTGTCTTTGCCGACGCCGTCATACACCACCGGGCATTTTTTGCCGTCGGTCAATTCCAGCACACGCTTGGCCACGTCTTCATGGCTGTAGTCGATGGTTTCCCATGCCCCCAGCTTTTTCGCCAGAGCCGCCTTCTCAGGCGAGCTGACCGTGCCAATCAACTTTACGCCTAGCGCCTTGGCCCACTGGCAGGCAATTGAGCCGACGCCACCCGCAGCCGCATGGAACAAGATGGTTTCACCACCCTTGAGTTCATAGGTCTGACGCAACAGGTACTGCACCGTCAGCCCTTTGAGCATCACCGCGGCGGCTTGCTCAAACGAAATATCGTCGGGAAGCCTAACCACGTTGGCGGCCGGTAGTACGTGCAACTCGCTGTACGCGCCCAGCGGCCCGGTGCCGTAAGCCACACGGTCGCCGACTTTGACGTTGTGCACATCACTGCCCACGGCATCGACGATGCCTGCGGCTTCATTGCCCAGCCCGGACGGCAGCTCTGGTAGTGGGTACAAACCGCCCCGGTAATAGGTGTCGATAAAATTCAGACCGATGGCCTTGTTGCTTACGCGGACTTGCTGCGGACCCGGCTCTGCGGGTGTGAAGTCGACATACTCAAGTACTTCGGGCCCGCCGTGGGCCCGAAACTGGATACGCTTAGCCATCTGCACTGTCCTCGTTGGTTTGACGAAGCCCCTATCCAACGCTCTGGCGTGATCTTCGTCAACTGCGGCGAAGCTTTATGCGGTGATATGCTAGGGTCTGTTCCCGTTTCTTTGCCGCCGGCCCCGCTCTGAGCGGCGTGCCGCGTCGCTTTGCCCGATTTTAAGGTGATGTCATGACTACTCGCACCGAGGCCGTTAAAGCCTACCTGCTCGACCTTCAAGACCGCATTTGCAACGCGATGCACATTGAAGACGGCGGCGCCCATTTTATCGAAGACGCCTGGGAACGCCCGGCGGGCGGCGGTGGCCGTACCCGCGTGATCGCAGACGGCAACGTCATTGAAAAAGGCGGCGTAAATTTTTCCCACGTGTTCGGCAGCGGCCTGCCGCCTTCTGCCAGTGCCCACCGCCCGGAGCTGGCAGGTCGCGGTTTTGAGGCCCTGGGCGTGTCGCTGGTGATTCACCCACACAACCCGCATGTGCCAACCTCCCACGCCAACGTACGTTTTTTCATCGCGGAAAAAGAGGGCGAAGAACCGGTCTGGTGGTTTGGCGGCGGCTTCGACCTCACGCCTTATTACGCCGTCGAAGAAGACTGTGTGCACTGGCACCGCGTAGCCGAGCAAGCCTGTGCACCGTTCGGCGCTGACGTGTACCCGCGCTACAAGGCTTGGTGCGACAGCTACTTCCACATCAAACATCGCAACGAGCCGCGCGGTATTGGTGGCTTGTTCTTTGATGACTTGAACGAATGGGATTTCGACACCTGCTTCGCTTTTATTCGCGCGATTGGTGACGCCTACATCGACGCCTACTTACCGATTGTTCAGCGCCGCAAAGCCACCGAATTCACCGCGCAACAGCGTGAATTTCAGGAATACCGCCGTGGCCGTTACGTCGAATTCAACCTGGTGTACGACCGTGGCACGCTGTTCGGCCTGCAATCGGGGGGGCGCACCGAATCGATCCTGATGTCATTGCCGCCGCAAGTGCGCTGGGGTTATGACTGGAAAGCGCTGCCGGGTAGCGAGGAGGCGCGTTTGACCGATTACTTCCTGCAAGACCGCGACTGGTTGGCTGAGGAGCGAGCGTGATGGACCGTTACGTCGTTTTCGGCAACCCGATTGCTCACAGCAAATCCCCCGTGCTCCACCGCTTGTTTGCCGAACAAACCGCCCAAGCCATGCAGTACGACACCTTGCTGGCGCCGCTGGACGATTTTTCCGGTTGCGCCCGGGCCTTTTTCGAAAAAGGGCGCGGCGCCAATGTCACCGTGCCCTTCAAGGAAGACGCCTACCGTTTGGCTGATCAGTTGACCGCAAGGGCGCAGCGCGCGGGCGCGGTCAATACCTTGAGCAAGCTGGTAGACGGCCGCTTGCTGGGCGATAACACCGACGGTGCTGGCCTGGTGCGTGATTTAACCGTGAACGCCGGTTTCAGCCTCAAGGGCAAACGTATTCTGATTCTGGGAGCAGGCGGCGCTGTACGCGGGGCGCTGGAGCCGATTCTGGCCGAAGGGCCTGCGGCGGTCACCATTGCCAACCGTACCGTGGAAAAAGCCGAAGTGCTGGCCGAGCTGTTCAGTGATCTGGGGTCGGTAGCTGCCAGTGGTTTTGACTGGTTGCATGAGCCGGTTGATCTGATCATCAATGCCACGTCAGCCAGCTTGGCCGGTGAAGTGCCGCCGATTGCCAGCAGCTTGATCGAGCCGGGTAAAACCCTGTGCTACGACATGATGTATGGAAGCGCGCCAACGCCGTTTTGTGTATGGGCGGGCGAGCAGGGCGCGGGCAAGGTCATGGATGGTTTGGGGATGCTGGCAGAACAGGCCGCAGAAGCCTTCTACCTGTGGCGCGGCGTGCGTCCTGATACGGCGCCTGCGCTGGCTGAATTGCGTCGATTGCTGGCGCTTAAGAAGCCTGCCTAAACTTGACCCTCTCCCACAGGGCATGGGTATCTAGACCACTCTGAAGTGGTGCATTAAGCCTTTGTAAGCTGGGGACATATCCGTTGCTGCGGTCACGGCTACTTAAGGTTGCGCCTTTACGGCACGTCCCTTTTGGAAGGGCCCAAAAGAAACCAAAAGGTCCCTGCCCCTCCACTCGGTGCCTCGCTGTGGCTCGACCATCCCACTTTTGTAAAGCTGGCGCAGACGGGGATCTTTTATCTTTAAAAGATCGCCGCCTATGCCCACTGGGAGAGCGTTGAGGTGAGGGCAAAGTGTTTACGCGTGGGCCAAATCGCCGTGATCGTCTTCAGCTAATACAGCCTTGTCAGTCTCGTGCATGATCTGGCTGGTCACGGTGCCGGCTACCATTGCACCGCTAACGTTCAGCGCTGTGCGGCCCATGTCGATCAACGGCTCAACCGAAATCAACAGCGCCACCAACGACACCGGTAAGCCCATCGCCGGCAGTACGATCAATGCGGCAAAGGTTGCACCGCCACCCACGCCCGCCACACCGGCCGAGCTCAAGGTCACAATGGCTACCAGCGTGGCGATCCACACCGGGTCCAGCGGGTTGATGCCCACAGTCGGAGCAACCATCACCGCCAACATTGCCGGGTACAGGCCTGCACAGCCGTTTTGACCAATGGTGGCGCCAAACGAGGCAGCAAAGCTGGCGATCGAGGACGGGATCCCCAAGCGGCGGGTTTGTGCTTCGATACTCAGCGGAATACTCGCTGCACTGGAACGGCTGGTGAAGGCAAACGTCAGCACCGGCCATACTTTGCGGAAGAAGCGCAGCGGGCTAATACCGGCAAACGACACAATCATGCCGTGAATCACAAACATCACAGCCAGACCGATGTAGGACACCACCACAAAACTGCCGAGTTTGATGATGTCTTGCAGGTTGGACATGGCCACCACTTTGGTCATCAATGCCAACACGCCGTACGGGGTCAGCTTCATGACCAGACGTACAAGGCGCATCACCCAAGCTTGCAGGGTGTCGATGGCGTTCAGCACTTTGCTGCCTTTTTCCGGCTCGTCCTTGAACAACTGCAACGCGGCGACGCCCAGGAAAGCAGCGAAGATCACCACACTGATGATCGAGGTCGGCTTGGCACGGGCCAGGTCTGCAAACGGGTTTTGCGGGATAAACGACAGCAACAACTGCGGCACATTCAAGTCCGCCACTTTACCGGCGTACTCATTCTGGATGATGTTCAGGCGGCTCATTTCTGCAGCACCCGCCACCAAGCCTTCGGCAGTCAGGCCGAACAGGTTGGTCAGGCCGATACCCACCAGCGCTGCAATCATGGTGGTGAACAGCAGTGTGCCGATGGTCAGAAAGCTGATCTTGCCTAGAGAAGAGGCGTTGTGCAGTCGGGCGACCGCACTGAGGATCGAGGCAAACACCAGCGGGATCACGATCATTTGCAGCAGTTGCACGTAGCCACTGCCGACCAGGTCGAACCAGCCGATGGACGTTTTCAGGGTCGGGTTATCGCCCCCGTAAATAAGGTGCAGGCCTAGGCCGAACAACACGCCAAGTACCAGCGCCAGCAAGACTTTTTTTGCCAGGCTCCACGCGGTGTGGCGGGTCAGCGACAAGCCGAACAGCAACGCGAGGAACACCAGCAGATTAAGGATCAGCGGGAAATTCATGAAAGCTCCGAGGGGCGACTTGTACCAGTCTTTGGATGCAACAATTGCGAACAGGAAATCCTAACAGGTTGATATATCGACAAATATACCGATGTGGAATGGAGACCTAGGTTTTGGGAATAAGCGAGAAGGGGCAGCTTTGAGCTACAAAGCGGCAAGCGACAAGTTGAACAGCTCGGTCTGCTTCAACTTGCGACTTGCCGCGTGAGCCTTGCCGCTTAAGGAACGAGCTTGTCCAGCAGCGCCTTGTCACGTACAGCGCCCTTGTCAGCGCTGGTAGCCAACAAAGCGTAGGCCTTGAGTGCCGTGGTGACTTTGCGCGGGCGCACTTCTACCGGCTTCCAGCCTTTCTTGTCTTGCTCGGCACGACGCGCTGCCATTTCTTCGTCGCTGATCAGCAGGTTGATCGAACGGTTCGGAATGTCGATCAGCACTTTGTCGCCGTCTTGCACCAGACCAATCGCACCGCCGGCAGCGGCTTCTGGGGAAGCGTGGCCGATAGACAGGCCTGATGTGCCACCCGAGAAACGACCATCGGTCAGCAGGGCACAGGCTTTGCCCAGGCCTTTGGACTTCAGGTACGAGGTTGGGTAAAGCATTTCTTGCATGCCAGGGCCGCCTTTTGGACCTTCGTAACGGATGATCACGATGTCACCGGCCTGCACTTCGTCAGCCAAAATGCCGCGCACGGCGCTGTCTTGGCTTTCAAAGATTTTGGCGTTGCCTTCGAATACGTGGATCGACTCGTCGACACCTGCGGTTTTGACCACGCAGCCATCCAGCGCGATGTTGCCGTACAGCACAGCCAGGCCGCCTTCTTGCGAGTAGGCGTGTTCAACACTGCGGATACAGCCGTTTTCGCGGTCGTCGTCCAGAGTTTCCCAACGGGTCGACTGGCTGAAGGCTGTTTGCGTCGGGATACCGGCCGGGCCTGCCTTGAAGAAGGTGTGCACGGCTTCGTCGTCAGTCTGGGTGATGTCCCACTTGGCGATGCCTTCGGCCATGGTCTTGCTGTGTACGGTCGGCAGTTCGGTGTGCAGCAGGCCACCACGGGCCAGCGAACCCAGAATAGAGAAGATACCCCCAGCGCGGTGCACGTCTTCCATGTGGTACTTCTGGATGTTCGGCGCCACTTTGCACAGCTGCGGTACATGACGTGACAGGCGGTCGATGTCTTTGAGGTCGAAGTCGATTTCGGCCTCTTGGGCAGCGGCCAGCAAGTGCAGGATGGTGTTGGTCGAACCGCCCATGGCGATATCCAGCGTCATGGCGTTTTCGAACGCCTTGAAATTGGCAATGTTGCGCGGCAGAACAGAATCGTCGTTCTCGATGTAGTACTGGCGGCACAGATCAACGATGGTGCGCCCAGCTTGCAGGAACAATTGCTCGCGGTCGCTGTGGGTAGCCAGTGCCGAACCGTTGCCGGGCAAGGCCAGGCCAAGGGCTTCGGTCAGGCAGTTCATCGAGTTAGCGGTGAACATGCCGGAGCACGAACCGCAGGTCGGGCAAGCGCTGCGTTCGTACTCGGCAACCTTCTCGTCAGAAGCGCTGGAGTCGGCGGCGATCACCATGGCGTCTACCAGGTCGAGGCCGTGGCTGGCCAGCTTGGTTTTGCCCGCTTCCATCGGCCCGCCCGAGACGAAAATCACCGGAATGTTGAGGCGCAACGAGGCCATCAGCATACCAGGGGTGATTTTGTCGCAGTTGGAGATGCACACGATGGCATCGGCGCAGTGGGCGTTGACCATGTACTCCACGGAGTCAGCGATGATCTCGCGGCTCGGCAGCGAATAGAGCATGCCGTCATGGCCCATGGCGATGCCGTCGTCGACGGCAATGGTGTTGAATTCTTTGGCAACGCCGCCGGCGCGTTCGATCTCGCGGGCCACCAGTTGTCCCATGTCTTTGAGGTGGACGTGGCCGGGTACGAACTGGGTAAAGGAGTTGGCAATGGCGATGATCGGCTTCTTGAAGTCGGCATCTTTCATCCCCGTGGCGCGCCACAAAGCGCGGGCACCGGCCATATTACGGCCGTGGGTGGAGGTTTTCGAACGATAGTCAGGCATGGAGCAACTCCGGGCGGCTAATCAGGTAACAAACAGGGAAGTGAGCTTCTAATGACTGGCGGATCACACAGAAAATGACCACGTATCCGCGAGTTGCCGTGAACGCTGCGGGATCGCCGCGCGCTTGGGCTTGAGCTCATAAACCCGCCGGGGATGATTGGCGATGAATGCGTCGATTCTACACGGCTGGCGACGGGAAGGAATGGGGCAACCCTCTGCCCTGAGTACAAAGGGTTTACTCGGGCAGCAGGGCGGCAGATCGGCGGTTAATCAGGAAGTGCACGATCAAAGAGACGGTGCTAAGCACAAGAAAGCAAATGGCCAATGTGATTTGCAGGTCTGTGGCGCTGAGATTCACGAGTGCGCTGATGGTCCCTGCGCACGCCAAAACCAGCAGCCCACCCATCGAAGCGGCCGTACCCGCATGCTTGGGGAATACGTCCATCGCTTTTGACGTGGCGATTGGCCGAATAATGGTGATGCCCACTGTACAGATCATCATCGGCACCAACACTTTCACTGCCGACAGGCCCGTGGTGCTTGAGAGAGCCAGCATTAACAGGCCGGCAGTCATTATCAGCAACAGTCCAGCGGTAATTTGAGTGGAGGCTGCCAGCCGGTTGCTTATCAGTTGCGCAACAAGGCCCCCGCCCAGGTAGGCCATGCCATACATCAACAACACCAGTGAGTACGCGTAGGGCGACAGGTGCAAATGCGCCATCAACAACAACGGTGACATGACGATGAAAGAGAAGTGGCAGGCAAAAGCGAAGCCGGAGATGAGCCAGTAACCGATAAAAACCGGGTCGCGGCACACGAGCCAGTACGACTGCACAATGCCGTGTGAAACGTGTTGGGCCGGGGCTGGGTTATCCAGAAAGAACACGGCTTTGGTAAATACCACCGAGGCCAGAACAACAAATACCCAGAAGCTGCCGGGCCAATCAAAAACCTGTTGCAGCAACGTGCCGGCCAAAGGCGAAAGTGAAATAAACAGGCCGCTGGCAGTGATCATCGCGATACGCAACTGGTCACGTTGTTTGTCGATAAAGAGGTCTTGTACCAGTGCCTGTGCCAGCACAAAAACACCGCAACCGAGTGCTTGAATGCACCTGAACAACAAAAATGCCGTGAAGTGGGTCGCCAGTACACAGCCGACAGCGCCGATAATCGCGACAACCATGCCAGCTAGCAGCAGCTTTTTGCGCCCCAACCTGTCCGATAGCGGACCAATCAGTAATTGTGAGAGGGAGATAACGATGGCGAACAGGCTGACAGAGAAGGCGATATCGCTTTGCGAACGATTGAAATGATTCGAGAGTGCGAAGAAAGACGGGAGTACCACATCCAGCGGGAAGACCGCGAGCAGCACCATACTCATGAGAAGAACAATCGCGGCGCGGCGTTTTGAGGTGTTTTCAGGAGAAGGGTGCACGGACAGTCCCGGTTTTGATTAAGGCTGGCAGTGTTGCCCTCGATGTGGACTTTTTCAACGCGCTATTAGGTAGGTCCGTGCCTGTATTTCTGTAAGAAAATACTTTTATCGTCCTTGCCGCTCTCTAGACCGGATGTCTGGAGGTTTTCCTGCAGGCCCTAGCTGTTATCGACATTCAGGCGATAGAGTGAGGGATAATTTTTTTCAGCAGGGATTCTGAATGCTCACGTTAAACCGATCCGTTTATACGTGTCTGGCCGTTGGCTTAGTCCAAGGGCTTTTACTGTGGCTGGCCAGCAATCTTGGCGGGGCGAGTCTCAAACATGCCTTGATCGCCTTCACCCTGGTGGGTGGTATTAATTTGATATTGCTGGGGGGGAGTATTTTCCAGCGGGGCACGATTTGGCTGGTGGCTGCTTTTACCCTGCTGATGACGGCTATAAGCGCTTGGGTGTTCCAAGACGGTGGAGAGCTTTGGCGCTCCAATAATTGGCTGGAAGGCAGTTGGCTGTTTTTTTCGGTGGTCATTACCTACATCGTGACGGTGTTTATCCTCAGTTGGCCCACCCGTGAAGGGGCTTTCCCGCGTTACGAAGACTTGTTTCGCAATGCCTGGGACACGGTATTTATTGTGTTGCTGGGCTTGCTGCTGAATGCCGTATTTTGGGCGCTTCTGCTGTTGTGGGGCAGCTTGTTCAAGATGCTCGGAGTGGTCGCGCTGAATAATCTGTTCTCAACCACCGGGTTTATCTGCGTCAGTTCAATGATGGTGTTCGCGCTGGGCCTGCACATGGGTCGTGAGAATGATCGGGTGATTGGCCTGCTGCGCGGTATTTTGCTCACGCTTTGCCGCTTTTTGCTGCCCTTCAGTTCGATGATCGCCATTGTTTTTATCTGCGCGTTGCCCTTCACCGGGCTGGAGCCGATATGGGATACGGGTTATTCGACGCCGATCATGCTGTGTCTGGTGGCGGTCAATCTGTTCTTTCTCAACGGTGTATTTCAGGACGGGCATCAAAGCAGTGGTTACCCGTTGTGGCTGGTGCGCATGGTTGATCTGTGCCTGCTGTGTTTGCCTGTACTCGTGATGCTGGCAGGGTATTCGAGCTGGTTGCGAATTGAGCAATATGGCCTGACCCCGAGCCGTATGTTGGCGATGCTGCTGGTGCTGGTGGTCTTTGCCCATAGTGTCGCTGCGGCCTGGGCCGTGTTTGCGTCGCGATCCAATTGGTTGGGCAGTTTGCGTGTCAGCAATCCATGGATCGCACTGGTGTGCGTGGTGGTGTTACTGGCAATCCATACGCCTTGGTTCAGCCCGCTACAGATCAGTGCGAAGAATCAGGTGCAGCGCTTGCTGAGCGGTAAAACGGCGGTTGATGCCTTCGATGCCCACACGTTGCGCTATCAATTGGGCTTGCCGGGCAAGCAGGCGTATGAAGCTTTATTAGCCCAAGTCGAACAAGGCGAGGTGCTGGTTGAGCCTGCACGGCAGGTGTTGTTGAAGCGACTCAAGGAAGTGAAAACCGATCAGGGCGCACGCGCCTCGAAGGACAGGTTTCTGGAGTGGATCGGGCCTGCCGTGGACGGCAGTGAGCAGTTCGAAACGCGGGGAATACCAGGCCATCTGTGCCTGTTTCCAGGGTGCGCGATGTGGGCAGTCGATCTGGATCAGGATGGGCAAAACGAAGTGCTGCAGGTGCCCAAGCAGAAGTGGTCTGGCCCCTTGTACTTCTTCAAACGCGATGATCAGGGCAAATGGCAGCTCGCGGGCATGTTTGAGGTCGACGGCAATCCGCTGGAACTGATTGAGCTGATCCGGGAAGGGAAAGCGAAGGTGGTGAAGCCGCGTTATCAATCGTTGGAGATGGGGGGCGTCGAGCTGAGCCCAAGGGTGGATCGACAATAAACAGGTAGCCGCTGGCGCAGGCTGCGATAAGGCCTCGAAGAGCCTTCAGAGCTGCTTCGCAGCCCATCGCAGCCTTCGGCAGCGGCTACATTGTTTTCAGCTTCGCTACCACAAGGGTTTTGCGGCGAACCCGACAGCTTAGCTGTTAGGCAGCAAACGGCAGGTGATGCTCTTGATGTAACGGGTTTCAGCAATGGCCGGGTGCACCGGGTGATCCGGGCCTTGGCCGCCGCGCTCCAGCAACTGCATGTTGCGATCCAGGTGGCGAGCGCTGGTCAACAGGATGTTTTGCAGGTCATCCTCAGGCAAATGCATCGAGCACGAAGCACTGACCAGAATCCCGTCCTTGTTGAGCAGACGCATGGCTTGCTCGTTCAGGCGGCGATAGGCACCTTCGCCGTTTTTGATGTCTTTCTTGCGCTTAATGAAGGCAGGCGGATCGGCCACGATCACGTCGAAACGCTCTTCGTTGGCTTTCAACTCTTTGAGGGCTTCAAACACGTCACCTTCCATGCAGGTCACTTTCTCGGCAAAGCCGTTCAGTGCAGCATTGCGTTCAACACCGTCCAGTGCAAACGACGAGGCGTCTACACAGAAGACTTCGCTGGCGCCGAAGGCCGCGGCTTGAATTCCCCAGCCGCCGATGTAGCTGTACAAGTCCAGAACGCGTTTGCCTTTAACGTAAGGGGCCAGACGCGCGCGGTTCATGCGGTGGTCGTAGAACCAGCCGGTTTTCTGGCCGGCGATCACCGGCGCTTCGAACTTCACGCCGTTCTCTTCCAGCGCCACCCACTCCGGCACCAGGCCGAAGACGGTTTCAACATAGCGCTCCAGGCCTTCCGCGTCACGGGCGGCTGAGTCGTTCTTGAACAGAATGCCGCTTGGCTTGATCACTTGAACCAGTGCTGCGATCACGTCAGCTTTGTGCTGCTCCATCGTGGCAGAAGCCAGTTGCACCACCAGAATGTCGCCGAAACGATCAACCACCAGACCCGGCAGCAAATCGGAATCGCCGTACACCAGGCGGTAGAAAGGCTTGTCGAACAGTCGCTCGCGCAGAGACAAGGCCACGTTGAGGCGGTGTACCAACAGCGATTTGTCCAAAGGCAGTTTGGCGTCACGCGACAACAAACGCGCACAGATCAAGTTATTCGGGCTCATGGCCACGATGCCCAGTGGCTTGCCACCGGCTGCTTCGAGCAGCGCCTGATCACCGGCCTTGAAACCGTGAAGTGGGGTGGCGGCTACATCAATTTCGTTGCTGTAGACCCACAAGTGGCCGGCGCGCAGGCGTCGATCGGCATTGGCTTTAAGGCGCAGGCTTGGCAGGGACATGACGTCGCTCCGGGTATTGAAAAGGGCGCGATTATAGCCCTAGACACGGCCTTCAAGCTCAGTTGATTCGCGGTATTGCGTCGGATTACCTGCCCTCGGGGTCAGAGAATTCCGCTAGAATCGCCCGCTATTCCAGAGTGAGTCCCCATGCCTCCCGAGCTTTCATCCGAACAGATCAGCGTTGCCCTGCAAGGGATCAGCGTACCGCCTCAGCCGCAAATCATGGTGGACTTGCAGATGGAGCAATACATGCCCGACCCTGATCTTGAGGTGATCGCCGGTTTGATCGCTCAAGACCCGGGGTTGTCCGGTGCGCTGATGAAAATCGTCAACTCGCCGTATTACGGCCTGACCAATAAAATTGCCTCCATTCGTCGGGCTGTGACGTTGCTGGGCAGCCGTACCGTGATCAATTTGATCAATGCGCAGTCGATCAAGGGCGAGATGAGTGATGACACCATCGTGACCCTCAACCGTTTTTGGGACTCCGCGCAGGATGTGGCCATGACCAGCATGACGCTGGCCAAACGCACGGGCACCCAGGCGGTGGATGAAGCCTATGCATTAGGTTTGTTCCACGATTGCGGCATCCCGCTGATGCTCAAGCGTTTCCCCGATTACATGCGCGTGCTGGAACAGGGCTATGCCGATGCCGGGCCAGACAGCCGCGTGGTGGACATTGAAAATCGGCACTTCAACACCAACCATGCTGTGGTGGGCTACTACACGGCCAAGTCCTGGCGTCTGCCTGAACACCTGACGCACGCCATTGCCAATCACCACAATGCGCTGGCGATTTTCAGCGATGATTCGTCACGTCAAAGCCAGCTTAAAAACCTGCTGGCGACCTTGAAGATGGCCGAGCACATTTGTGCTTCGCACAAGGTGCTGGGTAATCAGCGTGATGATCATGAATGGAACAGCATCAGCCACTTGGTGCTGGATTACGTAGGGCTGTCCGAGTACGACTTTGACAACCTGAAAGAAAGTATTCGCGACTTGGGGATGCATTAGATGCCTGAACTGCCAGAAGTCGAAACAACCCGCCGTGGCATTGCTCCGCACCTCGAAGGGCAGCGGGTCAGCCGGGTGATCGTGCGTGAAAGACGCCTGCGCTGGCCGATTCCAGACGATCTGGATGTGCGCCTGTCGGGGCAGAAGATCATCAAGGTCGAGCGTCGCGCCAAGTACCTGCTGATCAACGCTGAGGTGGGCACGTTGATCAGTCATTTGGGCATGTCTGGCAATTTGCGTCTGGTGGAGGCCGGTTTGCCAGCGGCCAAGCACGAGCATGTGGACATTGAACTGGAGTCGGGGCTGGCCTTGCGCTACACCGATCCGCGGCGCTTTGGTGCCATGCTCTGGAGCCTTGACCCACTCAACCACGAGCTGCTGCTAAAGCTAGGGCCAGAGCCGCTGACCGATCTGTTTGAGGGTGACCGGCTGTTTCAGATGTCGCGCAAACGCTCGATGGCGGTCAAACCATTCATCATGGATAACGCCGTGGTGGTGGGGGTGGGGAATATTTACGCGACCGAAGCGTTGTTTGCGGCAGGCATTGACCCGCGCCGCGAGGCGGGCAGTATTTCCAGCACGCGTTATTTGAAACTGGCGATTGAGATCAAGCGGATTCTGGCAGCCGCCATTGAACGCGGTGGTACCACCTTGCGCGACTTTATCGGCGGTGACGGCCAGCCAGGATACTTTCAGCAGGAACTGTTTGTGTACGGCCGAGGCCACGAGCCGTGCAAGGTCTGTGGCACTGAGTTGCGCGAAGTCAAACTGGGCCAGCGCGCCAGCGTGTTCTGCCCGCGTTGCCAAAAGTAACCGCGTTAGAATTTCATCCCGTAGCAGCTGCCGCAGGCTGCGTCCGATTGCGAAGCGATCGTAAAACCCCAGCACTCGGTGTGCCTGATAAATCGAAGTCTGCGAATTTACGACGACTTCGTCGCCGGACGCAGCCTTCGGCAGCTGCTACGAAAGCAGGATGCGTCAGGCTTTACCGGTGATTGCCCGGTACTTGGCCATCAACTGCTCTTCGGTTTCCGGGTGGGCTTCATCCAGCGGGATGCAGTCAACCGGGCACACCTGCTGGCATTGCGGCTCATCGTAATGGCCTACGCACTGGGTGCACAGGTTAGGGTCGATCACATAAATCTCTTCACCCTGTGAGATCGCGGCGTTCGGACACTCGGGTTCGCAGACGTCGCAGTTAATGCAATCGTCGGTAATGATCAGGGACATGGGTACTCCGGCCGGGGCAGTCAGCCCGGGCAACTGAAATCGAATGCGCGCAATTGTGCCGCATTGGCGCCCGTAGTGCACGCGGGCGCCGCTTCAGCGGTTACTTCTTGCGAAAGCGTTCGGTCAGGGCGTCAGCCACAACCGGGTGCACAAACTTGGTGATATCTCCGCCCAATGCCGCAATTTCACGGACCAGCGTCGACGAAATAAACGAATAACGCTCAGAAGGCGTGAGAAACAGGCTCTCGACATCCGGGGCCAATTGACGATTCATGTTCGCCAGTTGGAACTCGTATTCGAAGTCAGAGACCGCCCTTAATCCACGCAAAAACACATTGGCGTTCTGTTCTTTGGCGAAGTGGGCAAGCAGTGTCGAAAAGCCGACTACCTCAACATTGGGCAGGTGCTTGGTGACTTCACGAGCCAGCTCCACACGTTGTTCCAGAGGGAACAGCGGGTTTTTTTTGGTGCTGGCAGCGACAGCAATGATCACGTGATCGAACAGGCGCGAAGCGCGTTCGACCAGATCGCCGTGGCCCTTGGTAATAGGGTCAAATGTACCTGGGTACAACACTCGGTTCATCGCGTCGTCCTGGCGGGAATCCGTTGGGGAGTCGGATGGTATCGCAGCCTTACCGGTCGGCCAAGTCGCCATTCGCAGAAGAAAGCACTATAGACGTGGCAAAAACTCTCCTTTTTCGCAGATTTTCGGGGGCTTATAGGCCGCCAGAGCTGCTGCCGAGTGATTCTGTGCCTACCGAATAAACAGCTTTTGGACCAGTCGCACCCGTTGTCTGTCATAAGGTGGGTAGGCCGCCATCGAACTGTTCAACCGCTGTTTAATCAACACCCCTTTGGCTTTGCTGAACGTTAAAAAGCCTTCGTGACCGTGGTAATGACCCATGCCTGAATGCCCGACACCACCAAATGGCAGGTCGTCGATGGCCACGTGTTGCAGCGTCTCGTTGATGCACACGCCACCGGAGTGGGTGTGCTGAATGACGTGTTCTTGTTCCGCCTTGTTGTAGCCGAAGTAATAAAGCGCTAACGGGCGTGGTCTGGCATTTATGTAGGCCAGCGCTTCGTCCAGACGGTGATACGTGACAATGGGCAGCAGCGGGCCAAAGATTTCTTCCTGCATCACCTGCATGTCGTCGCTGACGTCCAGCAATAACGTATGAGGCATACGCCGTCCTTGCCCATGGTCATACAACGTAATCAACCGGGCGCCTTTACGTTCGGCGTCCGTTTGCAGATGTTCGAGGCGCATCACTTGCCGCTCGTTGATGATGGCGGTGTAGTCCGGATTATCGGTCAGGGTCGGATAAAAACCATGAACCGCCGTGCGATAGGCTTCCACGAAACCTTCGACCCTGTTATGTGGCACCAGCACATAATCAGGAGCAATGCAGGTTTGCCCGGCATTCAGGGTTTTGCCCCAAGCAATGCGTTGCGCGGCCTCTTTGAGTGGTACTTCTGCCGATACGATGGCGGGGGATTTACCGCCCAGCTCCAGCGTGACCGGGGTCAGGTTTTCTGCGGCCGCTCGCATCACCTGTTTGCCCACCTGGGTAGAACCGGTGAACAGCAAATGATCAAACGCAAGCCCTGAGAAGGCGACGGCCACATCGGCTTCGCCCAGCACCACAGCCACCCTGTCCTCGGGGAAAATGCGCCCCAGCAACTCTTTGAGCCAATGCCCGGTGGCCGGGGTGTATTCACTGAGCTTGAGCATGACCCGGTTACCTGCCGCCAGCGCTCCCACCAGAGGGCCAATGGCCAGGTACAGCGGATAGTTCCACGGCACGATAATGCCGATGACCCCTAAAGGTTGATACACCACTTTGGCGCTGGCAGGCTGGAACATCACCCCAACGTGCCGGGGTGAAGGCTTCATCCAGCGCTTGAGGTGTTTGAGGGTGTAATCAATGCCGTGCAAGCTTGGCATCAACTCGGCGAACAGGGTTTCGTCCGGGCTGCGATGGCTGAAATCCTGACTGATGGCGTCAATCAACACCTCCCGCTCATCACTTAATAATTGGCGCAGGCTTTTTAACCATTGCTGGCGATGCTCAAGGGGCGGGTATGGATCAGCGCCGTACGCCCGGCGTTGTCGGTCGAGCAGAGTCTGGAGTTCGCTTATAGAGGTAGCAGGCGCTTGATAGAGGGCGCTGACGACAGGCATGGCGTGCTCCAGACTTAATTAGGCTCGTTTGCTTTTAGGTCGTGCAGGCACACTTGTCAAACGAGATGGGTGCCTGTGGTGTATCGCGAGCCCCGTTAAGTCGTAAGATGGATTTCGTCATACATTAAGGTCCGGCTCATGACCGCACGAATCAAAACCAGCCAGCGTATTGTCGAGACCAGTCTGGAGCTGTTTAACCAGTTGGGTGAGCGAAGTGTGAGTACCAATCACATTGCAGCCCATATGGAGATCTCTCCGGGCAATCTGTATTACCACTTCCCCAATAAACAGGCGATTATCTCGGTGCTGTTCGCTGAATTTGAAGCGTTGGTGCTGGGCTTTCTACATCCGCCGCAAGGACGCAGAGTGGTCATTGCCGACAAACGCGACTACTTGCAGCATTTGCTGGATGCCATGTGGCGCTATCGCTTCATTTACCGGGATATTGAGCATTTGCTGCGCAGTGACATTGAGTTGGCGGCCAGTTACCGCCGCTTTTCATTGGCGTGCCTGGCTCGAGCCCAGGTTATTTACAGTAATTTTGTTGAGGCTGGCATCCTGCGAATGAGCTCGCAGCAAGTCGAGTCCTTAACCCTCAACGCCTGGATTATTCTCACCTCGTGGGTCAGTTTTCTGTGTGTGACCCGCGAAAACAGCGACTCGCTCAGTGAGCAGGCGCTCAAGCGCGGGGTGTACCAAGTGCTGGAGCTGACCTCAGGATTTACCACCGAACACGCCCGTGCTGAAGTCGATGAGCTCATCAAGGAATTTTACGTCCCGCTTAAAGACACGCTGGACGGTTATTAACCGCCTTTCACCCTTCACAGGAGTTCACCATGCCCATTGCGCAATTGATCAGCCCCCAAGCCCTAAAGGAACGTCAAGAGCAGCCCGGCCTGATTATTCTCGATTGCCGTTTTGCGCTTGAAGACCCGGACTATGGGCGTTGCAGCTATGCCGAAGGGCATATTGAAGGTGCTCAGTACGCGGATCTGGAGCGTGACTTGAGTGGGCCGGTAACCAAAGGTGTCACGGGCCGTCACCCGCTGCCCGACGCTCAGGCCTTGCTCGAGCAACTGCGCTCGTGGGGCATCAACGAAGACAGCGATGTGGTGCTCTATGATGACGGCCCCGGCGCTTTTGCTGCTCGGGCGTGGTGGTTATTGATGTGGCTGGGCAAGCGCGACGGTGTATTTATTCTGGATGGCGGGCTCAAGGCTTGGCATGCCGCTGGTTTTCCCTTGAGTATTGACGCCGTGTCACGGCCACGTGGCTCCTTCAATGGCAAACCGGATGACTGTTTGTTGATCAGTGCCGAGCAATTACTGGAGCGCCTGGGCAGTGCTGGGCTGACCTTGATTGATGCGCGGGCTGAGGCGCGTTTTCGTGGTGACGTTGAGCCTATCGATCCGGTTGCCGGGCATATTCCGGGCGCGCAATGCGCAGCCTTCAGCGCAAATCTCCACAGCAACGGGTGCTTCTTGCCTGCCGAGCAACTTAAACAGCGTTTTGCCGAGCAACTGGGTGAGCGTTCGCCAGAGGAGTTGGTGGCCTACTGTGGCTCGGGCGTCACCGCGTGCCATAACCTGTTTGCATTGGCGTTGGCGGGGTATCCGGTAGGTAAGCTCTATGCCGGCTCGTGGAGCGAGTGGATCAACGACCCGCAGCGAGAGATTGCTACCGGAGCTTAAGAACGCTTATGGGGTGATTGTGGTGTGGCGGCGCTATACCTGTAGCGCGGCCAGCCATTGCGGAATACGTCTTTCAAGGTAGTAAACCGGTTTGCGTGGGCTGCCTTCAACAAAGCCCACATGCCCACCCTGGGCGTGCAGCTCCAGGCAGCTGGAGGCTGACAGCTCATCAGCGTCAGGGATGCTGTGTTTGAACACAAACGGATCGTCTTCGGCATGGATGATCAGGGTCGGTGTTTCAATCGACTTCAGATAATAACGACTCGAAGCTCGCCGATAGTAGTCAGCCACATTGATATAGCCGTTGAGTGGCGCTGTCACCCGGTCATCAAACTCCCAGAAAGTGCGCATTTTGCCGAGTGATTGCGGTGTTCCCAGCCGGCTCAAGGTCGCCAGACCTTCATGTTTGGCGTCGTGGTGGAACTGGCGTTGTTTTTTTCTCAGGTAGTCGAGCATTTCGCGCATGAAATGCGCTTGGTAGACCTTGGAAAACCCCATACCAATCCGGTCGGCACACTGATCAAGCCTAAAAGGTACGGACACCGCGACAGCACCGTGCAGGCCGCTGTCACTGCCACGTTCACCGAGGTATTTGAGCAATACATTACCGCCCAATGAATAGCCGACGGCATACAGCGGCGCCAGCGGATACCGGGCCCGTAATTGCCCCACGACTTCAGCCAGATCTTCGCTGGCGCCCGAGTGATAGCTTCGGGTCAGCAAGTTAGGTTCGCCGGAACAGCCGCGCCAGTTCAGGGCCGCGCTGGTCCAGCCACGCTTGGCAAGAGCTGTTTGCAGGCCCACTACATAGTGCGAACCTGAAGAGCCGGTGAGCCCATGCAGCACCAGCACCACCGGTGCATAGGCTGATGGCGTGCCAAGCCAGTCCAGGTCGAGAAAGTCGCCATCTTCAAGCCACAGCCGTTCACGTTGATGCTCAACGGTCGGTTTGGTACGCCACAGTGGACCCCAAAGGGTTTGTATATGGGGATTGCCGAGGCCAAAGGCCGGAGCGAAGGGTTCACGCGGCAATGTCGGACTTGCTGATTGGGGCACTTGGGGTCTCATTAGGGCGGCGGATTCGGTGTTGTGTATAAGTTGCCACAAGAGTGGTCGGCGCCCAAATTTAGTGTGTTGGCCGGTTCATTGCCCAATGAGGTGTCAGCGGCTGCTGGGCTGATAGCCAAGGCTATCAGCGGGTGCAGCATGAGCCGCGCATTGCGGCGGCGGGTGTGTTGCAGGTGTAGATCCTGACAATGGATCATCAGGACAGGTTGGCGTTGTGAGGGCTGTGAAGTGCGGTCTTTAGCGGCTTCGCAGGATCAATCCTTACGCGCAAGGATGTGCGCCACGCTCATGCGTTCAGGTGTAAACCAGGCAGTGGCAACGCGTTGAATATCCTTGGCGATCACGCTCTGTAGTGCCTGGACTTGCGTGTCAATCAGTTGCCATGGCTGGCCTATGACCTCAAGGTTGCCAATGATTGAGCCTTGTATTTCAAGCGTGTCCAGACTTTCGAGCTTAGCCAGTGCTTGGGCGCGACCATATTCCAGTGTCTGAGCATCGAGTTGGGTTGTTTTCAACGATTCAAGCAGTGCCTGTATGTTTCCTTGAATTTGCGGCAGAGGCATCACGTTGCGCTCGCTGGTGGTCAGGGCAATCAACAGGATGTCATCTTCAAGGCGATAGGCCGGCAGGCGTGAAACCACGCTGCTCAGTGCTTCACTGTCATCCATCATGAGATGTGGAATCCAGGCCTCTGGGCCCGAGGTCAGCAACGCGCTGATGATATGCAAGGCAGGAATATCAAGTGGGTCAGTGGCGGTTGCCAGGCTCGGTGTGTTGATAGCTATTTGCAACCGTGGAAACGGTGTATCGAGAAACTGAGTGATTTTGCGCTCACCTTCGTACATCGGGGCAGGTGCCGGATTCGCAGGTGTGAGATCGTTGAGTCGCGGGGCTTTGGCAAAGATTTGCTGGACCAGCGGTTGGATTTCTTCAAGCGAGGTATCGCCCACAATCACCAATATTGAGTTGTTGGGCGCGTAGTGATGTTTATGCCAGCTCAACACATCGCTCACTGTGAGTTGATCCAGATGGTCGACATCGCCGAATTTAAACACTGTGCCTGTGTGGGGGAATATGAGGGACTCAAATTCGGGCGTTATCCAGAAATTGGAGCTGAAATAGGGATTGGCCAGCTCCATTTCTTTTGTTTTCTGGATCCCGACCTTCAGGCGATCTTGTGACAGAGCGGGCGGTTGCATTCTAGCCGCCAGCATCTCCAAAACAGACTGAACGGAAGCGCGAGGGGCTTCGAGGCTGTAGGTACTGACATCGTAATCGAGCCAGCCATTGGCCACAGCACCTATTTGGTGCTCGCGTTTTTTATCCTTGAAAGCGGCGCCCCCAGTGATATACGCCACACCTCGCTGATTGGGTTGTTCATTTTGGATGCCCGCTTTATGGAAGAGCGTGGAGCAAATCGCAGACGTGCGATGGTCTTCACGCACTATGACTTTCAAGCCGTTATCGAGGGTGAACTCGCAGGTCACTTTTGGATTAGATAGCGTCATTCTTCACATTCCGTTGTTCGAGGCAGTGTTTAAACACGTCCGTTTATAGTGAACAGGCAGGATGCGTCAGCACTTGAAGCGGGGGGCGGTAGATATATAGGAGATGCAAACAAGACGGTGGGAGCCGTTCAGGCCAGCCCCCACGCGGTACCGGTGTTACTCGGCAATCGTCGATTGCGGCGCTTCGCGTAGCCACAGGGCGTAGTTTACGCCCCCGGCTTTTTGCTCGCGGTGAAGACGCCAGTTGGCAGGCAGGCCCAGCTCAGAAGGACGACGTTCGCTTTCTGTGTAAATCCAGGCGTTATCCGTCAACCATCCGCGTTGTTCCAGCAAGTCACACGCTGGCTTCAGCAGTTCCTTGTTGAATGGAGGGTCGAGGAATACGACATCAAATGTCTCGCTCGGTGTCGCATCCAGAAAGCGCAGCGCATCGGTCTGCTGAACCTCACCGACGGTACAACGCAGCAGGCCCATGTTTTCACGAATATTGGAAATCGCATCGCGGCTGCTGTCCAGTGCGACGCCTTTGGCGGCACCGCGAGACAGTGCTTCGAAAAACAGTGCCCCGCTGCCCGCAAACACGTCCAGCACCTTGGCGCCGATGATAGTTGGGGCCAGCCAGTTGAACAGGGTTTCACGTACACGGTCCGGCGTCGGACGCAGGCCTTCTACATGGGGGAAGTCGAGCTTGCGGCTGCGCCATTCCCCGCCGATGATGCGTAGCTGACCTGCACCCGAGTGCGATGTGTTTTTTGGCTTTGCCATTAATGCTCCGGAACCCCAAGAGGTTGCTCTGAAGGTTTATCGGTAGGAGGTGGCAGTGGTTTTTGCGGCACAGTCGGGCCGGCGGTCACTACGACCATTTTGTCGGCGCTCAGGTGCTTGTTCATGGCGTCCTTGACCTGCTCTTTCGTCAGGTTCTGAGACTGCTGCATGAAGGTTTCGAGATAGTCCAAAGGCAAATCGTAGAAGCCCATTGCGCCCAGTTGGCCGACGATGGCTGCGTTGCTGGCGGTGGACAGCGGGAAGCTGCCAGCCAGTTCACGCTTGGCATCGTCGAGTTCTTTTTGTGTCGGACCGTTTTTCAGGTAGTCAGACAGAATGTCTTGCACCAGCTTGAGCGTGCCTTCACTCAATTCTGCACGTGTTTGCAGATTGATCATGAACGGGCCACGCGCTTGCATGGGGCTGAAATTGGAATACACGCCATAGGTCAGGCCGCGTTTTTCACGCACTTCAGTCATCAAGCGCGTACCGAAACCACCGCCACCCAGGATGCTGTTGCCCAGTGACAGGGCCGCATAGTCGGGATCATCACGGTCAATGCCCAGCTGCGAGAGCAGCAAGTGGGTTTGTTTGGACGGGAATTCGATATGTGTCTGGCCCGCTTTAGGCTCTGTCGGTTGTGCGGTTTTGGCGACTGCAGGGCCTTTTGGCAGCGCGGCAGATATTTGAGCCGCGATAGCCTCGGCCTCTTCGCGAGACAAATCACCCACGATGGCAATCACAGCATTACCTGCGGTGTAGGCCTTGTTATGAAAGGCCTTGAGCTGGTCGATGGTGATTGAGGTGATGCTTTCGGCATTGCCATCACTGGCGTGCGCATACGGATGGTTGCCGTATAAACGCTTGAACAGCTCGTCGCTGGCCAGTTTTCCGGGGTTCTGCTTTTGGTACTCAAAGCTGGCGAGCAACTGGTTTTTAATCCGTGCCAGAGAATCGGCCGGGAAGGTGGGTTTGCCAACCACTTCAGCAAACAGGTTCAGCGCGGGGGTGCGTTTATCCACATCGCTCAGGCTGCGTA
This sequence comes from Pseudomonas sp. 2024-210, assembly GCF_045062345.1. Lineage (NCBI taxonomy): Bacteria > Pseudomonadati > Pseudomonadota > Gammaproteobacteria > Pseudomonadales > Pseudomonadaceae > Pseudomonas > Pseudomonas sp. 2024-210. The sequence goes on along the minus strand of NZ_JBJGEJ010000003.1, from coordinate 86,025 downwards.
ATGAGGCAACGGCCATGTCACGGTAGGCGCCATTACTGAAGTCGGCGCCCAAGCCTTCAAAACCTTGTGCGATAGCGCCAACGTCTCTACCGGCTACGCCTTCATTGAGCATGGCGTTTGTCAGCAAGGCCAGACCAGGCGTGTTGTCGTCCTGGCTGCTGCCGGCAGCGAACGTCAGGCGCACGTCGAACATCGGCAATTGCCGCGCTTCAACGAACAGCACTTTAGAGCCTTCGGCGGTTTTCCAGGTTTGTACATTCAGGGCGCGATGGCTGGGCGCCTTACCGTCCAGCTCACTCAGAGATTCGAGCTTGTGCTCGGTTTTAGCCTGATCGAGAGCCTGGCTGGCCACCGACTCACCGGGGTTGGCGAAGTAATAGCCAAGCACTCCGACCAGAATTGCGGCGCTCAGGCCGAGCAGGGCGTAGCGGGGACCTTTACGCTCACTCATGGGTTTTCTCCTCAGGCAGTACATGCGCAACGCTGAGGCGCTCGCGAGTGAAGTAAGTGCGGGCCGCTTGTTGAATATCGGCTGGCGTCACCTTTTGCAGGTCTTGCAGTTCGGTGTCCATGAGCTTCCATGACAGACCGACGCTTTCGAGCTGGCCGATCGAAGTGGCCTGGCTGTTAATCGAGTCGCGCTCGTAGACCAGCCCGGCAATGACCTGGGCTCGTACACGCTCCAGCTCTTCGGCCGTAGGCGGAGTTTTCTTGAGGTCATCAATCAGGCGCCACAAGCCGGCTTCAGCTTGGGCCAACGTGACGTTTTTCTGGCTGTTGGGCATTGCCGAAAGCATAAACAGGCTGTCGCCACGGGTGAATGCGTTGTAATTGGAAGACGCACCGGATACCAACTCTTCGCCGCGTTCCAATTGGGTCGGCATGCGGGCGCTGTAGCCACCGTCCAGCAGCGCAGAGATCAGGCGCAGGGCATTGGCGCTCACTGGGTCTTTGGCGGTAGCAATGCTGGGTACGTTGAAGCCCAGCATCAGGCTTGGCAGCTGGGTCTGCACATGGATCTTAAGCAGGCGCTCGCCGGGGGTGGCCAGCTCCAGCGGAATTTTGGCGATAGGGATTTCACGCTTGGGTACAGTGCCGAAGTAACGCTGAGCCAAGGATTTGACTTCATCCGGTGTCACGTCACCTACCACCACCAGTGTGGCATTGTTAGGTGCGTACCACTCTTCATACCAGGCACGCAGTTCGCCGACGCTCATGCGCTCCAGGTCAACCATCCAGCCGATGGTCGGGGTGTGATAACCGCTGGACGGAAAGGCCATGGCGGAAAACAGCTCAAACGCTTTGCTCATCGGTTGATCGTCGGTGCGCAGGCGGCGCTCCTCTTTGATCACTTCGATCTCGCGCTTGAATTCTTCTGGCGGCAGGCGAAGGCTGGCCATGCGGTCGGCTTCGAGCTCAAAGGCAACGCCCAGACGGTCGCGGGCCAGTACTTGGTAGTAAGCGGTGTAGTCATCACTGGTGAAGGCGTTTTCCTGAGCGCCGAGGTCGCGCAGGATCAGCGAGGCCTCGCCGGGGCCGACCTTGTTGCTGCCTTTGAACATCATGTGCTCAAGTGCATGTGACAAGCCGGTCTTGCCCGGGGTCTCATAACTGGAGCCCACTTTGTACCAGACCTGGGAGACCACCACCGGTGCGCGGTGGTCTTCACGCACGATGACTTTAAGACCATTGTCCAGACTGAACTCATGGGTCGGCTGGGGTTCGGCCGCGATGGCCGAAAGCGGAACTAAAACTGTGCTGAGCAACAGGCCAGCAGCGCGGCGGGCTAGAGCATTCATTCGTTTTTAAACCTGTTGGGCTGTCCGCTTGGCCTTAGCGTCTGCGGGTGAGGAGGTGCTAGGATACTGATCCGTTTTACTGGCGGCCATGTCTATCAAGCTTTTGACGATCAGGCGATGTTTGATCGGGCAGTATAGGAGCTTGTCCAGAAATGTGGGGGTATCCGGGGAAGTTGCGGTTTTTTGCCGATTTTTCCTCCGCATATCCGCGTTATAGCGAAGTTTGAGAGGTGTTATTGACCCTCTGAACTTGTTTTATGCGAACAAGCTGACAAATAAACAGTCTTTGTCACACCCATTATTATTTGCCGGGGCGCCACAGTGGCGCGTCGCTACGATGAGATAGCCGTCCTCCATGTTTGGTTCCAACGACGACAAGAAGAACCCAGCTGCGGCTGGTGAGAAAAAAGGCCTGTTCGGATGGCTGCGCAGAAAGCCGCAGGAAACCGTCGTCGAACAGCCTGTCCCAGCACCCGAGATCACGCCTGAGCCGTTGATCGAGACCACTGACGTGGTTGTCGAGACGACGCCTGAAGTGGTTGAAGTGACAGCGCCTGCCATCGAGCAACAGCCCTGGCCGCCATTGCCCGTGCCTGAAGAGCCCGTTGCACTGGTTGAAGATGTGCAGGCGCCGCATATCGTGCCGCCTATCCCTGAGCCTGTGGTTGAGGAGGCCGTATTAATTGTTGAGGCTGTCACCCCAGAGCCAGAGCCAGAGCCAGAGCCAGAGCCTGTTGCTGTAGTCGCACCTGTGGTGGTGCCAGAGCCCGTGGTTGTTGCGCCTGTTGTCGAATCGCCAGCCCCCGTGCCCCAGGCGGCTGAAACTAAAGTCGGATTCTTTGCCCGTCTCAAACAAGGTTTGTCTAAAACCAGCGCCAGCATTGGCGAAGGTATGGCCAGCCTGTTCCTGGGCAAAAAAACCATTGATGACGACTTGCTGGACGAGATCGAAACCCGCCTGCTGACGGCAGACGTGGGGGTTGAGGCCACCTCGGTCATCATCAAGAATCTGACGCAAAAGGTTGCCCGCAAGCAATTGACCGACGCTGATGCGTTGTACAAGTCTTTGCAGGATGAACTGGCTGCCATGCTCAAGCCGGTCGAGCAGCCACTGAAAATCGAAGCGCAGAACAAACCGTTCGTCATTTTAGTGGTGGGCGTCAATGGTGCGGGTAAAACCACGACCATCGGCAAGCTGGCGAAGAAACTTCAGCTTGAAGGCAAGAAAGTCATGCTGGCGGCAGGTGATACCTTCCGTGCTGCGGCCGTTGAGCAATTGCAGGTATGGGGTGAACGCAACAACATTCCGGTCATTGCCCAGCACACAGGTGCTGACTCGGCCTCTGTGATTTTTGATGCGGTGCAGGCTGCCAAAGCGCGAGGCATTGACGTGCTGATCGCCGATACCGCCGGGCGTTTGCACACCAAAGACAACCTGATGGAAGAACTGAAAAAAGTTCGCCGGGTCATGGGCAAGCTGGACGAAGACGCGCCGCACGAGGTGTTGCTGGTGCTTGATGCCGGTACTGGCCAGAACGCGATCAGCCAGACCAAGCAATTTAACCAGACTGTGGCACTGACGGGATTGGCGCTGACCAAGCTCGATGGCACGGCCAAAGGCGGGGTGATCTTCGCATTGGCTAAGCAGTTCAATATTCCGATTCGTTATATCGGTGTCGGCGAAGGCATTGATGACCTACGTGATTTTGAGTCCGAACCCTTTGTCCAGGCTCTGTTTGCGGAGCGGGAGCGCCCATGATTCGTTTCGAGCAGGTCGGTAAACGCTATCCAAATGGACATGTGGGCCTGCACGAGCTGAGTTTCCGGGTTCGTCGCGGTGAATTTCTATTTGTGACCGGTCACTCTGGCGCCGGTAAAAGTACGTTGCTGCGATTGTTGCTGGCGATGGAGCGCCCAACCAGCGGTAAGCTGCTGTTGGCGGGGCAGGATCTTGGCCAGATCAGCAATGCACAGATTCCTTTCTTGCGTCGTCAGATAGGCGTGGTGTTTCAGAACCACCAACTGCTGTTTGATCGCACTGTGTTCAATAACGTCGCCTTGCCGCTGCAGATTCTCGGCTTGTCAAAGCCCGAAATCGCCAAACGGGTCGATTCCGCGCTGGAGCGCGTAGCGCTGTCGGATAAAACCGATTTGTACCCTGGCGACTTGTCCACAGGCCAACAACAACGCGTCGGGATTGCCCGGGCCATCGTCCATCGTCCAGCATTGTTGCTAGCCGATGAACCCACCGGCAACCTGGATCCACGTTTAGCGGCAGAAATCATGGGCGTTTTTGAAGACATTAATCGTTTGGGCACCAGCGTGCTTATCGCCAGTCACGACCTGGCCCTGATCGCCCGCATGCGTCACCGCATGCTGACGTTGCAGCGCGGGCGCTTGATCGGTGACGGGGAGGCTGCGCAATGAGTGCGACTCGCAGCCCCAAGGTTTCCGAGCGCGTGGCGCCAAAGGCCGCAGACCCGCAGCCACCGAAGAAGAAACATGACGAGGACGATGGTCCCAGTTTCGGCATGCTGTTTAGTGCCTGGATTGAATCCCATCGCGCCAGCTTGCTCGACAGCTTGCGCCGCTTGGGCAAACAGCCGATTGGCAGCTTTTTTACCTGTTTGGTGATGGCCGTTGCATTGAGCTTGCCCATGGGGTTGTCGCTGTTGCTCAACAATGTGGAACGCTTGGGCGGTTCTTGGCAGCGTGCGGCGCAGATTTCGTTATATTTGCAGATGGATGCCAGCAACGACCAAGGCGAACAACTGAGCAATCAGATAAAAGGTATGGCCGGGGTGGCTGACGCTGAATTTATCAGCCGAGACAAAGCCCTCGAAGAGTTCCAAGCCCAGTCCGGCTTGGGCGAAGCGCTAAAAGAGCTCCCCGACAACCCGTTGCCGGGAGTGGTGCTGGTGACCCCGGATGAGGTGGATAAAGCTGCCCTTGAAGCCTTGCGTACACGACTTTCTGAGTTGCCGAAGGTGCAACAGGCGCAACTTGATCTAGTCTGGGTCGAGCGTCTTGCGGCCATTCTGAAATTGGGTGATCGCTTTGTATTTGGTCTGACGGTGCTGCTGGTCTCGGCGTTGCTGCTGGTGATCGGTAATACGATTCGTCTGCATATCGAGAATCGTCGTATCGAAATCGAAGTGATCAAGCTGGTCGGTGGTACAGATAGCTATGTGCGTAGGCCGTTTCTATATATGGGGGCGCTTTATGGCCTTGGCGCCGGGGTGCTTTCCTGGGGCGTTTTGGCCTTTGGCTTGAACTGGCTCAACGACGCGGTTGTCGGTTTGGCGGGCTTGTATGGCAGTAATTTTGCCTTGGCAGGAGTGCCGGTGGCCGATGGTCTATCTCTCTTGCTTGGCGCGGTGCTGTTAGGGTATATCGGTGCATGGATTGCAGTCGCGCGTCACTTACGTGAGCTTTCGCCTAAGTAGTTTCTTTTACACCTGTTGACTTTTTCAGCTTTTTTTGGGAACTTTTTTTCAAGTTTCCGGTCAACTTTCGCAGTGCTGAACTGCACGAGTTATGTGAGACGGAGGTTTATTCGTATGACCACTTCTTTGCAACCTGCGTATGCGTTGGTCCCCGGTGCGAACCTCGAGGCCTATGTCAATACGGTGAACAGCATTCCATTGCTGACACCGGAGCAGGAGCGTGAACTGGCCGAGAGTCTCTACTATGAGCAGGATCTTGGGGCGGCTCGGCAGATGGTGCTCGCCCACCTGCGTTTTGTTGTACACATTGCCCGTAGTTATTCGGGCTATGGCCTGGCTCAGGCTGACCTGATCCAGGAAGGTAACGTCGGCCTCATGAAGGCGGTCAAACGCTTTAACCCTGAAATGGGCGTGCGTCTGGTTTCGTTTGCTGTCCACTGGATCAAGGCAGAGATTCACGAATTCATCCTGCGCAACTGGCGCATCGTGAAAGTCGCGACCACCAAGGCTCAGCGCAAACTGTTTTTCAACCTGCGCAGCCAGAAAAAACGTCTGGCATGGCTGAACAATGATGAAGTACATCGTGTGGCTGAAAGCCTGGGTGTAGAACCTCGCGAAGTGCGAGAGATGGAAAGTCGCCTGACCGGCCATGACATGGCGTTCGACCCGGCTGCTGAAGCTGACGATGACAGTGCTTTCCAGTCGCCAGCCAACTATCTGGAAGATCACCGGTATGACCCGGCGCGTCAGCTTGAAGATGCTGACTGGACTGACAACTCCACCAGCAATTTGCATGAAGCGCTGGAAGTGCTCGATGATCGCAGTCGCGACATTTTGTATCAGCGTTGGCTGGCTGAAGACAAAGCCACGCTGCATGACTTGGCGCAGAAGTACAACGTGTCCGCTGAGCGGATTCGTCAGCTGGAAAAAAGTGCGATGAACAAGCTTAAACTGTCGATTGCCGCCTAAGCCGGCCCGACAAACAAACGCCCCGATCGGGGCGTTTTTTTTGGTGTGAATAAATGCCCCTCACCCTAGCCCTCTCCCAGAGGGAGAGGGAACTGATTGGGGATACTGGAAATAATGGGGCTTGCAGATAGGGCGCTAAAGCCACAGACACTTTGGGCTAGCTGTCTCTCCCTCGGAAGAGGAAACTGATTGGGGCTACTGGAAATAATGGGGCTTGCAGATAGTGCGCTAAAGCTACAGACACCTCAGTCTGCCCCCTCTCCCTCTGGGAGAGGGTTGGGGTGAGGGGCTTTTGATCTGCCCAGTCACCGCGCCCAAGGCGCCTTGCGCGAGTCATTGATCGTATCGAGATAACTGTCCCCGCCCAACTGGCGAATTTGCTGGCGGATCCAGCTGGCACGTCGGCTGACATACGGGCTTGGATGGCTGGCGTTCCAGTTACGCGGATTGGGCAATACAGCCGCCAGCTGACTGGCCTGCTGGCGCGACAGGTTTTTCGCACTCACGCCAAAATGATGCTGCGCCGCCGCTTCTGCACCAAACACCCCGTTATCCCATTCAGCACTGTTGAGGTATACCTCAAGAATTCGCTGCTTGGGCCACAGTATTTCAATCAGTGCCGTAAACCAGGCTTCCAGCCCTTTGCGCAACCAGCTGCGCCCCGACCATAAAAACAGGTTCTTCGAAACTTGCTGGCTCAAGGTGCTGGCCCCGCGCAACGTCCCACCTTTTTCGTTATGCACGAAGGCCGCTCGTATCGCACTGAAATCAAACCCCCAGTGCTCGGCAAAATGCTGGTCTTCCCCAGCGATAACCGCCACTTTAAGTTCATTGGATATTTCATCCCATGGCCGCCAGCTGCGCTGCAAGTCAATGGGCTGTCCATCAAGCCATGATTCAATCTTGCGCTCAACCATCAGCGCGGTGCCAGGTGGTGGCACCCAACGCAAAATCAGCACCCACACAACGCTGCCCACTGCGAACCAGAGCAGGGCTTTAAGAAAGCGGTGAACGATAATACGCAGCATAGATGGCTTGGCCGAACCCGTTGAGCGGGCCATTATACAGACCCTGCGTCATTCGATGATCTAGACAGGAGGTACCCATGTTGCGTGTTTTTTTGATGCTGGCTGCGTTCTTCGGCTTTACCGGTGTAGCGCTTGGCGCATTCGCGGCTCATGGTCTGAAAAACCGCCTGACTGAGCAGTATTTGGCTATTTTCCATACAGGTGTTACTTACCAATTGGTTCACACTTTGGCTTTGTTCGGGGTTGCCTTGTTGCTGACTCATCTACCGGGTCGTTTGGTGGTATGGGCAGGAGCCTTTTTCGCAGTAGGTATCGTGCTTTTTTCCGGCAGCCTGTACGTGCTGACTCTGACCGGCATTAGCAAGCTGGGGATTATTACGCCCATCGGTGGAGCCGCTTTTTTGGCCGGCTGGCTGTGCCTGGGGCTTGCCGCCTGGCGTTTGGGCTGAGCCCGCAAGATGAATGGCTTGGGTCGGCCTGACCGACTGGGCTAGAATGCTGGCCCCTTAAAACGAAGGCAGCGTCGCGCATGCTCATTCAGTTGAACGGTGAACCCTTTGAACTGCCGGACGGTGAAACCGTCGCGGGCCTGCTGACGCGTCTCGACCTGACCGGGCGCCGCGTGGCAGTCGAGCTTGACCTTGATATTGTCCCGCGCAGTCAACACGCCGAGACCGTACTCAAAGAAAGTAGCAAGGTTGAAGTGGTGCATGCCATCGGTGGTGGTTAGTCGCCGGGCTTGTGCTTCATACCTGTTCCACAACGCACATATTTGAAGAGGATTCCCGATGAACACTGTTCGCAGCGACAAGCCGTTTGTACTGGCCGGCCGTACGTACCAGTCGCGTCTGCTGGTGGGTACCGGCAAGTACCGTGACATGGAAGAGACCCGCTTGGCCATCGAAGCCTCAGGTGCTGAAATTGTCACTGTCGCTGTGCGTCGTACCAACATCGGTCAGAACCCGGGCGAACCGAACCTGCTGGATATTTTGCCGCCGGATCGCTACACCATCCTCCCCAACACGGCGGGTTGTTACGACGCCGTTGAAGCGGTGCGCACCTGCCGTCTGGCCCGTGAACTGCTTGATGGTCACAACCTGGTCAAACTGGAAGTGCTGGCCGACCAGAAAACCCTGTTCCCGAATGTGATCGAGACCCTCAAGGCCGCTGAAGTGCTGGTCAAGGAAGGCTTCGACGTCATGGTCTACACCAGTGATGACCCGATCATCGCTCGCGAACTGGAGGCGATGGGCTGCATCGCCGTGATGCCATTGGCCGGTTTGATTGGTACAGGGCTGGGGATCTGCAACCCCTACAACCTGCGCATCATTCTTGAAGAAGCAAAAATTCCGGTGCTGGTGGATGCGGGAGTAGGCACAGCCTCCGACGCCACTATTGCCATGGAAATGGGCTGCGAAGCGGTGCTGATGAACTCGGCCATCGCCAATGCCCAGCATCCAATTATCATGGCCCAAGCCATGAAATACGCCATTGAGGCGGGCCGTCTGGCCTATCTGGCCGGGCGCATGCCGAAAAAACTCTATGCCAGCGCCTCTTCGCCGCTGGATGGTCTGATCAAGTAAGAGCCACTGATGACTGAATCACTCGACACCCCAATCACGGAAGAAGGCGACGATCGCCAACACCGTCGCATCAAAAGTTTCGTGATGCGTGCCGGTCGCATGACCGAAGGCCAGCAACGCGGTCTCGATCAAGGTGCGCCGCTTTACGTACTGCCACTGGCCGATGCGCCGGTCGATTTCGATCAGGTGTTTGGTCGTTCTGCACCGCGTACGCTGGAAATCGGCTTCGGCATGGGGCACTCCCTGTTGGAAATGGCCGCGGCTTCGCCGGAGCAGGATTTTATCGGCGTAGAGGTTCACCGTCCGGGTGTGGGTGCGCTGCTCAATGGCGTGCTGACTCAAGGCCTGACCAACCTGCGGGTTTACGATTGCGATGCGATCGAAGTCCTCACGCGTTGTGTCGCGGATAACAGCCTTGATCGCTTGCTGCTGTTCTTCCCGGACCCATGGCACAAGAGCCGCCACCACAAGCGCCGCATCGTTCAAGCGTCTTTTGCTGAACTGGTGCGTTCAAAACTTAAAGTGGGCGGCGTGCTGCACATGGCCACCGACTGGGAACCCTACGCTGAGTACATGCTGGAAGTCATGAACGTCGCGCCGGGTTATCGCAACCTGGCAGAAGACGGTCGTTGCGTCCCGCGTCCACCTGAGCGCCCAGTGACCAAGTTCGAGCGCCGTGGCGAACGTCTTGGGCATGGCGTGTGGGATTTGAAGTTCGAAAAACTGGCGTAAACGGTTTTTCAGTGACCGGCCTCCCCCCGCCTGGAGGTCGGTTGTTACAACATGTAGCCACTGCCGAAGGCTGCGATGGGTTGCGCAGTGACCCTTTAGCGTCCAATTGAAACGAGGTCCTGCGGCCCTTATCGCAGCTTGCGGCAGCGGCTACAGTTCAGTCACGACTACCCCCGCCGATCCGCCACCACCCCGATCAATACCAGCACCACCAACAACACCGGCGCCAGGCTGTAGTTGTTGAACTGGCTCAGGCCGCGCTCTACCCACGGTGTGGCATAGATGAGCGCTGCGCCACTGCCGATCAGGCACAGGGCTGCGATGGCCGGGATGCGCAACGCGCCTGCGACACTGCCCAGACGCTGCTCGACCCACCCTTTGAAGTCCGCACCAAACAGCACCAGCAAGCAACCAATCAGGGCCAGAGAAATCTCCGAGAGGTGACTGCGGCTCCAGCGCGATACGTTAGCAAGCAGGTCGAGTACCAAGTCCATTCGAGTTCCTTAGATCAAAAAATGCTGCAACAGGTCGTTGAGAAACAGCTGGCCTCTAGCGGTTGCCGCCAGGCGTGTCGGTTCGACCTGCAATAGGCCACTTTGTTCTGCCGCTGTGCGCCCAGCACTTAAACTCTCAAGCGATAAACCGGTGCGCTCTGGGTACAGTGATGAGTCGACACCATCAGTCAGGCGCAAGGCGTTCATTAGAAACTCAAATGGCAGCTCTTCGGCAGTCAGAGTTTTCTCACCTGCTTGAAAGTTTTTGGCTGGATTCAAGTAGTCCTTAGGCAGTCGGGTTTTCCAAGTGCGCACGATACGGCCATCAGGATGGTTCAATTTGCCGTGGGCGCCAGCGCCGATGCCGATAAAGTCGCCAAAGCTCCAGTAGTTAAGGTTGTGCCGCGCTGCTCGGCCGGGTTGGGCATAGGCAGACACTTCGTATTGGCGGTAACCATGCTCGGCGAGCAGCGCTTGCCCTGCTTCCTGAATGTCCCACAGGGTGTCGTCTTCGGGCAGCTCAGGCGGCTTGTTCCAGAACACCGTGTTGGGTTCCAGCGTCAGCTGATACCACGACAGGTGGGTCGGCTTGAGCGCGATGGCCTGGCGCAAATCGCTCAGGGCGTCGTCCAGCGACTGATCGGGCAACCCGTGCATCAAGTCCAGGTTGAAGTTGTCAAAGCCCGCCTGACGCGCCATGCCGGCGGCACGTACGGCCTCGTCACCGTTGTGGATGCGGCCCAGCGCCTTGAGCTTCTCTTGCTGAAAGCTCTGGATACCAATCGACAGGCGATTGATGCCCAGTTTTCGGTAAGCCATGAACTTCTCTTGCTCGAAGGTACCGGGGTTGGCTTCGAGGGTGATTTCAATATCGCTGGCAAACGGGATACGTGCTTCGACGCCTTTCAGCAGTCGGCCCAGAGCGTTTGCACTGAACAGGCTCGGGGTGCCGCCGCCAAAGAAAATCGAACTCAATTCACGGCCATAGACGGCATGCAGGTCTTGATCAAGGTCTGCCAGCAGCGCGTCCACATACTCCTCTTCAGGCAGTACGGGGCTTGCGGTGTGGGAGTTGAAGTCGCAATACGGGCATTTACGCACACACCACGGAATATGGATGTACAGCGACAGCGGTGGCAGTTGCGTCAGTGGCGTGCGCGGCGCCTGCTGAGTAAAGCCGGCCTCACCCAGATAGAGCGGCTGTGGCGGGGTATCGTGGGTCATTTCAAGCCCAGACGCTGACGCAGCAAGGCCATGGCGCGGGCGCGGTGGCTGAGCTGGTTTTTTTCGACCGGGGTGAGGTCGGCGCTGGAGCAGTTGCGCTCGGGCACCCAAAACAGCGGGTCGTAACCAAAGCCGTGCTCGCCACTGGCCGCAGGCAGAATGCGACCGTGCCACAAACCTTCGCAAATGATCGGCAACGGATCATCGGCATGGCGCACCAGCGCTAGTACACACACAAACTGGGCGCCACGCTCCGCTTCGGGCACGTCTTTGAGCGCTTCTAGCAGCTTGGCGTTGTTGGCCGCATCGCCTTGCCCCTCGGCGTAGCGCGCGGAGTAAATGCCCGGCGCGCCGCCGAGAAAATCCACCGCCAACCCGGAATCGTCCGCCAAGGCTGGCAAGCCCGAAATGCGCGCCGCGTTACGGGCTTTGAGAATGGCATTTTCAACAAACGACAAACCGGTTTCTTCCGGTTCGACCTGACTGAATTCTCCAATCGAGCGCAACTGCACCGACTCGCCGAGCATGGCCTGAAGTTCTTTGAGTTTGCCGGCGTTGTGGCTAGCCAGTACCAGTTGCGTGAAGTTGATCATTGGATGGGAGCAATCTCTTGGGAAAAATCGATGTCTTTCGTCTCGCCATTGATTTTGAGCTGGATGTCAAAAACATAAACCTGAGACGGTTTAACTGGAAATTGAGCGAAGTAATCAATGGCACCACTGTCATTGATCACCTGTTTAAAGGTCAGAGGCCGGGCCTTGGTCTCGCCGACTTCGCGGAATGTGCCTTTCACCGTACTCGATAGTTTTTGCTCGGCCCTGGACAGGTTGATATTCAACGCACCTAGTTGAGGGCTGCGCTGCAACCCATACTTTTCAGTGATCTGGGGACTCAAGAAGTTGGACATGAAGGCATTGTAATTAACGATCGTGCCGCCAACGTCGACGGCACCGGCTGCTACAGCCTGTAAGGCGAAGCCCATCGACAGCAGCAGTAATGCGATACGACCCATTGCCTTTCTCCTTGAGTGAACCTGTTATACGGCGACTTTATGATCCTGAAGGCCAGGAGTGCTGACACGGTAAATGCCAATCTCGCCCAACAGGTTAGGCCATAACTTACTCGCCCACCCGTGTCGGTGTTGTTGATCGACGGCAAGGCGATTGATGACTTGGGCATCACGCTCGCGACACAGCTCTTCAAAGTCTTCGAACGTACAGAAGTGGATGTTCGGCGTGTTGTACCAGGTGTACGGCAGAAACTCGGACACCGGCATGCGGCCCTTGCTCGCCAGATACCAGCGGCAACGCCAGTGGCCGAAGTTTGGAAAGGTGATGATGCACTGGCGGCCTACGCGCAGCATTTCGTCAAGAATCCGGTCGGGGTAGTGCACGGCTTGCAGCGCCTGGGTCATGACCACGATGTCGAAACTGTTGCTGGCGAAGTTGCCCAGCCCTTTGTCGAGGTCTTGCTCGATAACGTTAATGCCTTTGGCGACGCATTCGGCGATATTGTCCGGGTCGTTTTCCAGGCCATAGCCGGTGACTTGCTTGTTGTCGCGCAGCCAGCTCAGCAGTTCGCCATCACCACAACCGAGGTCGAGCACGCGGCTGCCGGCGGGGATCCAGTCTTGGATGATTTCCAGGTCGGCTCTCATGGCGTTCTCACAATTCTATGCGGTTCATGTAGTTGCTGAAGGCTTGCAGGTAACGCGGGATCGGAATCAGGAAGGCGTCATGGCCTTGTGGAGCATCGATCTCCAGGTAGCAGACGTCTTTCTTGGCGGCCATCAAGGCATCCACAAGCTCCCGCGAGCGGGCGGGCGAGAAACGCCAATCGGTGGTGAACGACATCACGCAAAAGCGGGCCTTGGCATTGGCAAAGGTTTTGGCCAGGTCGTCGTCAAAATTTGCTGCCGGGTCGAAGTAGTCCAGAGCTTTGGTCATCAGCAAGTAGGTATTGGCGTCGAAACGCCCGGAGAACTCTTCACCCTGATAACGCAGGTAGCTTTCGACCTGAAACTCGACGCTGTGGAAGTCGTAGTTGAGGTTTTCGTTTTTCAGACCACGGCCGAATTTCTCACCCATCGAGTCATCAGACAGGTAAGTGATGTGGCCGACCATGCGCGCCAGCATCAGACCGCGCTTGGGGATCACGCCTTTTTCCTGGAACGAACCGCCGTGGAATTCGGGGTCGGTGAGGATGGCTTGGCGTGCGACTTCGTTAAAGGCGATGTTTTGCGCTGACAGTTTGGGTGCCGAGGCAATGGCCAGGCAATGGCGAAGGCGCTCCGGGTAGCTGATGCTCCACTGCAAGGCCTGCATCCCGCCCAAACTGCCGCCGATGATGGCGGCCCATTGGTGGATGCCCAGGCGATCGGCCAGACGAGCCTGGCTGTGCACCCAGTCTTCCACGGTCAACACCGGGAAGTCGGCGCCAAACGGGCGACCCGTTTCAGGGTTGATGCTGCTCGGGCCGGTTGAGCCATTGCAGCCGCCCAGGTTATTCAGGCTGACGACGAAGAACTTGTCGGTGTCGATAGGCTTGCCGGGGCCGATGCAGCTGTCCCACCACCCGGGCTTGCGATCATCGACGCTGTGAAAACCAGCGGCATGGTGATGGCCGGAAAGCGCGTGGCAAATCAGTACGGCGTTGGTGGCGTCAGCGTTGAGCTGGCCATAGGTTTCGTAAATCAGGTCATAGGCCGGCAGTGAACGGCCGCAGGCGAGCGCCAGGGGTTCGCTGAAGTGCGCCATTTGCGGCACAACCAGACCAACGGAATCGGGGGGAAAGGCAGCTGGCATCGACCCTGCTCTCATTTAAATGAGGCGTAAGTCTAATGAGCGGGGGGCAGAGCGGCAAGCAATGGTCTGGGATGATTTCGCATACGACGGCTTTGCCGTCGGACGCAGCCTGCGGCAGCTGCTACGAATGCAGGGGTTTTACCAAATCGGGCAGATCAGGCAGCTTTTTCGGGGCATGCAGGCGCACGCGCTTCTGGCGATTGAGTTCGCCGCTGATCAGGCTCACCTGACTTTTGGAGATGCCAAACGCCTTGGCCAGAAAGGCCATCAGGTGGGCGTTGGCCTTGCCTTCGACCGGCGGGGCGGTGAGGCGAATCTTCAAACGGTCACCGTGCAGGCCAGCAAACTCGTCGCTGCTGGCTTTGGGTTGCAGGTGGCAGTCGAGAATCAGGTCCTCACCGTCCCAACGGAAATAACTCATCAGATCAGGCCGAACAGCTCAAGCGGCATGTTGACGCTCATGGCCAATGGCGGGATGACAAAGCTCTGGAACAGCTGGATCACCATGAATGCCAGGATCGGCGAGATGTCCAGGCCGCCCATGCTCGGCAGAAAACGACGAAACGGTGCCAGTGCAGGTTCGGTGATCTGGTTGACCAGTTCTGCGCCCGGGCTGGTGCTGCCGGGTGCTACCCAGGAGAGGATCACGCTGATGATCAGGGCGTAGAAGAACACGTTCAGGAACAGCTTCAGCACGCCAATTATTGCCCAGAGAAACAGGCCCAGCACGGTGAACGGGATATAGCTGAGCATCAGTACGACGGCGAAAATCACCATTTGTACGATGATGGCCAAGACCAGCGACGACATGTCCAGACCGAACATGCTCGGTATCACGCGACGCAGCGGCTTAAGCAGTGGCTGGGTGGCTTTGACGGTGAATTGGCAGATCGGGTTGTAAAAGTTCGCCCGCACCAGTTGCAGGATGAAACGCAACAGAACGATCAGCAGGTAGAGACTACCCAGGGTTTGAATTACAAAAATGGCAGCGCCATTAAGTCCAGACATCATGTGCTCCTTATTGACCCAGTTGTTCGGCCATTTCGGCCGAGCGGTGCGCGGCGGCACTCAATGCTTTTTCGACCGTGGCGGCAAAGCCGTCGGCCTGGAATGATTTGATCGCCGCTTCAGTCGTGCCGCCCGGTGAGGCGACCTGGCGGCGCAATTCTGCGGCATCGACATCGCTGTCAATGGCGATCTGTGCAGCGCCCAAGGCGGTGTGTTCGGCCAGTGTCTCAGCCATTTCGCGGGTCAGGCCAAGTTTTACGCCAGCGGCGGTCATGGCTTCAATCAGCAGGAAGAAGTACGCTGGGCCGCTGCCGGAGACGGCGGTTACAGCATCCAGCTGGACTTCTTCGTCGACCCAGAGCGCAATACCGACGGCGCTCAGCAATTGTTCAGCCTGCTGGCGTTGTTCAGCGGTGACATCAGCAGTGGCATATAGACCGCTAGCGCCTTTACCTACAAGAGAGGGTGTGTTTGGCATGCAACGAACCACCGGTTGTTCACCGACCCAATTACGCAGGCTGGAGCACGTAATGCCTGCCGCCACGGAGATGAGCAATTGGCCGGGCTTGAGGCTCGAACGCAAGGTTTGGCAGACGTCTTTCATGAGCTTGGGTTTAACCGAAAGCACAATGACGTCAGCGTCCCTGATCGCTTGCGCGTTATCGGCAAAGGCTTCAATCCCGTGCTCAGCCGCTACTTTGGCGCGCGTCTCAGGGCTGGGTGCGCTGGCGCAGATCTGTGAGGTGCCAAACCCTTTGGCCAGCAGGCCGCCGATCAGGCTGGAAGCCATGTTACCGGCCCCGATAAAGGCAATACGCGTTTTGCTCATTACAGATCCTTAAAAAAAAATTGAGGTCGGTCTGCTCAGGCTTGACCGTAATCCCGGGCGCCAAATAATGCAGTACCTATGCGCACCCATGTTGCCCCTTGGGCAATGGCTGACTCCAGGTCGTGGCTCATGCCCATGGAAAGTGTATCGAGCCCCATGTTCAGGCTTTCTTGCAGCTGGCGAACGGTCGCAAAGGCAGCGTCTTGTGCCGCCCGGTCATCGGTGGGTTCAGGAATCGCCATCAACCCGCGCAACTTCAAGCGGGGCAGTGCATTGATAGCGGCTGCCAGCGCTGGCAAGTCGTGTGGTGTGCAGCCGGATTTGCTGTCTTCGCCACTCACATTGACTTGAATGCAGATGTTCAGCGGTGGCAATTCTGCCGGACGCTGTTCACTCAAGCGTTGGGCAATTTTCAGGCGGTCTACCGAATGCACCCACGCAAAATGCTCGGCGATGTCGCGCGTCTTGTTCGATTGAATGGGGCCGATGAAGTGCCAACACAAGGGCAGTTCGGCTAATTCGACCTGTTTGGCCCGGGCTTCTTGCAGGTAGTTTTCGCCAAAGTCGCGAATCCCAGCGGCATAGGCTTCACGCAGCGCAGCGGCAGGTTTGGTCTTGCTGACTGCGAGCAAGTGAATGCTGGTTACATCACGTTGCACAGCCAGTGCCGCGGCACGGATGCGAGCCTCAACTTCGACAATGTTGTCAGCTATCGTGGACATTCTTTTAAGCCCGCCGTTGTGAAAGTCTGCGGCATTCTACTGGAATTGGGAGGGCGGATGGATATCGCCGAGTTGTTGCTGTCGGGCATTGATCGGGGCGCTTCGGATGTACACCTGTCGGCGGGTGTGGAGCCGATGTTTCGGATTGATGGCGATATGTATCGTAGTGAATGGCCAGCACTGGAGCCGGATCAAGTGCGTACGTTGATTTACAGCGTGATGAGTCAGGCTCAACGCACAGCCTTTGAAGCCACGCATGAAGCGGATTTTGCCTGCGTGGTGGTCGGCCTGGGGCGGTTTCGAGTCAATGCCTTTGAGCAGTTGCGAGGGGTAGCCGCGGTGTTCCGTGCTATCGCTCAGGCAGTACCGAGTCTTGAATCGTTGGGCCTGAGCGCTTTTTTTGAACGGTTGTGCCAGCAGCGGCCAGGTCTAGTGCTGGTTACGGGCGCCACGGGATCGGGCAAGTCCACCACGTTGGCGGCGATGATTGACTGCCTCAACCGAGCTCGCCAGTTGCACATCCTGACCATAGAAGACCCGATCGAGTTTATTCATGAGTCGTGTCAGTCCCTGATTAACCAGCGCGAGGTGTCCCGCGATACCCGTAGTTTTAGCGCCGCCCTGCGTTCGGCATTGCGTGAAGATCCCGATGTGATTGTGCTGGGTGAAATGCGTGATCTGGAGACCGTTCGGCTGGCGTTGAGCGCCGCAGAAACCGGACATTGGGTGTTCGCCACCCTGCACACGTCGTCAGCGGCAAAGACAGTTGATCGGGTGGTCGAGGTGTTTCCCGCAAGCGAGAAAGCCCTGATTCGCACGATGTTGTCCGAGTCCTTGCAGGCTGTTATTTCCCAGACACTCATCAAGAAAATCGGCGGCGGACGGGTGGCTGCTCACGAAATCATGCTGGCGACGCCGGCGATTCGGAATCTGATTCGGGAGAACAAGGCGGGGCAGATGGTGTCAGCGATCCAGACAGGTGCAACCGTTGGCATGCAGACGCTGGAGATGAGCCTGAACAGGTTGGTAGAAAAGGGGTGGGTAGAACGTATGTAGTCACTGCCGCAGGCTGCGATGGGCCGCAAAGCGGCCCTCTACAGGCTAAAGGGCCGTATCGCAGCCTGCAGCAGCGATTACAGGTTTAGCGTTGAACGACCTGCAAATTGGCTTTTTCTTTCGGCAGAACCCGCTTGGCAACCACATAGTGGCTCTGCCAGTAAGGCTTTTTCAGGGTGTCGATGGTCACCGATTTGCCACGGCGGGGTGCGTGAATAAAGCGGTCGTTGCCCAAATAGATGGCGACGTGGTTGACCTTGCGGCTTTTGATATTGAAGAACAGCAAATCGCCGGGCTTCAGATCCTTGCGGTCGACCTTTTGCCCGTGACCGCTGGCCATTTCGCTGGAGGTACGAGGCAGATCAATCGCGGCCACATCATTAAAGGCGTATTTGACCAGACCGCTGCAGTCGAACCCTTTACTTGGGCTGCTGCCGCCCCAACGATACGGGGTGCCCAACACATTGACAGCGCGGCTCAGGACCGTGCTGCTTTGCTTGTTGGCAGCCGCCAGTGAAGCCGTCGCTATTTTGCCGGGGGCTTTGCGATGGGCTTTACTGGACGCAGGACGTGCTACGGTTTTAACCGTGGTCTTGCTGTTAGTTGCAACAAAAGCAGCACTCGCAGATGATTTTGCGGTGTAGCCAGTGAAGCCAGAAGGAAGATGTTGCTCACGATTGGTGGCGTGGGCGGCCAGTGGCATTAATAGGCAAATGGTTAGCCATGTCTTGAATAAAGGACGCATTCGGCAGGGCTCGTTGGTGGTTAGCGCGAAACTTTATAACAGCTTTTTTGTCCTTTCTCAGTCCGTTTGTCGATTGGACTTGGGGGTCAAAAAAGCCACAGAGGTGACAAATTGTCGCTTGGTAGCTGTGCAGGTCAGGTACCACAAGGCTTTGCGCCAAATCTTGTAAGACACTTTTACCTGTTGCGCGACAATAAAAAAGTCACAAAAAACTTCAGTATTTTTTTCTATCGACGGCAAAGAGGGTATTTATGAGCGGCTATCGAGAAGATACGCACAGCAAAGTCATGGGGTATTTGCTGTGGATTTTTGGTTTTCTGGGGGCACATCGTTTCTATTACGGCAAGCCGGTGACCGGGACGATTTGGTTTTTTACATTGGGCTTGCTGGGTATCGGCTGGGTGATCGACTTTTTCTTGATACCGAGTATGGACCGTGAGGCGGACTTGCGGTTTACCTCTGGGGATACGGATTACAGTGTGGCCTGGATTCTGTTGACGTTTCTCGGGTTGTTTGGCGTGCACCGCATGTATATGGGTAAATGGATTACGGGGGTTATCTACCTGCTCACTGGCGGTTTGTTCTTGATTGGTATTCTTTATGACTTCTGGACATTAAACGAACAGATTTCGATCAAGAATGCAGAACGGCGGTAGATCAAAGTCAAAAGCCCCTCACCCTAGCCCTCTCCCGGAGGGAGAGGGGACTAAAAGCAACAACAGGTCTTCAGCAGATCTTCGCAACGCCCCGGATCAAGCTCCCTCTCCCGGAGGGAGAGGGGACTGAAAGCAACAGCAGGTCTTCAGCAGATCTTCGCAACGCCACTCATCAAGCTCCCTCTTCCGGAGGGAGAGGGGACTGAAAGCAACAGCAGGTCTTCAGCAGATCTTCGCAACGCCACACATCAAGCTCCCTCCCCCGGAGGGAGAGGGGACTAAAAGCAACAACAGGTCTTCAGCAGATCTTTGCAATGCTCCAGATCAAGCTCGCTCTCCTGGAGGGAGAGGGGACTGAAATCAACAGCAGGTCTTCAGCAGATCTTCGCAATGCCCTAGATCAAGCTCCCTCTCCCGGAGGGAGAGGGGACTGAAAGCAACAACTGGTCTTCAGCAGATCTTCGCAATGCCCCAGATCAAGCTCCCTCTTCCGGAGGGAGAGGGGACTGAAAGCAACAGCAGGTCTTCAGCAGATCTTCGCAATGCCCTAGATCAAGCTCCCTCTCCCGGAGGGAGAGGGGACTAAAAGCAACAACAGGTCTTCAGCAGATCTTCGTAACGCCACACATCAAGCTCCCTCTCCCGGAGGGAGAGGGGACTAAAAGCAACAACAGGTCTTCAGCAGATCTTCGTAACGCCACACATCAAGCTCCCTCTCCCTCTGGGAGAGGGTTGGGGTGAGGGTGCTCTTAGCCTTCGTAGCTGATCCGGCCGTCTACCAACGTGTAGCGCACGGCACTCGGCAGGCAATGGCCCAGGAATGGGCAGTTATCGCCCTTGGACAGCCATTTCTCGCCCGCTACGGTCGACGACGCAGGGTCAAACAACACCAGATCCGCGGGTGAGCCTACGCTCAACCGACCGGCTGGCAAGCGCAACGCATCAGCCGGGCCCGCACTCAGTCGCGCCAGCAACGTGGGCAAATCGAGCAAGCCGTCTTCCACCAGAGTCATTGCCAATGGCAACAGCAACTCAACGCCGCTCATGCCCGGTTCGGTTGCACCGAATGGCGCCAGCTTGGCATCACGCTCGTGCGGCTGATGATGGCTGGAGATGGCTTGCACCACTCCCGACTTCACCGCCTCACGCAAACCGTCACGGTCTGCGCGGGTGCGCAGCGGCGGTTGCACGTGGTACACGCTGGAGAAATCCACCAGCGCTTCATCCGTCAGAATTAATTGATACAGCGCCACGTCAGCGGTGACTTTAAGCCCCCGCGCCTGAGCTTGAGCAATCAGGGCTACACCGCGTGCACTGGTCAGCTGACTGAAGTGCGCACGCACGCCGCTTTGCTCTACCAGCAGCAGATCACGCGCCAACGCCACGGTTTCAGCCGTCTCCGGGATGCCCGGCAAACCACGGAAGGCCGCCATCGGGCCGTCATGCGCCAAACCACCTTCAGCCAGATCACGATCCTGTGAGTGAAAAATCACGGTCAGATCAAAGGTGGCCGCGTATTCCAATGCCCTGCACAGGGTACGGGCATTGGTGAAGCTGTTAAGGCCGTTGCCAAATGCAACACAGCCCGCGTCGCGCAGGGCTATGAGCTCGGCCAGTTGCTCGCCTTCCAGCCCTTTACTCAGTGCGCCAATGGGGAACACTTTGCAGTTCCCGGCTTCACGGGCGCGGTCAAGGATTAGCTCGGCCACGGCGGAGGTGTCCAGCACCGGTTTGGTGTGAGGGGGGCAGCACAGGCTGGTCACGCCGCCGGCAGCAGCTGCACGGGTTTCGCTGGCGATGGTTCCTTTGCGGCTGTAACCCGGCTCGCGTAACGCTACGTTCAGGTCGACCAGCCCCGGGGCAGCCACCAGGCCTTTGGCGTCGATGGTTTGGGTTGGGCTGAAACCAGCGGGTGCAGCGCCAATGGCAACAATTTTGCCCGCTTCCAGATGCAGGTCAGTCACTTGATCCAGTTGACTGCTCGGATCAATGACGCGGGCGCCGAGAATGCTGAGCTTCACTGTGCTTTCTCCTGTTCAAATTGGCGCTGGGCCGTTTGCCCGCTCATGGTCATGGACAACACCGCCATGCGCACGGCGATACCGTAGGTCACTTGATTGAGAATGACCGAATGCGGGCCGTCGGCTACCGCCGATTCAATTTCTACACCCCGGTTGATCGGGCCGGGGTGCATCACGATGCAGTCCGGTTTGGCGCCGGCCAACCGTGCAGTGGTCAGGCCAAACAGGCGATAGAACTCACCTTCACTCGGCAGCAGACCACCAGACATACGCTCGCGTTGCAGGCGCAGCATGATCACCACGTCGACGTCTTTCAGGCCTTCGGTCATGTCGGTGTAGACCTTCACGCCGTATTGTTCGATGCCGATGGGCAGCAAGGTTTTCGGTGCGATCACGCGAATGTCCTTACAGCCCAGGGTCTTGAGCGCAATCATGTTCGAGCGCGCTACACGCGAGTGCAGAATGTCGCCGACGATGGCGACTGAGAGGTTTTCAAAGCCGCCCTTGTGACGACGAATGGTCAGCATGTCGAGCATGCCCTGGGTCGGGTGCGCGTGCCGTCCGTCGCCGCCGTTGATGATTGCCACCTGCGGGCACACGTGTTCGGCAATGAAGTGCGCGGCGCCGGAATCGCCGTGGCGCACCACGAACATGTCGGCCGCCATCGCTTCCAGGTTGCGCAGGGTGTCGAGCAAGGTTTCTCCCTTGCTTGCCGACGAGGTGGACACGTTGAGCGTGATCACGTCAGCGGACAACCGCTGGGCTGCCATCTCAAAGGTCGTACGCGTGCGCGTGGAGTTTTCAAAGAACACATTGCACACGGTCTTGCCGCGTAACAACGGTACTTTTTTCACCGCTCTTGCGCCGACTTCAAGGAACGAGTCGGCGGTGTCGAGGATTTCCGTCAGCAGTTCGCGGGGCAGGCCGTCGAGCGACAGAAAGTGGCGCAACTGGCCCTGATCATTGAGCTGCAGCGGGCGCTTGGCGTCTGTAGGCGTCATCGCAATGGTCTCTTATTGGGCAGGGTTTACGGATGAATCTTGCAGTTCCAGAATCAGCGGCGCGGGGCCGGACAATTTGATCCGCTCGTTCGGTTTGAGGGCCAAGGTGGCGCCCACGACGTCCGGACGAATGGGCAATTCTGCAGCGTCCAGGTCCAGCAGGCTGACGAGCGTGACGCTGGCCGGACGACCATAGTCGAATAGTTCGTTGAGCGCGGCGCGAATGGTGCGTCCGCTCATCAGCACGTCGTCAATCAACACCAGATGCTGGCCGTCGATTTCGAAAGGCAAATTGGAGGGGCGCACTTGCGGGTGCAGGCCATTCTGGCTGAAGTCGTCGCGGTAAAAGGACACATCCAGCGTGCCCAGCGGCGCATCGCAGTTCAGGGCATCCAGCAGCGCTTGAGCCACCCAGATGCCGCCGGTGCGAATGCCGATAAAGCGTGGTTCAGTGATGTTGCGACGGGTCAGATGGGCTTTGAGATCAAGCGCCATCTGAGCGATCAGTTCAGTCGGGACAGGCAGGATCATGGTGGCTCCTTAAAAGCTGCGCGCGGCACAACCGGCCGCGGCGGGCGCAAACAGTGGACCGCGTCATCATGACAAACGCAGTATCAGACTCAAGATTCAGCCGGGTGCTCGTCGAGCCAGCCTTGCAGCACCAGTTTGGCGGCAATGGCATCGACGGGGTTGTCGCGGTAACTGCCCCGCTGCCCGCCCTGGGCCCGGCGTTCGCCCTTGGCCTCGAAGGTGGTCAGGCGTTCGTCGTGGGTAAACACGGGCAAATTGAAACGGCCATTGAGGCGATTGGCAAACTTTTGCGCACGGGCGCAGAACTCGCTCGGTGTGCCGTCCATGTTCAAGGGCATGCCGACCACCAGCGCGTCGGGTTGCCATTCCTTGATGAGCTTTTCGATCTCTTCCCATTTGGGAATGCCATTTTCGGCTTTCAGGTTGCACAACTCGCGTGCCTGGCCGGTGATCATCTGGCCGACAGCAACGCCGATGGAGCGTGTGCCGTAGTCAAAACCCAGCAGTAAACGAAGGCTGGCCATCAGGAATGGCCTGCTTGACGGGTTAACAAATTGAGGTCGACTCCGAGGTGTTTGGCGGCAGCGTCAAGGCGCAGTTCGCAGGGTGTTTCAAAGAGGATGTGCGCCGCGTACGGGCAGGTTAGCCACGCGTTGTCGGCAAGCTCGGCCTCAAGCTGACCGGCATCCCACCCGGCATAACCCAGGCAAATCAGGCTGCGTTGCGGGCCGTGGCCGTCAGCAATGCTGGAGAGCACGTCGGCCGAGGTGCTGAGGGCCAGTCCGTCTTCAAGCTCGACGGTCGCATCAAATGTGTTGCCGGCAGGATGCAGCACAAAGCCACGGTCAACCATCACCGGCCCGCCAATGTAGATCGGTACATGCTGGCATAAGGGCGAAGGCACTTTGTCCGGGCGCAGTTGCTCCAGAATATCGGCCAGCGAGAGGTCTGAGGGTCGGTTGATCACCAGCCCCATGGCCCCATTGGCCGTGTGCTCGACGATGTAGGTCAAGGTCTGGGCAAAGTCTGGATCGGCCATGTGCGGCATGGCGATCAGAAATTGATGCTTGAGGTAAGTCGGGGCGTGGTTTTTCATGAGCCTTAGTGTGGCGCTGGCAACGTGAACTGACAAGTTGGCGGATGATAAAAGCCTGGCCGGCTAATTACTCGACAATCGATCACCCTGAGTAAACTTCCAGGTGCGGATAATCTCCAGCCGATCAATGTCTGCCAAGTCGCCGGTGAACGGCGCAAAAGGGGCTGCCAGCCTGACGATTCGTTGTGCGGCTTGATCCAGCAACGGTTGCCCGGAGGATTCAAGCACCAGCACTTCGTGCAGCGAGCCGTCGCGATTGATCGAGACCAGCAAGCGCAAGGTGCCGTAGATTTTCTCGCGACGGGCCTGTTCCGGGTAGTTGAGGTTGCCGATGCGTTCGATTTTTTTGCGCCAGTCCTCTTTGTACCAGGCGCCTTTGTCGCGCATGGTCGATGCCGCACTCATGCGGTAAATCTTGGGACGCTTGGCATACAGCTGCTGATCATTGGCCAGTTCGGCTTCAAGGCTGGAAATCTCGCTGGACAGTTGCGAGCTGTCAAACGTGGGAATGTTGGCTTTGGGCGCCGCTTCGGTTTTGACCTTGTGCGGTTCGCTGGCGGCTTTTTTCGGCTTGGGTGCCACAGTGGTCACTGACGGCTTGGGCGCGGCCTGGGGTTGCTCGGGCTTGGCAGCCGGGGGCGGCGTAACTTTTTTTACGGTGTTGTCCTGGAACGGTGCAATTTCGGTGGTTTTGGGCACCGCTTTCTTGTCCAGGGTGCCGCTGCCTTGTTGATTGTCCTGTGCCAGAAAATCAGCTTTTTCCGGGGCTTTGTCGCTTTTAAAGGTCGAGAGGGTGATTTCTAGGGTTTTGCTGATCTGTTTAGGCTCGCTCATGCTGAAGCCCACCCCCAGAATCACGGCGATGTGAATCAACGCCGCGATAAACAGGGTAAAACCCAGCCGGTCGGCTGCGCGCACGCCGCTATGGCTCAGTTCAGGGGGCAGGTCGCTGGGGAGAGGCATAAAAAACCAACATCGCAGGTTTTACGGTTCGGCATGATACCGCAATGTTGGTTTTTAGCGGCAAGGAGGAAAGCTGCACGCTGCAAGTTAAAGGCGGTCCGCTTGCAGCGTGCAGCATCTGTCTTAACGCTTGCGGCTGCTGCCCTCCAGCTTGCGCTGAATCGCATCCATCAGCAGGGCACCGATGTTGGTACCGAAGGCGTTGTCGATTTCGCGGATGCAGGTCGGGCTGGTGACGTTGATTTCGGTAAGGTGCTCACCGATCACGTCCAGGCCGACAAACAAGAGACCTTTTTCACGCAGGGTAGGGCCAACTTGTGCAGCGATCCAGCGGTCTTTTTCGCTCAGTGGCCGGGCTTCTCCACGACCACCTGCCGCCAGGTTGCCACGGGTTTCGCCGTGCGCCGGAATCCGCGCCAGGCAGTAATCCACCGGTTCGCCGTCGATCATCAGGATGCGCTTGTCGCCGTCCTTGATCGCGGGCAAGTAGCCCTGCGCCATGATTTGTTGCGTGCCGTTGGCCGTCAGGGTTTCAAGGATAACCGACAGGTTCGGATCGCCGACCCGGTGGCGGAAAATCGAGGTGCCGCCCATGCCGTCCAGCGGCTTGAGGATCACGTCACCGTGCAAGGCGGCGAATTCACGCAAGACATCGGCGCGGCGGCTGACAACTGTCGGTGGTGTGCACTGGGTGAATTGCGTGGCGAACAGTTTTTCGTTGCAGTCACGCAGACTCTGCGGCTTGTTGACGATCAGCACGCCGTCGCGTTCAGCCTGTTCGAGCAAGTAGGTGGAGTACACAAACTCCATGTCGAAGGGCGGGTCCTTGCGCATCAGGATGACGTCCAGATCGCTCAGGGCGGTATCGGTCTCGTTGCCCAGCTCAAACCATTTCTCAGGGTTGGCGAACACGTTAAGCGGTTTCATCCGCGCCCGGGCCTTACCTTCGTTCAGGTAGAGGTCTTGCTGCTCCATATAGAACAACGTCCAGCCGCGGTCCTGTGCGGCCAGTAGCATGGCCAGCGAGCTGTCCTTCTTATAGGAGATGCCCGCAATGGGGTCCATGACAATCCCGACTCGAACGCTCATGGCAAATTCCTCAAGTAAATAGTGGGCGCAAAGGCTTTAAAAGTGCCGCCAGAGTGGCGCTGAGCGCGGGCTCGGTCAAGAAAAAAACGCCTGCTCCAGCCGGGTCGGACCGCGTTCATGGATTGCCGGTAGAGACTGTGCTAAAAAGGCTCGCACCGTGCTGACAGCCCTTGTCCATCAAGGAGTTGGGGTTTTTGGCCGAACAGTTGTAACAAATTGGGTCGCTGTGGCGATGGTAGAGCACATATGGAAAAACACTCCAGCATCTTGAAGGTGATGGTCATTGACGACTCGAAAACCATCCGCCGCACGGCCGAAACGCTGCTGAAAAACGTCGGTTGTGAGGTTATTACAGCCATTGACGGTTTCGATGCGCTGGCCAAGATTTTCGACCATCATCCACATATCATTTTTGTCGACATTATGATGCCGCGTCTGGACGGTTATCAGACCTGCGCGCTGATCAAAAACAATCGGGCGTTCAAGCTGACACCCGTCATTATGCTGTCATCCAAAGACGGATTGTTTGACAAGGCCAAGGGGCGAATAGTGGGTTCTGATCAATTTTTGACCAAGCCTTTCAGCCGGGATGAACTGCTGAGTGCCATCAAGGCCCATGTACCCGGCTTTAACATCGCTCTAGGCACGCAATGACCCTCGGCCGCTGGCCGCTCACCTGATAAATGGGGAACACCATGGCTCGCATTCTGATCGTCGATGATTCGCCGACTGAAATGTACAAATTGACCGTCATGCTGGAAAAGCACGGTCATGTCGTGCTCAAGGCCGAACACGGTGCCGATGGCGTCGCGTTGGCGCGACAGGAAAAACCGGATGCGGTGTTGATGGATATTGTGATGCCGGGCCTTAACGGTTTTCAGGCTACGCGTCAGTTAACCAAAGACTCCATGACCCAAAACATTCCGGTCATTATGGTGACCACCAAAGACCAGGAAACTGACAAGGTGTGGGGCACCCGCCAAGGGGCGAAGGGCTATTTGACCAAGCCGGTCGAAGAAGAGGCCTTGGTCAAAGAGATCAACCGCGTTTTATCGCTGACCGAGTGATTTAGTCTTTATGCCCGGTTCACTGACCGCCTACGAGATGCTGCTTGAGATAGACCAGCGCTGCCGTTCATTGGCCGCTGGCCTGGTGCCTGCCCAAGCACAGGACAATACGTGGAGCGGCATCGGTTTTCGCATCGGCGAGCACACCTGTGTGGCGCCGATCGCTGAAATTGCCGAAATCCTTCATGAGCCGCGTTTCACCGCGTTGCCTGGGGTCAAACCCTGGGTTCGGGGTGTGGCCAATTTGCGCGGGCAATTACTGCCGATCATGGACTTGTGCGGCTTCTTCGCAATTGACTCCTCACTTGTCCGTAAGCAGCGTCGCGTGCTGGTGCTGGAATACAAAGATGTGTTTGTCGGCTTGCAGGTGGATGAGGTGCTGGGCATGCAGCATTTTGCACAGGCCGATCTGGATGCCAATGCGCAGGTATTGCCCCCGGCACTGCTGGCACCCTATGTAAAAGGGCATTTTACCGGCGAGAACACGTGGTGGGTATTCAGCCCGTTTGCCTTGGCGCAGGCCCCCCAATTTTGGGCGGTGGCCGTGTGATTGGCCGACCTGCTTCACCTTCTGTTTCAACCTTCGGGGCTTGATCGATGACCACCACAAGTAGCGCCAAATCCATGGAAGGCTCACGCAGTCGTGCGCAGATCATGGTGCTATTTGTAGCCCTGATCGTGTTTATCATGCTGCTGTTTGCCAACTTTGCTTACCTCAATACCCAGTCCAATTACGACAAGCAGTACATCAGTCACGCCGGTGAGTTACGTGTGCTGTCGCAGCGCATTGCCAAAAACGCGACCGAAGCCGCCGCAGGCAAAGCGGCTGCTTTCAAATTACTGAGCGATGCGCGCAACGATTTCAGCCAGCGCTGGGGGTATTTGAAGGAGGGTGACCCGGCCACCGGCCTGCCCCCGGCGCCATCAGCTGTTCACAAAGAAATGAAGGCGGTACAGCGGGACTGGGAGCAATTACTCAACAGCACCAACGCGATTCTTGCCAGCGAACAAACCGTGTTGTCCCTGCATCAGGTGGCCGCCACATTGGCTGAGACCATCCCGCAGTTACAGGTCGAGTATGAAAAGGTCGTAGAAATCCTCCTGCAGCGGGGTGCGCCTGCCGGGCAGGTGGCGCTGGCGCAGCGTCAATCCTTGTTGGCCGAGCGAATTCTGGGGGCTGTGAATACCATACTGGCTGGCGACGAGAATGCGGCGCAGGCCGCCAGTACTTTTGGCCGGGATGCCAATCGTTTTGGCCAAGTGTTGAACGGCATGCTGGAGGGCAATGACGGGTTGCGGATTTCCGAAGTTGAAGAGAAGGATGCCCGCGCCCGCCTGCTGGAGATTGCAGAGCTGTTCCAATTCGTCTCAGGCTCGGTAGACGAGATTCTGGAGACGTCGCCGCAGCTGTCCCATGTGCGCGCCGCCGCCGACCAGATTTTCAGCCTGTCGCAAACCTTGCTCGATGAAGCCTCGGTACTGGCCAATGGATTTGAAAACCTGGCCAACAGTCGCTATCTCGACATCATTGGAGGCTACGTTCTGGGGCTGCTGGCGCTGGCGTCGATCATCCTCATCGGACTGGTGATGGTGCGCGAGACCAATCGGCAGCTACGTGAAACCGCCGAGAAAAACGAGCGTAACCAAAACGCGATCATGCGTTTGCTGGATGAGATCGCGGACCTGGCCGACGGCGATCTGACCGTAACCGCTTCGGTCACGGAAGATTTCACCGGCGCCATTGCTGACTCGATTAACTATTCGATTGATCAACTGCGTGAGCTGGTGGCGACCATCAACTTGACCGCTGGCCAAGTGGCGGGTGCGGTGCAGGATACCCAGGCCACCGCGATGCAACTGGCCAAAGCCTCGGAGCATCAAGCCCAGCAAATCACCGAAGCCTCCGGGGCGGTTCAGCAGATGGCCCATTCCATTGATCAAGTGTCCGCCAACGCCTCCGAGTCGTCGGCGGTGGCTGAGCGCTCCGTGGCCATTGCCAATAAAGGCAATGAAGTGGTGCACAACACCATCCACGGCATGGACAACATTCGTGAACAGATTCAGGACACCGCCAAGCGCATCAAGCGCTTGGGTGAGTCATCGCAGGAAATCGGCGACATTGTCAGCTTGATTGACGACATTGCCGACCAGACTAATATTTTGGCGCTTAACGCGGCGATTCAGGCTTCAATGGCCGGTGACGCCGGGCGCGGTTTTGCCGTGGTGGCGGACGAAGTGCAGCGTTTGGCCGAACGCTCGTCGGCGGCCACGCGACAAATTGAAACATTGGTCAGGGCAATTCAGGCGGACACCAACGAGGCGGTTATTTCCATGGAGCAAACCACCACTGAAGTGGTGCGCGGTGCCCGTCTGGCGCATGACGCCGGCGTTGCGCTGGAGGAGATCGAAGGTGTTTCGCAGAACCTCGCTGATCTGATTCAAAGAATCTCAAACGCCGCACAAGAGCAAACCCGTTCAGCGGCGCAGATCTCCCTGACCATGAACGTGATTCAGCAAATCACTAACCAGACTTCGTCCGGTTCTACTGCCACCGCTGACAGTATTGGCAATTTAGCCAAAATGGCCCGCCAATTGCGGCGCTCGGTGTCGGGCTTCACCTTACCGCACACCTCGCCCCGTGAGCCACAGTAGTTCTGACTGGAGTCGTTATGGTTGACCGGCACGATTACGTGGCCCTGGAATGGGTCAAAGGCGAAATTTGCGACACCTTGAAGCAGGCGCGTGCGTTGCTGGACCGCTATGCCCAGCAGCCCGGCGACGACCTGTTGGCGCAGTGCCTGGAGTGCATCCATCAGGTGCGTGGCAGCTTGCTCATGGTCGAGTTCTACGGCGCGGCGTTGCTGGCCGAAGAGATGGAGCAGTTGCTGGTCGCCTTGCAAGCGGGCCGTGTCAGTCAGCTCGACCCAGCCTTGTCACTGTTGCAGCAAGCGTTCAGCCAGTTGCCGGTATACCTGGAGCGTGTCCACAGCGCCCGCCGCGACTGGCCGCTTGTGGTGTTGCCACTGATTAATGATTTACGCACCGCTCGCGGTGAAACACTGCTGTCGGAGACCCATCTGTTCAGTCCGCCCTTGCACGTGCTGCCTGAGCTGGATCAGGCTGCACTGGCCCGTATGCTGCCGTCGCAGTGGCCGCGTCAGCTGCGCGTATTGCGCCACACCTTGCACACCGCGTTGACGAACGTGCAGGACGAACATGATGTGCAGGCCAACCTTGAGCGGATGGCAGATGTTTTCGCCCAACTCCAGCATGTATGCCAAAGCGCACCACTGAATGCCTTATGGCAAATAGCCTCGGCCCTGGTTGACGGCATGCTCCGTGGTCGGGTGCCCAACAGCCCGGCCTTGCATAACCTGTTTCAAGACGTCGACAAAGAACTTAAGCGCTTGCTGGAGCAAGGCATTGATGGTGTGAATCAGCCTGCGCCCGAAGAGCTGCTCACCCGCTTGCTGTTTTACATTGCCAAAGCCGAAAAGCCGACGACCCAAATGCTGGCGCTGAAGAACCGCTACGAGCTGGACGACGCCATGCCGGACGCGGCGATGGTCGATGAGGAACGGGCGCGTCTGGCAGGGCCGGATCGAGACGCCATGCGTTCAGTGGTCGCGGCGTTGTGCGAAGAGCTGGTGCGGGTCAAGGAGCGTCTCGACCTGTTTGTGCGCAGCGACCGCCAGCATGTGTCAGACCTGAGCAGCTTGATGGCACCTTTGCGCCAGATCGCCGATACGTTGGCCGTGCTGGGTTTCGGGCAGCCCCGTAAAGTCATCATTGACCAATTGGCTGTGTTGCAGAGTGTTGCCCAAGGCCAGCGTGAACCCACCGATGCGGTGTTGATGGATGTTGCCGCGGCGCTGCTTTACGTCGAAGCCACCCTGACCGGAATGGTGGGCAATGTGGAGCCTTCACAGCGCGAAGAAAGCCGCTTGCCGACCACCGACCTGTTGCAGATCCATCAACTGGTGATCAAAGAAGCCCGCGTGGGCCTTGAAGAAGTCAAAGACCTGATCACCGATTACCTGGAGGCGAACCTTGATACCCAGCTCTTGCAGCCCGTGCCGCAGTTGCTGACGCAAATCCGGGGTGCGCTGGCCATCATCCCGCTGAGTCGTGCTGCGGGGCTGCTTCAGGCCTGTGGCGATTACGTGCGCGAGCACTTGTTGGTCGGCAATGAGGCGCCAGCGGCGAAACAGTCGGATCATCTGGCCGATGTGCTGATCAGCCTTGAGTACTATCTGGAACGTATTGCCCAGGACCCCGGAGCGGCTAGCGAACAGGTGCTCGATCGCGCTGAAAACAGTCTGATCGAACTGGGCTATGTGCCTCAAGAACGTCAAGTCCCTGTGCTTAATGACCGCCTGAGTCCCATTGAATTACTGCTCATGCAAGACCTGCAAGCGCCGGACGATCCTGACGTGGTGCAAAACCTGGCCGATGTGTTGGCCCGTCCTGTGTCTGCGCTCAACCCGCCGGCGCAACACGTCCCGGACAGTTTGCTGCCACCGCCAGTGGATGAAGCGGCCCTCGAAGAAGAGTTGCTGGAGGTCTTTCTTGAAGAGGCCGATGACGTGCTGGTCGCGTTGCATGACTGCCTGCCGCAATGGGTCGCCAACCCCGCGGACAGTGCCGCGCTGGCTGAGCTGCGGCGCGGGTTTCACACCCTCAAAGGCAGTGGGCGCATGGTGCGCGCGTTGGTGTTGGGTGAGCTGGCCTGGGCGATGGAAAACCTGCTCAATCGGGTGATTGAGCACAACGTCGCACCGGGGCCTGGGATCTATCAGCTGTTGGATGAAACCTTGGTGGTACTGCCTGAACTCATTCAGGAGTTTGCCGAGCAACGCCAGCGGCAACGTGAAGATATTGATCGACTGGCGGCACGCGCACACAGCCTGTCCCGGGGTGAGCCTGCGCCCCTGTTGATCGAGCAGCAAAATGCCGGTATCGACCCGCAACTGCTGGATATTTTTCGTCAGGAAGCGCACACCCACCTTGCCCGCATTGAGCGTTTTCTGGATCAAGCTCTCCATCAAGTGCCTATTTACGCTAGCGATGATTTACAACTGGCCATGCACACCCTCAAAGGCAGCGCGTCGATGGCGGGTGTGTTGCCCATCGCACGGCTGGCTACGGCGCTGGATTATCTGGTGCGTGAACACAAGGCGCACCATCTTGAGCTGCAGAGCAGTGAAATCGAATGCCTGCGCGAAGCTGCCCGTTTGCTTCATTGCGGCCTCCAGCAACTGTACTGCGACCCGTTGGCCGAGATCGAGGGCGCGCGTGCGCTGGCCGACCGCGCCGAACATTTGATTAACGGACGTTTGGCGAACTTGCTCAACAGGCCGGCGAGCGACGTTGTGACAGCGCGTGATCCCCAGCGCATCGCCGAATTCCTGAGCGAGAGCATGGACATTCTGTTCGACGCCGAAGACCTGCTGCTGCATTGGCGTGATCATCCCCATGAGCGGCAAGGGCTGGACACGCTGCTGGATCAGCTGACCAGCCTGGCAGAATCTGCGCACTTGCTGGACTTGCAGCCCATCGATGCGCTGTGTGAAGCCTTGCTCGACGTGTATGGCGCGGTTGAAGAAAGCAGCCTTGCGGTCAGCGAGCGTTTCTTTCATGAGGCCAACACGGCGCATGAAGCCCTGATCAACATGCTCGATCAATTGGCGGCTGGTCAGGAAATCGAGCCGCAACCAGCCTTGATTCAGACCTTGCATGACCTGTTGCATGAAGGCCTGGCACCGGACGCCACTGGGCTGATTCGCCGCGACGGCGGGCTTATTATCACGGAGTTGAGTACGGCCACGGCGCAGTTGAGCGCTGAGCAGAGCAGCGATACTGATCCCGAGATGGTGGCGGTTTTTCTTGAAGAGGCAGTGGATATTCTGGAAAGCTCGGGGGCGGCTTTGTTGCGCTGGCAAGCCGACCCGCAGAACCACCTTGAAGTCGAAAACTTGCTGCGCGACTTGCATACCCTCAAAGGCGGTGCACGGATGGTCGAAGTGGGTGCCATCGGTGATTTTGCCCACGAGCTGGAAACCCTCTTTGAAGAAATTTCCTTGGGCTTTCTCGCGCCCGGCACAGACCTGTTTGTTTTGCTACAGCGTTGCCATGATCAACTGGCGCAAATGCTCGACGCTTTGCGCAGCGGTCAGCCGGTGCCGTCACCGCAAGCGTTGATTGAGCGTATCCGCCAAATCGAACGCAGCAGCCGTCAAGCCCAGCCGGTGGCCCCGGCCAATAAGCCGGAGCCTGTACCGGCCACTGCGCAGGTTGAGGGCGAGCGAACGGGGTTGGACACCGTCAAGGTACCCGCTGAATTGCTCGAAGATCTGTTGAACCTGGCGGGTGAGAGTTCGACCATTCGCGGGCGCGTTGAGCAGCAAGTCAACGACGGCAATGTGGCCCTCAACGAAATGCAGACCACGCTTGAGCGTATGCAAGATCAACTGCGCCGGCTTGACAGTGAAACCCATGGCCGGTTGCACAGTCGCCAGCACACCGAAGCGGACGGCGTGGCTTACGATGAATTTGATCCGCTGGAAATGGATCGTCACTCGTTGCTGCAACAGTTGTCTCGCGCGTTATCCGAATCGGCGTCGGACTTGCTTGATCTTAAGGCCACGTTAACGGCGCGAATTCAGGACGCGCATGGGTTGCTGCAAAAACAGGCGCGCATGAATACTCAGCTACAAGAAAGCTTGATGGGCACCCGCATGGTGCCCTTCGAGCGCGTATTGCCGCGCCTCAAGCGTATCGTTCGGCAAGTCGCCAATGAGTTGGGCAAGCAGGTTGAATTCAGCGTCATCAATGCCGAAGCCGAAGTTGACCGCACCGTGCTGGAACGCATGGTCGCGCCCCTCGAACACATGCTGCGCAATGCGGTTGACCACGGCCTGGAGCCTGGTCACATCCGCCACGCCAGTGGCAAGCCTGAGCAGGGGCATATCACCCTTGAGCTGTCCTATGAAGGCGGCGACGTGGTGTTCGACATGCATGACGACGGTGCCGGGATACCCCTCGAAGCGGTCCGCCGTAAAGCCATCCTGCGTGGCTTGCTCGATCCGGACACCGTGATGTCTGATCGCGATGTCTTGCAGTTCATCATGCAGCCGGGGTTTTCCACGGCTGAAAAAATCACCCAGATTTCCGGGCGCGGTGTGGGCATGGACGTGGTGCACGAAGAAGTGCGTCAACTGGGTGGCAGCATGACGATCGACTCAGTGGCGGGGCAGGGTGTGCATTTTCAGATTCGCCTGCCGTTCAGTGTCTCGCTCAATCGCGCCTTGATGGTGCAGTGCGCCGATGAGCAATATGCGATCGCGCAAAACAGCGTTGAGCGCATCGTGCGGGTCATGCCCAACGAACTTGAGGGGTATTACCAGCACAACCCGCCGCTGTATCACTACGGGGGTGAGATCTATCAATTACGTTATCTGGGGGAGCTGCTGCAAACCGTAGGCAAGCCTCGACTGGGTGGCGAAAACGAAGCGCAACCGGTACTGCTGGTGCATTCCCAGGATCAGCGTGTGGCCCTGCACGTTGATGCGCTGGCCGGGTCACGGGAAATTGTGGTGAAAAGCCTCGGCCCGCAATTTACAGGCGTGCAAGGTGTGTCGGGCGCGACCATTTTGGGCGATGGCCGGGTGGTGTTGATCCTTGATCTGCTGGCCTTCCTCCGTGCCCATCAGGCGCGACAGCCCATCGTGGGGGCGCCTCAAGAGGTTGCGGGTGCGCTGGAATTCATTCCCGCCGAGCGGCCTTTACTGGTGCTGGTGGTGGACGACTCCGTCACCGTGCGCAAAGTCACCAGCCGGCTGCTGGAGCGCAACAGCATCAATGTCATCACCGCCAAAGACGGTGTCGATGCCATGAGCGTGCTTGAAGAGCACACCCCCGACCTGATGCTGCTGGACATTGAAATGCCGCGTATGGACGGCTTTGAGGTGGCCACCCGGGTACGCAACAACCCGCACCTTAAAGACCTGCCGATCATCATGATTACTTCGCGTACAGGGCAAAAGCACCAGAACCGGGCGATGGCCATTGGCGTTAACGATTTTTTGGGCAAGCCTTACCAAGAGAGCGTGTTACTGGAGCGCATCGCCTACTGGAGCACACTTCATGCTTGAGCATCGCGTAGGCAGCCTGACGGGGTTGTTGCTCCCGCTTTCAGACCGTTACCTGCTGCTGCCCAATGTGGCGATTGCCGAGCTGGTCGACTGGCAGCACGGTGAACCCAGTCGCGACACCCCGCCCTGGCATCTGCGCACTATCAATTGGCGTGACCACGCCGTGCCGCTGATCAGCTTCGAAGCGGCGTGCGGCAGCTCGCTGGTGATTGGTGAGCGGGCGCGCATCGTTATCCTCAACACCTTGGGCGGTAATCCCGACTTCAAATTTATCGCCATGGTGGTGCAGGGCATCCCGCGTTCTTACAAAGTGGACAGTCAGTTGAGTTTTGTGGATGTGCCGCTGAGCCCGTTGGAGCTAGCCGCCGTGCAAGTCGGCGATCATGTGGCGAAAATCCCGGACTTGGAGGCGCTTGAGAGGTGGGTAGCAGGCTGACTCAACGCGTGGGAGTGGGCTAACAGAGCATGAGCGCTCAGGCCATTAATCCGTTGAGCGGCGCAGCTGGGTTTCAATCGCGGCTGAAAAAGGCGGCCCTCGACCATCGGCGCATTGCCCTTTGAAGTCGCAGCCCTGACCCTTATATAGTTACAAAGTGACACAGACGCACTATCGGCTATTGAGGATGTTGCACATGTATCACGGCGAGAAATTCAACGCCTGGACTCATTTGGTCGGGGCGGTGTTGGCAGCAGTGGGCAGTATTTGGTTGTTGGTGATGGCGGCATTGGATGGCAGTCCGCAAAAGATCATCAGTGTTGCGATTTACGGGGTCACGCTGGTGCTGCTGTACACCGTGTCGACCGTGTATCACAGCGTGCGCGGGCGCTCCAAGGTGGTCATGCAGAAGTGTGATCACCTGTCTATTTACTTGTTGATTGCGGGCAGTTACACGCCGTTCTGTCTGGTCTCCCTTCACGGGCCATGGGGTTGGACGCTGTTCGGGATCGTCTGGGGCATGGCGGTGATCGGCATGCTGCAAGAGATCAAGCCGCGTTCCGAAGCACGTATCTTGTCCATCGTGATTTACGCGCTGATGGGCTGGATTGTGCTGGTGGCCGTGAAACCGCTGCTCGCAGCCCTAGGCACCGCCGGCTTTGTCTGGCTGGCGGCGGGCGGGGTGATGTACACCGTGGGGATTATCTTTTTTGCCCTTGATCATCGTCTGCGCCATGCCCACGGCATTTGGCATCTGTTCGTGATTGCCGGCAGCCTGCTGCATTTTGTGGCCATCGCGCATT
The DNA here is from genome assembly GCF_045062345.1 of Pseudomonas sp. 2024-210. NCBI lineage: Bacteria > Pseudomonadati > Pseudomonadota > Gammaproteobacteria > Pseudomonadales > Pseudomonadaceae > Pseudomonas > Pseudomonas sp. 2024-210. Next base: position 49,770 of record NZ_JBJGEJ010000003.1, on the reverse strand, counting down.
ACGTGATCTGAATCAGGGTAACTGAGTGTCCGCTTCGGGTTTTTGTGTGTCGCTGCGAATCTGCGCGTGGCTGATCAGGGCGAAGATAAAACTGCCGCCGATGATGTTGCCGGCCAGCGTCGGGCCGGCAAATATCAGCCAGAAGTCTTTCCACGGCAGTTCGCCGGCAAAGACCAGGTACGACACTTCAGCCGTGCCAACCACGATATGCGTGAAGTCGCCTAACGCCATCAGGTAAGTGATGAGGATGATGATCCACATCTTGGCGCTCTCCATAGACGGGATCATCCACACCATGGTGGCAATCATCCAGCCTGAGATGATGCCCTTGGAGAACATCTGGCCGACGTCGTTTTCCATGACTTTGTGGCCGATTTCGAGAAAGGCCTTGTCGGTCTGCGCATCAAAGATGGGCAGGTGAAGCATGACGTAGGCCACCAGCAAGGTGCCCATGAGGTTGCCGACCAGCACCACCGTCCATAGCCGGAATAATCGGCCGACATTCTTGAGTGTGGGTTTGCTCATGATCGGTAACACGGCCGTCAGGGTGTTTTCGGTAAACAATTGCTGGCGAGAAAGAATGACCGCCAAAAAACCTGCGCAATAGCCGAAGCTGGCGATGACCTTGAAGGCTTCGCCGCTGGGTAAGCGTGAGTTGAGCAGACCCATGGCCATAAGCGACAGGCCCATGGTCAGTCCGGCGGCGAGTGCCGACCAGAACAGCGCGGCGATGCTGCGCTCCAGTTCCTGATCGCCCTGCAAGCGAATAATTTCGTGCAGAACAGCGGCCCGTGGAGGCTGGTTTTTGGTGACGTCGTGCTCTTCTTCAGCCGACAGATTGGGGGTTTTGCCTGTTTTTTGCGTGTCCATAAGGCTCCAGAACCATTGGCGTGTGAATGTACGACACGTATGGACTGTAGCTGTTCATTTGTTGCCCTGTAGCTGCTGCCGCAGGCTGCGATAAGGGCCGAAGGACCTTCGCGTCGCCCTGCGACAAACGGGGCCGCTTCGCTGCCCATCGCAGCCTCGTGCCTCGTCAGCGGCTACACCGGGAGCATCACGCCTGATTTTCATCCTGAAACTGGTCTTTGACGTATTTGATCTCGGTGCGGCCGTGAGGCGCTGGCAAGCCATCTTCGCCCAGGTTGACGAAGACCATTTTGTCGACGGTCAGAATGCTTTTACGGGTGATTTTGTTGCGCACTTCGCAGGTCAGGGTAATGGACGTGCGGCCGAACTCGGTGGCCGTGATGCCCAGCTCAATGATGTCGCCCTGACGCGAGGCGCTGACAAAGTTGATTTCGGAGATGTATTTGGTCACCACGCGTTGGTTGCCCAATTGCACGATGGCGTAAATCGCGGCCTCTTCGTCGATCCAGCGCAGCAGGCTGCCACCGAACAAGGTGCCGTTTGGGTTGAGGTCTTCGGGTTTAACCCATTTGCGGGTGTGGAAATTCATGGGCGGGGGGCTCTGAGGTGTTTGAGCGATAGAGTAACCCCCCAGCTTCAAGTTTCAAGCTGCAAGCTACAAGTTAAAGCCGATCCGCTCTGACTGGTTGCTTGTAGCCTGCCACTTGCAGCTGCACCCTTGCCCCTTGCATAATCACCCCCGCTTCAAAACGGTCATTTTTACCCAGTACCGTTCCCGCCACCTGTCCGAGGGGCGCTGCAGCAGGTTCAACCTGTCAGGCTCGGATGGGGCGTTGTTTGTTCAGGTCTCCCTGGGCAGGCACTAAACGCACAACGGCGCCCATTCGCGATTAAACGAATGGAGGCTCTTGATGAGCGCTGTAAACACGCCTGCTGGTTTTGCCGACTTTAAAGTCGCTGATATGTCCCTTGCCCAATGGGGCCGCCGCGAAACCTTTATCGCAGAGTCCGAAATGCCAGCCCTGATGGGCCTGCGTCGTCGGTATGCCGCAGAACAACCGCTCAAGGGCGCGAAGATTCTGGGTTGCATCCACATGACCATCCAGACTGCCGTACTGATCGAAACCCTGGTTGCTCTGGGTGCCGAAGTGCGTTGGTCGTCGTGCAACATCTTCTCGACTCAAGACCAAGCCGCTGCCGCTATCGCTGCTGCCGGTATCCCGGTATTTGCCTGGAAAGGCGAAACCGAAGAAGAGTACGAGTGGTGCTTGGAGCAAACCATCCTTAAGGATGGCGAGCCGTGGGATGCCAACATGATCCTCGACGACGGCGGCGACTTGACCGAGCTGCTGCACAAGAAATACCCGGCCATGCTGAAAAAGATCCACGGCGTGACCGAAGAAACCACCACCGGTGTACACCGTCTGCTGGACATGCTGGCCAAAGGCGAGCTGATGATCCCGGCGATCAACGTGAACGACTCGGTCACCAAAAGCAAAAACGACAACAAGTACGGCTGCCGTCATAGCCTGAACGATGCGATCAAGCGTGGTACTGACCACCTGCTGTCCGGCAAGCAAGCGCTGGTGATTGGCTACGGTGACGTGGGCAAGGGCTCGGCTCAATCGCTGCGTCAGGAAGGCATGATCGTTAAGGTTTCCGAAGTTGACCCAATCTGCGCCATGCAAGCGTGCATGGACGGCTTCGAAGTGGTTTCGCCGTTCATCAACGGCCAGAACGACGGCACTGCTGCCAGCATCGACGCTGCGCTGCTGGGCAAGATCGACCTGATCGTGACCACCACCGGTAACGTCAACGTGTGCGACAAAAACATGCTGGCTGCGCTGAAAAAACGCGCTGTGGTGTGCAACATCGGTCACTTCGACAATGAAATCGACACCGCTTTCATGCGCAAAAACTGGGCATGGGAAGAAGTGAAGCCACAGGTTCACAAGGTTCACCGTACTGGTCTGGGCGAGTTCGACCCACAGAACGACGACTACCTGATCCTGCTGGCTGAAGGCCGTCTGGTTAACCTGGGCAACGCTACCGGTCACCCAAGCCGCATCATGGATGGCTCGTTTGCCAACCAGGTACTGGCTCAGATTTTCCTGTTCGCACAGAAATACGCTGACCTGCCAGCTGAACTGCAAGCTGAGCGTCTGACCGTAGAAGTGCTGCCGAAGAAACTCGACGAAGAAGTGGCCCTGGAAATGGTTCGCGGCTTCGGTGGCGTGGTCACGCAACTGACCAAGCAACAGGCTGACTACATCGGCGTGACCGTCGACGGTCCGTTCAAGCCAGACGCGTATCGTTACTAACGATAGCTGCAAGCTTTGAGCTTCAAGCGGCAAGTAAGAGCAGTGCGTTTACTTGAGGTTTGGGGCTTGATGCTTGTTTCTTTTTTTGCTTTTTGCAGCTTTTGGCTTTGAGTTTCAAGCAGCAAGAGAGTGGCGCGCCTCCCTCTTGCTGCATGAAGCTTACAGCTTGCAGCTGGGAGCTTCCCAATGTCCCAAGACCGTCGTTTCAGCTTCGAGTTCTTCCCGACCAAGACCGATGCTGGGCATGAAAAACTGATGAACACGGCTCGCCAATTGGCGACCTACAACCCGGATTTTTTCTCCTGCACCTACGGTGCCGGTGGCTCGACCCGTGACCGCACGATCAACACCGTGCTGCAACTGGAGAGCGAAGTAAAAGTACCTGCGGCCCCGCATTTGTCGTGCGTGGGTGACAGCAAGGCCGATTTGCGCGGCCTGTTGGAGCAGTACAAAGCGGCGGGCATCAAGCGCATCGTGGCGCTGCGTGGCGACCTGCCTTCAGGTATGGGCATGGCCAGCGGCGAACTGCGTTACGCCAACGACCTGGTGAGCTTCATTCGGGAAGAGACCGGCGAACACTTCCATATCGAAGTGGCGGCATACCCTGAAATGCACCCGCAAGCGCATAATTTCGAAGACGACATCACCAACTTCGTGCGCAAGGCTCAGGCTGGCGCCGACAGTGCGATCACCCAATACTTCTTCAACGCCGACAGCTACTTCCGTTTTGTCGAGCGTGTGCAGGCGGCCGGCGTCACGATTCCTGTCGTGCCGGGCATCATGCCGATCACCAACTACAGCAAACTGGCGCGTTTCTCTGACGCGTGCGGCGCTGAAATTCCGCGCTGGATTCGTAAGCAGCTCGAAGCCTACGGCGATGATGTGCAGAGCATTCAAGCGTTTGGCGAGCAGGTAATCAGCGAGATGTGCGAGCGCCTGCTGGATGGCGGCGCACCGGGGCTGCACTTCTACACCCTGAACCAAGCCGAGCCGAGCCTGGCGATCTGGAACAACCTGCAACTGCCGCGCTGATGCAGGGACTGTAGTCGCTGCCGCAGGCGGCGAAGGGTTGCGTAGCAGCCTGTTTATTTCGAGGGCCTATAGGGCCTCATCGCCGCCTTCGGCAGCGACTACAGAGTTTTGGGTCTCTCAAACCGTTCAGCTGCATGAAATCGGCGCGCCTTGATTGCTCTGTTATACTCCGGGTTTTCCGCCAGGCTTACGCCCGGCCGCTCGTCCTTGTACAAGGCATTCAACCTCCCGTTACGGCGCAGCTTTCAGCCAGCGCGAGCGGCATGAATGGGCCTTCAGGACTGGAGCAGGACCGGACGGGATTGCGTCACCTTAAACGCGATTCACGCCAGGCAAGACTATCCCTTTGGGCCAAGCCCTAACTAGAACAGGATTTCTCATGTCCTTTGCTTCCCTCGGTCTCTCCGAGGCTTTAGTCCGTGCCATTGAAGCTGCGGGCTACACCGAGCCTACTCCGGTGCAACAGCGGGCTATTCCCGCCGTGTTGCAAGGTCGCGATTTGATGGTTGCGGCTCAGACAGGTACAGGCAAGACGGGCGGTTTCGCGCTTCCTATCCTGGAAAAGCTGTTTCCCAACGGCCACCCCGACAAATCCCAACGCCACGGCCCACGCCAACCCCGCGTGCTGGTCCTGACTCCGACGCGCGAACTCGCCGCCCAGGTGCACGAAAGCTTCAAGCTTTATGCCCGCGACTTGAAGTTCGTCAGTGCGTGCGTCTTCGGCGGTGTGGGTACCAACCCGCAAGTTCAAGCGCTGTCGCGCGGTGTTGACGTACTGGTGGCCTGCCCGGGTCGCTTGCTCGACCTGGCCGGTCAAGGCAGTGTTGACCTGTCCCACGTTGAAATTCTGGTGCTCGATGAAGCCGACCGGATGCTCGACATGGGCTTTGTCCATGACGTGAAAAAAGTACTTGCACGTCTGCCTTCCAAGCGTCAAAACCTGCTGTTTTCGGCGACGTTCTCCAAGGACATCACCGACCTGGCCGGCAAGTTGCTGCGCAACCCGGAACGTATCGAGGTTACCCCGCCGAACACCACGGTTGAGCGTATCGAACAGCGTGTTTTCCGCCTGCCGGCCACTCACAAGCGCGCCCTGCTGGCTCACTTGATCACCGCAGGTGCCTGGGAGCAGGTGCTGGTTTTCACCCGTACCAAGCACGGTGCAAACCGTTTGGCCGAGTACCTGGACAAACACGGCCTGAGCGCTGTGGCCATCCACGGTAACAAGAGCCAGAACGCCCGAACCAAGGCACTGGCCGACTTTAAAGCAGGTTCCGTACGCATTCTGGTTGCCACGGATATCGCCGCACGGGGTCTGGACATCGACCAACTGCCGCACGTGGTTAACTTTGAGCTGCCGAACGTCGATGAAGACTACGTTCACCGTATCGGCCGTACGGGCCGTGCCGGTCGTTCGGGCGAAGCGATCTCGCTGGTTGCTCCGGACGAAGAAAAACTGCTTAAAAGCATCGAGCGCATGACCAAGCAGAAAATCGCTGATGGCGACCTGATGGGTTTTGACTCGAGCGCTGTAGAAGCCGAGAAGCCTGAAGTGCGTGAGCGCCCGGATGTGCGTAACCCGCGCAACCCGCCACGCGGCCCGCGTGGTGATGGCCCGGGTAACGGCGGCGGCGGTGGTGGTCGTAAAGATAAAGGTAAGGACAAAGGCAAGGAAAAGCCCGCCGCAGCCCGTGGCGAACGCCCGGCGCGTGAGCACAAGCCTCGTGAAGCACAGCCTGCTCGTGAACAGCGTCAGCCGACGCCTCGTTCAGATGCCAATCGTGCGCCGGACGAGTTCCGTGATGACGATGTGGATAACTTTGGTAACCGCGCTGATTACGTCAGCCCTTACCAGAACAAGAACAATCAGAGCCGTGGTCGTCGTCCGGGTGCTCCGGCAGCCGCTACGGGTGCTGCACCTGGTCGTACGGGTGGTGCTTCGCAAGGCCGTCAGAATGGCCCGCGCACGGGCACAGGCGCGAGCACGGGTACGCCACCTGCCAAGCGCAGCGGCCCGCGTAGCGGCGCTCCACGTGACGGTCAGGCCCGTCGCGATAACCGTCCGGCCCGCGATGATTCGCGTCAAGAGCCAGCGGTGAAGGGGCCTCGCGAGACTCAGCCGAAGATCATGCACAAAGAGTCGAAGAGCGATCGCTTTCTGACCCCGGAGCAACTCGATCAACTGCCGAACCGTCCTCGTGGTGAAAAACCAGCGTTGCTGACTCGTAATCGCTGAGTGAGTAGTGCTTGAAAAGCACCCTCACCCCAACCCTCTCCCTGAGGGAGAGGGGGCTGATTTGCAGCGTTGCGCAGATTTAGTTCCCTCTCCCTTTGGGAGAGGGCTAGGGTGAGGGGCTTTTGATCCGCACACAAAAACGCCCCGGCTTTCACAAGCCGGGGCGTTTTTTATGGGCCATCTAAAGCGCTATTACTTGGCTTTCACGCCTTCCAGCGAGATGTCCAGGCTCAGCGTCTGGTCCTTGCTTGGGGACTTGATGCCGAAATCCTGCAGATTGATGGTGGTGGTTGCGTTGAAGCCAGCACGTTCGCCGCCCCACGGATCTTTGCCTTCACCGTTGAAGGTGGCTTTGAACGTCACCGGCTTGGTCACGCCGTGCAGGGTCAGGTCGCCCGTTACGTCAGCGGTTTTCTCGCCCGTTGGCACAACTTTGGTCGATACGAACTTGGCTTCCGGGTACTTACTTACGTCCAGGAAATCTTTGCTAGCGATGTGCTTGTCACGTTCCGCATGGTTGGAAAACAGGCTGGCAGTTTTCAGGGTAACGTCAATTTTACTGTCGGCAGGTTTGGCGGCATCCCACGAAAACGTACCGCTCCAGTCCTTGAACGTACCGTGAATGAAGCTGTAACCCAAGTGGCTGACTTTCCAATCGATAAAGGCGTGCTGGCCTTCTTTGTCGATGGTGTAGTCAGCAGCCATCACTTGGCCTGCGGTCAGCAGTGCAGTACCGAGTGCCAGTGCAGCGAGCGTCTTTTTCAACATGCGTTCCATTCCTTTTGAATTGAGGTTGAACATCAGGCTTTTCGACCCAGCATACGGGTCAGGGTCACATCACGATCGATAAAGTGGTGTTTCAACGCAGCCAGACCATGCAAACCGGAGAAAATCACCACGGTCCAGGCCAGCCACAGGTGCACAACGCCGGCAACATCCGCCTGATCGGGCAGGTTGGAGATCAATGCCGGAACTTCAAACAAACCGAAAACTGGAATACCAACGCCTTCGGCTGTTGAGATCAAATATCCCGCAATCATGAGGGCAAACAAGCTGAGGTACAGAAACGCGTGACCAAACTTGGCGCCTAGACGGGTTGCACGACTATAGCTTTCAAGCGCTGGCGGCGCCGGGCTGATAAAGCGCCAGACAACGCGGATCAGCATGACGGCCAATAACGTAAGGCCAATACTCTTATGCAGGTCAGGTGCTTCCTTACGCCATGGGCTGTAGTAGTCCAGGCCGACCATCCACAAACCCAATGCGAACAACCCAAAGACTGCCGCTGCAACAGACCAGTGCAGGACAATGCTGACGGCACCATAGCGAGAAGAAGAGTTACGTAGCTGCATTGCCTGCATCCTGTGGGAACATGAGCCTAAGACTAATGATTTACCTATCGAAAGAAAGCGCATTTTTTCGCTGCAAGGTATCGATAAATACGATCTGGAGCCTGAGAGTCAAACGTTAAGCAAATGTTAAGCGTTTTTTATGTCGCTCTTATAGGCCCGTGAGCGTCTCTCAGTACAACCCCAAGTCGGGTTTAAGCGTAATGGGTTGTTACAAGCCTGCGCATTGCTTAGGCTTGCGCGATTGTTTGCCCGCACACGCCGGGAGCCACCGCCAGGAGAGTGAAAATGGGCCTCAATAATCAGTGGATGCAGCGCGACCTTGCCGTGCTCTGGCACCCCTGCACCCAAATGAAAGATCACGAGCAACTGCCCTTGATCCCGATTAAACGCGGCGAAGGCGTGTGGCTGGAAGACTTCGAAGGCAAGCGTTATCTGGATGCCGTGAGCTCTTGGTGGGTTAACGTGTTTGGCCACGCCAACCCGCGCATCAACCAGCGCATCAAGGATCAGGTTGACCAACTGGAGCACGTGATCCTTGCCGGTTTCAGTCATCAACCCGTGATTGAACTGTCCGAGCGGCTGGTCAAGATGACGCCCGAAGGGCTTACGCGCTGCTTCTATGCCGACAACGGCTCGTCTTGTATCGAAGTGTCGTTGAAGATGAGCTTTCACTACTGGCTCAATCGCGGTCAACCGAACAAAAAGCGCTTCGTGACCCTGACCAATAGCTACCACGGTGAAACCATGGCAGCGATGGCGGTGGGTGATGTGCCGCTCTTCACCGAAACCTACAAAGCGTTGCTTCTCGACACGATCAAAGTGCCTAGCCCGGATTGCTACTTGCGCCCCGAAGGCGTGAGCTGGGAAGCGCATTCGCGCACGATGTTTCTGGCGATGGAGCAAACCCTCGCCGAGCATCACGACAGTGTCGCGGCAGTGATTGTCGAGCCGCTGATTCAAGGCGCAGGTGGCATGCGCATGTATCACCCGGTTTACCTCACCCTGTTGCGTGAAGCCTGTGACCGTTATGGCGTGCACCTGATCCTTGACGAAATAGCCGTCGGCTTCGGCCGTACCGGAACCATGTTCGCCTGCGAGCAGGCAGGCATTACGCCGGATTTCCTGTGTTTGTCCAAGGCGCTGACAGGGGGCTATTTGCCCTTGGCCGCCTGCGTCACGACAGAGGACGTCTACAGCGCGTTCTACGACGACTACCCGACCCTGCGCGCCTTCCTGCATTCTCACAGCTATACGGGTAACCCGCTGGCGTGCGCAGCGGCATTGGCCACCCTGGATATTTTCGAAGACGACAACGTCATCGAGAACAACAAGGCCCTGGCACAACGTATGGCCAGCGCCACGGCACATTTGGTGGATCATGCCCATGTTTCGGAAGTGCGTCAGACAGGCATGGTGCTGGCGATTGAAATGGTTCAGGACAAAGCCACTAAAACGGCTTACCCGTGGCAGGAGCGACGGGGTCTGAAGGTGTTTGAGCACGCGTTGAAACGGGGTGCTTTGCTGCGACCGCTGGGCAGCGTGGTGTATTTCTTGCCGCCTTACGTGATCACCCCGGAACAGATAGACTTTCTGGCCGAAGTGGCCAGCGAAGGCATTGATATTGCGACCCGTAGCGACATCAGCGTGGCCGTGCCGGCGAACTTTCACCCTGACTTCCGCGACCCCGGCTAAAGACACAAACCCTGTAGCCGCTGCCGCAGGCTGCGATGGGCTGCGCAGCAGACCTGCTTTAAGGGTCTTTGTTGCAGCCCGCGGCAGCCGCTACACATAGCCCTATTCAGAGAATTTTAATGAGACTGTCCCGTTTTTTCATCGATGCGCCCTTGAGCGTCGGTGATCATGAATTGCCTGAAGCTCAGGCGCATTACATTGGCCGCGTGCTGCGCATGGCCGAGGGCGATGCCCTGCAAGTGTTCGACGGCTCGGGCCATGAGTTCTCGGGGCGTTTGCTGGAAGTCGGCAAAAAACGCGTTCGCGTGGTGCTCGACGCTACGTTCGCCGGTCAAGTCGAGTCACCTTTGGCGATCCATCTGGGGCAGGGGCTGTCCCGGGGCGAGCGTATGGACTGGGCCATCCAGAAAGCCACTGAACTGGGCGTGAATGAAATCACCCCGATCATGAGCGAACGGTGCGAAGTGCGGCTCAAGGATGAGCGGGCTGACAAGCGTCTGGCTCATTGGCGCCAAGTGGCGATCAGCGCCTGCGAACAATGCGGCCGTTCGCGTGTGCCGGTCATTCATCCGCCCGTATTGCTGGCTGACTGGATCAAAGCCACGGACGCTGACCTCAAGCTGGTGTTGCACCCCGTTTCCGAACCTTTGGCCAGTCACGCCAAGCCCGCACGTCTGGCGTTTTTGATCGGCCCCGAAGGCGGGCTGACCGATAAAGAAATCGATCAGGCCCAGGGCGCCGGGTTCCAGCCCGCACGACTTGGCCCCCGGGTACTGCGTACTGAGACCGCACCGGTTGTGGCCTTGGCGGTGGCACAGCAGCTGTGGGGTGATTTTTAAGCTGGCAGCATCGCCGAAAAGTGCATTCGAAACTGTTGGGGCGATACGCCCACGCGGCGCATAAACACACTGCGCATATGGTGGGCATCGCGAAACCCGCACTCATAGGCCACTGTTTTAAGTGCCATCGAGGTGCTTTCGAGCAGGAGGCGTGCGGCATCCACGCGTGCGCCCTCCACAAATTGCGCCGGTGTAACGCCGGCCTCTCGGGCGAACACCCGGCTGAAATTACGCGGGCTCATCATGGCCGCCTGAGCCAGCTCGTTGATGCTCAAGTCTGCGCGCAGGTTGGCTAAAACATGCTCCTGCACTTTCGCCACGGGCGAACCCGCCTCGTTGGCTTTGGTCAGAAACGGGCTGAACTGTGATTGCCCGCCTGAGCGCTGGGTAAACACCACCAGGCGTTTTGCCACATTCAGCGCTACATGTGGGCCGTTATCCTGACTCAGCAGGTACAGAGACAGATCAATCCCCGCAGTCACACCCGCCGAGGTGTAGAGGTTGTCGTCTTGCACAAACAGTCGATCCGCGTCCAGTTGTGCACTGGGGCACAGGCGTGCGAGGGCAGCAGCATCACTCCAGTGCGTAGTGACCCGCCGCCCCTCCAGCAGTCCGGCCCGCGCCAGTAAAAATGCGCCATTGCAGATCGAACCAAAGCGTCGGGAGTGACGGCATATTGAGTGCAGCCATGTATTGAATGCCGGGCCGAAATCCTGACCGGGCAACGTGGGCCCCCCTGCGCATAGCACCAGATCATAAGACGGTCTGGCCTGAGAAAAATGCCGGTGAGCCTGGATGACCAACCCGTTGGAGCACGTCAGCAAACCGGCTTCCACCCCCAGTACCTCAAGCTCATAGCGCATGCCTGGGGCCAGAAAGGCATTGGCCTCGGCAAATACATCCATAGGGCCGGTCACATCCAGTGCCTGCACGCCGGGGAAAACAATCAACGCTACAGTCTGTGTCATCGGGTTTGCCGTCAGGGTGATACAAGATGAAATACCGCAGAGGGTAGTTGCCGGCAAGCGTGCCCGGCGAGATGGCCGTGTCTGCACCCTGAATGGCACGAATCGCCCTTTCAGTATGATTGTTGCCACCCGGGCCTGTGCGCACACTGAAGATACCAGCGCCACCCTAGCGCTTGATCGAGGAGTTCGCCATGAGTCATACCATTGCAGGCATTGTCATCCCGGACAGCGCCTTGGCTAAAGCCACCACCGAATACATCCGCGACGTTGAATCGGACTTGCTCTATCACCACTCGCGACGGGTCTTTTTATTTGGCGCACTGAGCGGTCAGCGCAAGCAACTGGCCTATGACCCTGAGCTGCTTTACGTGGGGGCCATGTTTCACGACTTGGGGCTGGTTGAGGGGCATCGCACGCAGAACGAACGCTTCGAAGTCGACAGTGCCAACAGCGCCAAAGCCTTTATGCGGCCATTTGGTTTGAGTGACGATGATGTCGAGCAAGTGTGGTTGGCAATCGCTTTGCACACGACGCCCGGTGTGCCACATCATTTGCGGCCGAACGTGGCGCTGGTGACGGCCGGGGTAGAAATGGACGTGCTGGGTATCGACTATACGGCGTTTGCAGCAGAGCAGCGCGAGGCCGTGGTGCATGCCCACCCACGTGGCGAGGGCTTCAAGGAATGCATTTTATGTGCGTTTGCCGACGGCTTCAAAGACCGTCCCGATACCACTTTTGGCACCGTTAACGCCGATGTGCTGGTGGATAAGGACCCGACCTTTAAACCGCTGAACTTTGTCGACATCATTCGTACTTCACCTTGGGTGTCATGATTTTGGCTTCTACACATCGCAAACCGATAGGTCCCTATGACCAGATGATTGCCGGGCATGCGAGATCGCAGGGCCTCATCTTGGTCACCAATAACACCCGCGAATTTGAGCGCGTACCCGGTTTACGCATCGACGATTGGGTCTGAACCTTACTGCACCGGATCACTCACCGGCTTGGCGATGATCTGCTTCAGTTCGGCGGTCATCGGAAATTCCAGATTCAGGCCGTTGGGCGGGATAGGCTGTTCAAACCAGCGCTGGTAAATGCCCGTGATTTCACCGGATTTATACAAGTCGGCCAGCGTTTTGTTGACCACTGCCAGCAACTGCGGGTCGTCTTTGCGCACCATGCAGCTGTAGATTTCCCGCGATTGTTCAGCCCCGACCACATTCCAGTTGTGTGGATCGCGGGCTTTGGCGCGTTCACCGTAGAGCAGCGCGTCATCCATGTAGAACGCTACGGCACGGCCGGTTTCAAGCATCTTGAACGCCTCGCCGTGGTCCTTGGCGCTGATGACGTTCATGTCCATTTTGTTGTCTGCGCTGTAACTTTTGATAAAGCGCTCATTGGTGGTGCCTGCGGTGGTCACGACGTTTTTGCCGCGCAAATCATCAAAGCCTTTGATGCCGCTGTCTTTGGCGGTCAGTAGCTGACCTTTGACGTAAATAAAACCGTAGGAAAACGCCACCTGCTTCTGTCGCTCGGCGGTCACACCGGTTGAGCCACATTCAAGGTCAACGGTGCCGTTTTGCACCAATGGAATGCGCGTCTGGGAGGTCACCAGGTTGTATTTAACCTTCAGTGGCTGGCCGCCCACTTGTTGCTGAATGCGCTCGACGATTTTGTTCGCCAGATCCACTGAGTAGCCCATTGGTTTGCCACTGTTATCACCTACGTACGAAAACGGCACTGACGCATCGCGATAACCCAAGGTAATAGACCCTGAATCCGTGATCTTCTTCAGCGTGCCCTCTAAAGGGGCTTCGTTGGCCTGAGCGGCGTGGCTGATTAACAGGCCGAGCGTGCAACTGATCAAAGTCAGCTTTTTCATTGTTGTATCCCCCTAAAAAGATTAACGACGAACAGCAATCACACTGATTTCTACCAATACCTGAGGTCGCGCCAGCTCGGCTTGCACGGTGGTGCGGGTGGGCGCTTTGCCGTCTGATAGCCAGGCCGACCAGACGGCATTCATGGCGGCAAAGTCGCGTCCGATGTCTTGCAGATAAATAGTGGCGTTTAGAACATGGTCTTTGTCGCTGCCGGTTTCTGCCAGCAAGGCGTCGATCTTGCTCAGCACCTCTTGCGTCTGTGCGGTGATGTCCTCGCTGTGTGTCGGCACTTGGCCGGACAGAAATACCAGCGCCTCGAACGTTGCGGCAGCGCTCAAACGCTCATTGCTGTTGATGCGTTGAATCGTCATGGGGCTTTCCTTTTTATTTAGCGTGGCATCGTCAGGCGGCATAAGGTGCCAAGCCTTGTAGGTCGATGGATGTTTTAGTCCGGGCAATCAATTCACTCAGCAAGCGTGCGCTGCCACAGGCAAGGGTGAAGCCCAAGGCACCGTGGCCCAGATTGAGCCACAGGTTTCGGTAACCGCTGGCACCCAGAATGGGCACCCCGGTAGGGGTTGCAGGGCGCATGCCAGCCCATTCGATCGCGTCGTGATAATTCCCCGCATCGGGGAATGTGCTGGCGGCCAGTTGGCGCATCTGAGCCAGACGTTTAGGGTCCGGGGAGGGATCGAAGCCGACAATGTCCACCATCGCGGCGATGCGCAATTGCTCGCCAATGCGGGCATAAACAATTTTTCGATCGTAGTCGGTGATGCTCACCTGCGGTGCTTTTTGCGGGTCGCTCAGCGCCAGCGTGAGGCTATAGCCTTTGAGCGGGTACAGCGCCAGATTCAAGCCCGGCAAGCGCAGAGCGGGGCTGTTGTGCCCCGCCGCCAGCACCAGTTGGTCGACGGCCAGAACGTCATTGCCCATTTCCACGGCGTTCACGGCACCGTTTGCGTGGTGAATACGGGTTACGGTTTTACCCAGCAAAAACGTGCAACGGCCACTGGCCTGTAAGCGGGCGGTCAGTTGTTGGCAGAAGGCATGGCAATCACCGACTTCTTCGCTGGGGGTGTAGATACCCCCGACAAACGCGCAGCCTTGCAGGCCGGGTTCCAGACGGGCGCACTCACTGGCGCTTAAGGCCTGTTGGAATGAGTTGTTGATAACTTTTTTGCGGGCTTTGTTGAAGTTCGCCTCCTCGCGGAATGCCACCAGCTTGCCATTACGTTGCCAAGCAAAGCCGTCCAGATGATCTTCTTCGCGCCATTGTTGCAACGTGGCCTGACTGAGCAGTGCCAAACGCAGCAAATGTGCGCCATTACGCTGATTGACCGACCCCCGGCACGCCGCCATAAATGACGCCAGCCAACGCCATTGAGCCGGGTCCATGCGCGGACGAAGCTTGAGGGGTGAATCACCGCGCAGCAGCCAGCCCATCGCTTGCCACGGCACGCCAGCATCGGCCAGCGGTGCGACATAGCGGTACGACAACTGACCGCCGTTGGCGAAGCTGGTCTGACTGGCGAGGGTGGGTTGTGCTTCTATGACGCTCACCTCGAAGCCGTCCCGTACCAAGGCATAGGCGGTAGCCAACCCGATGACACCCCCTCCGATGATGCAAACCCGCTGTGTCATGTCTGTCCCTAACCCCTGTTGAGCGGGCTTCAGGTTAGGGGCAGGTGACAGGCGTCGAACAATGAATAAAGATGGCTCTCCCATAAACAAAGGTTATGGACTGCCGCCATGCGCTTGCGTCATATCGAAGTGTTTCAAGCGATTCGCCAAACCGGTTCTGTCAGTGCCGCGGCTCAGCTGCTGCATGTGTCGCAGCCTGCTGTCAGTAAAGTGCTGCAGCATGCCGAGCAGCGCTTGGGCTTTGCCTTGTTTTTACGGGTGCGTGGCAAGCTCCAGCCAACACCCGAAGCATTACTGCTAGAGCGTGAGGTCAACAAAGTGACCGAAAGTCTGCAGGGCGTTCAGCGTCTGGCAGAAAGTTTGCGCCGAGCGCCGGGCCACCGTCTGCGCATCGGCAGCACCCCGGCCTTGGCCTTGTCGCTGATGCCTCCGGTGATCAGCGAGTGGACGCAGCGCTATCCCGACATCAGTTGTGAGCTGGCCAGCGCTCACACGCGCGAGCTGATCCAGAACCTGTTAATGCACGAATTGGATGTGGCCCTGACCTTTAAGTTGCCTGATCATCCCGGCCTCAAGGCGCAGGCGCTTGCCCACGGTGTGCTGGTGGCGCTGGCGCCGCGAGGGTTCTGGCCGGATGAAAGTGAGGGGGTACCGCTGGCGCTGGAACAACTGGCCGATGCACCACTGATTGGCCTGAGCAGTGCCGATCCGCTGTTTGCGCATCTGGACAGCTACCTCAAGCACATAGAACCGCCGCCGCGTATCAGCATTGCGGTACAAACGTATTCTTTAGCGCGGGCGATGGTGGAAGCAGGGGCGGGATTAACGGTGATTGATCCGTTCACCGCATTGGGCGCGTCACGGGCGAGCACCTTGATTCGGCCCTTGAGCCCGGCGCTACCCATTACGTTGTATGCGCTGACCCGAGCCGATGAAGCCCCGGCGCATACTCTGGAGGAATTACTGCAACTGTTCGCTGAACGGGCCAGTGAACAGTTGCAGCAGCTATAGCGTGAGGTGTAGCCGCTGCTGAACGCTGCGGCTACGGGTTACCTCACTTCGGCAAGGCGTACACCACCACTTGATCGCCTACTTGATCTTTCATGATCGAGTTACCGCCTGCCACAAACGCCACG
Source organism: Pseudomonas sp. 2024-210 (assembly GCF_045062345.1). Classification (NCBI taxonomy): domain Bacteria; kingdom Pseudomonadati; phylum Pseudomonadota; class Gammaproteobacteria; order Pseudomonadales; family Pseudomonadaceae; genus Pseudomonas; species Pseudomonas sp. 2024-210. Next base: position 33,794 of record NZ_JBJGEJ010000003.1, on the reverse strand, counting down.
TATTGACGGCCTTTGTATTCATACACAGCCGGGTTGGCGACCGCGGGAGCCATGACAATGTCAGACCACAGTTCTTTGCCGTCCTCCAGTGAGTAGGCGCGCACTTTGGCGTCCATCGATGCTCCGATAAAGACCACGCCACCTGCCGTCACAGCTGGGCCACCAATGGTAGGCGAGCCCATGTCTTCAGGCATGTACCAGCCCCATTGCTGCACAGCACCCATCGGACGACGCCATTTCACATCACCGGTGTGCATGTCGATGGCCACCAGTTCACCGAATGGCGGTGCCCAGCACGGCATGCCGGCCCAGTTCTGCGCGTTGAGCAGGCTCATGCCATAAGGCGCGCCGATTTGTGGGTAGAAGCCGTTCTCGTTGCCCGCTTCTTTAGGTTGCTTGTCGTAAGCGGCACGGTCCCACAGCTTGATCATCTGCACGATGTGCGAGGTGTTGACAATGGCTACCTGGCTGACCGGATCAAACGCTACACCGCCCCATTGAACGCCACCGGCGCTGTCCGGGTAGGCCAATACGCCATTGCCTTTTGTGGAAGGCGGCGAGTACATACCGTCGTACTCCAGGCCGTCCCACATTTTCGAGCACTGGCCAAAACCGACGATGTCAGCAATTTTCCAGATAGCAGGCTTTTTGGACTGGTCGAGCAACGGCGCAGGCTTGGTCGGGAACGGCTGAGTAGGCGAATACACTTCGCCATCGGCATCGCCTTGCGGTACAGGGCGCTCTTCAATCGGCCACACGTCTTCGCCCGTGCGGCGATCCACCGTGAACAAGAAGCCCATCTTGGTCGCTTGCATCAAGGCGGGCACTGGCTTGCCATCGACGGTGATGTCCATCAGGGTCGGCGCCGAGTTGATGTCGTAGTCCCACAAATCGTGGTGAACCCACTGACGAGACCACACCACTTTGCCGGTATTGATATCCAGTGCGGTTGTGGACGTACCGAGCGGAATGGGCTGGGTGCGATTGCCGCCCCAATAGTTGGGTGAAGGTGAGGACACGGGGATATACAGCAAGCCCAGCGCAGGGTCGTAGGACATCGCGGTCCAGATGTTGGCCGTACCGGTTTTGCCCGCTTCCGAGTCCGGGATCGGTTTGAATTCCCATTCCAGCTCGCCAGTACGGGCATTCAGTGCAAAGAGCGAACCCGGCGATTCAACTTCGTATTCCCAGTCTTTACCGGCCCAGCCGACAATCAGTTTGTCGCCGATCACCGTCGGTGGTTGCAGTTGCGACAGTGGCCATTTTGCGTTGACCTTGTTCCATTGGTTGACGTCCACCACACCGTTTTTACCGAAGCCTTCGCACGGTTTGCCGGTGTCGGCATCCACCGCATACAACTGTGCGGTCATGTTGCCCAGATAGACCATCTTCTGGCAGGCCACCCCCGCTTGCGGATTCTTTTCCTGCCAGTAAGACACACCACGAGACTTCAGTGCGGGCTGAGTTTCAGCCACCAGCGGCGACTTGGTGTCGTAGGTCCACTTCTCTTTGCCGGTCTCAGGCTCAAGGGCAATGATCCGATAAAAAGGTGTGCCAACGTACAGCGTGTCGTTGGCAAAAATAGGCGTAGCGGACCACACCGACGGCGGGATTTTATCCGTGCCCGATGACATGTCACCGGTGAAATACTGCCAAACCTTGGTCAGATTACCGACGTTGTCCTTGTTGATTTGGGTCAGGGGTGAGTACTTCTGCGCGCTCAACTGACCGTGAAAACTGTCCCACTCTTTGCCGGAAGGCAGCGGGATTTTTGCCTCTTCGGCAGAGATGTTGGCGGGTGCCAACAAGGGAGGCGGCACCGTGTAGGTGTCTTGTGCGTAGGCATTGGACAGTCCTGCCAGCGCACACAGCGCTGGGGCGGCCAACAGATGCTTTTTAATCCTGTTCATATCACGCGCTCCTTGATGGCTTGCCGCCAAACGTTTCGATGACGACACCCACAGCGCAGATGGCCAGTACCACGGCCGTCAACCAGCCGTGCAGCAGGCACACGGCAATGAACGTACCGATCACCCCGACCCAGCTTAAAATCAGCCAGAAGCAGCGCAACCCTCCAGGCTTGGTCTGCACCAGCAGTACGCCTAAAAGAAACATCACAAACTCGGCGAACATCGCGACCATGGCGCCTCCGGAGTCCGTCACACCCGATAAGGGCGTGAAGAAGCGCCAAGCGGTGATGGCCAGCGCGACCAAGGCCGCGACGATCATGATGTAGGCACCAAGGTGGCGCCTGGGCGGTGTATAAACAGCAGAAGTACTCATCCCTTTCCCCTTTCCATGTCATGCCTCAAGGCATCAGGAAACACAGTGTAGTCAAGCTACTGGGAAACAGCGTGATGAGGCTCAATGTTGCGTGGGAATTTGTGGGCGTTGCGGGTTAAACGGCGAGCAAAAAACATCGTAGTCGCTGAGGAGGAACGAAGGCTGCGATCGGTCGCGAAGCCATCGTTGAACCTGGCACATCCAGTGTCCCGTTCTGCGACCGCTGCGCGCTCGATCGCAGCCTTCGGCAGCGGCTACGATGAGCGGGGGGGGCTGAACGAGCGTCTGGGCAATTAATGCGCGTGGTCGTTATGCGCCTCAACGGGTGCATCTTTGGTCACGTGCTTGACCAACTTGCCGATGGTTAGGCCCTGGAACAGGATCGACGACAGCACCACGATGTAGGTGATACTCAAAATCAGGTCGCGTTCAGGGCCCAGCGGCAGTGCCAGCGCCAGCGCCACAGAAACCCCGCCGCGCAAACCGCCCCACGTCAGGATACGGATCGTGCCGCGCGGCACTGTCCGCCAGCGACGCAACAGCACAATGGCCGGCGCCACGGTGAGCAGGCGAGACAGCAAAATGGCCACGGCCAGCACACTGGCGGCCAGCAAATGCAGCCACGAGAACGGCAACAGCAACAGCTCCATGCCGATCAACGCAAACAGCAGCGCATTGAGCATGTCATCCAGCAGTTCCCAGAAGCCGTCCATATAGCGACGGGTCATTTCGTTCATGGCCTTGTTGCGGCCAAGATTGCCAATAATCAAACCGGCTACAACCATCGCAATCGGCGCAGACACATGCAGTTCACTGGCCATGGCCGAGCCGCCAATCACCAGAGCCAGTGTCAGCATCACCTCGATTTGATACTGCTCGATGCTTTTGATCATCCGGTAGACCAGATAACCAATCAGCCCCCCGAACACCACGCCGCCAATCGCTTCATGGGCGAATAACATGGCCGTCGCACTGAGGCTCGGGGTTTCGCCCAATTGCACAATGCCCAACAACACGGTGAACACCACAACGGCGGTGCCGTCATTGAACAGCGATTCGCCCACGATGGTGGTTTTAAGCGGTTTGGAGGCGTTCGCGGTTCGCAGCACACCGAGCACGGCGATCGGATCGGTCGGGGAAATCAACGCACCGAAGAGCAAGCAGTACAAGAAGCTCACATGCCAACCGAAGAGGGCGAAAATCCAGTACGCCAAACTGCCGATCACCGTGGTGGCGATCAGCACACCCACCGTGGCCAGCAGGCCAATGGGCCATCGGTAACTGCGCACATCGTTGATGTTCACGTGCAAGGCACCGGCAAACAGCAGGAACGACAGCATCCAGTTCATCAACAAATCGCCGAAGTCGATCTGGCCGATCAGCTCTTGCACGCGCTCTTCAAGGCCCGGATACCCGAGAAAGCTCAGGCCCTGCAACAGCAGCGAAAACATAAGGGCGGTGACCATGACGCCGATGGTGGGCGGCAGGCCGATGAAACGGAAGTTCACGTACGTGAGCAGTGAAGTCAGGCAGATAAACGCAGCAACAAGTTCAAGCATTCGGGATCCTGTGGCGGTGGCAGAGAGGGGTAGGCCGATCAGTTCAGGCCACTTATTGGATGCACCCCCCCGCGTCAGGGGCACATCGCAGGGCGTGACAAACGGGCGCAATGGCTGGCAATCATTGACCGTCTTGAAGGCGGATGGTTGCAGAGCGTTGGGAATTAGCGATGTTGGCGGCTGATCAACCTGTCCAGTGACGTGTCGACACAGGACTTGGCCATCTCAATCAGGTGCATCACCGAAATCAACTGTTCGTTGGGTAAGCCATTCAGGGCGCCCCCAGCTTGACGCAACACGTCCGACGCATGGGCGAGCGTTGCTTTTAGCTTGACACCATCGTGGGTCGCAATGATGGGCGATGTCGTTTTGGCTAACGGTGGCGTGTCAGACAGATAGAAGTCCAGAGCGCGATTGGCGGCGTCGCGGTCGAGCAGCAAGGCGTCATGAGTCATAGGCGAAAGGTCAGTTGTTGTAGAGGGGCGGCAAACGTGGGAAGTCTCGGTACCGGTCATTGGCGACATTGTTTTGAAATTTTGCATGCTCTTCCTTGGGTATGAGTGTCTGTCGGCAAAAATGCTTGAAGTGTTGCTGTCATTTATCAAAGAAATAAACATGTGCATAAAAGAATGATTAATTGTTTTGATCAATTAAAAGTTTATAAAAGTGATTCTGTTTTTGTAAGGTGGATAAAGTGTGAAGGAAAAGTTCCTACAATAGTTTGCGATTGTTCCTTGCTGCAAAAGGCATTGTAGGGTGTGTGAAATATTTTGGTTTAACTGGTGCAGTAATCCGTTTGATGTTTTGTTTTTAATGCTGTTACGTGTGCTGGAGACGTGGGAGGGGATGTACAGGCGTGGGCAGTGAGGGTTTACAAATGCACCGCAGAGAAAAAAATGAACACCTGAAAAGCAATATTCGCTATTTGATTAAAAGCCGTGGCGAGACCCAGTTGTCACTGTGCAACGCCAGCGGTCTAACGCGCACGACCATCTACAATATTCTGGAAGGTAGAGTTACAAACGTTCAGCATTCAACGGTTCGGAAAATATCGGATTTTTTTGGTGTTTCTTATAAGGAAATTGAGCAGGTCGATTTTGAAGAAAAAGAAGCCGTTGACCAGAGTATTTCCTTTGCAGGCAATATGAATCCGGCCGCAGTGCCGATTGTGCCGGAAGATCAGTTAATCAATTGCTTGGGTAAAACAGTGGGTGAGTTGGTCACCTTATATCCACTCACGTACTATTTTGGCCGGGGTCATAATGTGCTGGCTGTGCTGCTTAAGCATGCGCTTGTGGATATTAATGAGCCTGGCGATATGTTGATCGTTCATAAAGGAGTATTCGATAAAGGGGCCGATAATCTAGCTTACGATTCGCAAACACATAAGTTGTGTGTGCTGAGGGGGCAGCGCGAAGAAGAAAGTGGCAAGTACCTGGTCGGTCGTATTATCGAGGAGCGATTTAATGATTTGTAAGTGCGCGGGCGATAATGTTCGATACAAATTGCTGGGTTTTGAAAATGATAAGAATATAGCGATTTTTATGATTGTCGCCACGGGCAAGCTGATGAAGATCAAATTGTCGGAATTGATGGGCAGTGAGGTCATGAGCGATCTTAATGCGACGGAAGTCAAAACGATTCATAAAAAATTCTATTCTCAGCAGGGGGCAGTGACGACCTATGACTTCAAAGACCGCCATGAACGGTCTTGGATAATGTATGTGGCTTTGAATATGCTCCTGTTCACGCTCTATTTGTTTACCAATATTGCAGCCCTTAAACCTATTTTTCTTGAGTGGCCTGGAATTGTTGTGACAGCGGGTACGTTTCTTTATCCGCTGACTTTTCTAGTGGTCGACATGTTAAATGAATTTTATGGGCTAAGGCTGGCAAGAAGAGCCATAGGATTTGCGTTTGTCAGTAATGGGATGATCATTGTGATGCTCAGTGCAACAACTAGTCTCCCTGGGCTAGCCGGTTGGGCATTGGATGGACCTTATACCCAAGTTATTGGAAGTCTCTCTGCTGTACTTATTGCTTCGCTGGTCTCTTTTCTCGTATCTGAGTACGTCAATACGTATCTTCTGTGTAAAATAAAAGAGCTGACCAATTCTAAGTATTTATTCGTGCGTGTGTTTTTTAGTACGTTTTGCGCGGTGATAATAGACAGTGTGCTGTTTTGTTTTTTGGCGTTTTACGGCGTTATGGCGTTCGATGTTCTTGTGGATATGCTGATAGTTCAAATACTCATTAAGATAATATTCGCTTTTGTGAACGTCCTGCCTGCTTATGGCGCAAGGGCGCTTTTTAAACGGTATGTATTTTCTGAGGGGGCGAAATAAGGCAATCAAGGCGAGCTATCAACACAAGGTGTGTTGATAGCTGTTCGTTCTTTATCAAGCCATGTTTAGTTTTTTATTCAAGCTGTCGCGTACCGTCTGTTTGTTTTCCAGAAAATACTGCAAGCCTTTAGCTCTCAGGTCGCATGCCGCACAGTTACCACACCCGTTTCCGATAATGCCGTTATAGCAAGTCAGCGTGTGTTCACGGATCAAGTCCAATTGGTTGTAATGATCGGCCAGGGCCCATGTTTCGGCTTTGTTTAACGACATCAAAGGTGTTTCAATCTGTACGTTGTAGTCCATGCCTGATTTGATCGCATGGTTAAGCGATTTGACGAATTCGTCACGGCAGTCCGGGTAGCCAGAGAAGTCCGTTTCACACACACCTGTAATAACTGTTTCGGCTTGAACTTGGTAGGCATAAATCGACGCCAACGTCAGAAATAATATATTGCGGCCAGGCACAAAGGTATTGGGTAAACCCTTTGCTTCTGACTGATTTGTGTCCGGCACAGGTATGTCATTGCGGGTCAGGCTACTGACCGTTAACGCATTGAGAATGGAGGCATCCAATACAGTATGTGCAGTGATACCCAGTTGACGCGATAACGCTAATGCGGTCTCTATCTCTGCTCGGTGCCGTTGGCCATAGTCAAACGTGATGCAATGGATTTCTTCAAAGTGGGGCAGGGCATGCAGTAAGCATGTTGTTGAATCTTGTCCGCCGCTAAAGACGATGACAGCTTTTCTATTCATTTCGCTCGCTCGCTCGTTCGTGGCTGCAACGTTGTTGCGGTATTTATTGAAGCGGCGAGACTATTCCCCGGTTGTGACAGGTACAAGCGAGTGGCGTTTTCTAGGAAGCTTCCAGCTGTTATAGCGATTAGTCCTACGGACTGTGCTAAAACTATTGGCTATGAAACGTTAAAAAGGAAATTCCAATGACGGTTGCCTTCTGGTGTGTATTGATTGCCCTTTGCTTGCCCTACGTGTGTACCGGCATTGCGAAATTTAGTGGGGGCAAGTTCGGGCCTCGGCAAAATCACGACCCCCGATCTTTTCTTGAAACCTTGGACGGTTTCGCCAAGCGCGCCCATAGCGCTCAGCTCAACAGCTTTGAAGTGACACCCGCGTTTGCCGCTGCAGTGATCATTGCCGACATAGTGGGCAACGCCCAGCCAGTGACGATCGATGTACTGGCCGTGTTGTTTATCACCAGCCGCCTGCTGTACATCATTTGCTACCTGGCCGATTGGGCGATGATGCGTTCCCTTGTGTGGTTCATCGGCATGGGGCTGATCGTCAGCTTCTTCTTTGTGTCGGTGTGAGTGGCAAGCGACAAGCGACAAGCTAGAGCGTGTACGGTTATCGCTTTGGACTTGCAGCTTGCAGCTAGCGCAGCTACGGCAACGCCGCGCCTTTTGGCCACAGCAACCAGATGTTGCCTTTCTGCTTCATGTCACCCGCGATTTGCCCGGCCTCGGGGCCAGTACCGACAAAGAAGTCAGCCCTAACTTCGCCGGCAATGGCGCCCCCTGTGTCTTGGGCGGCTACCGGGCGAACGATGGGTTGGCCGTCGGCCTGGGTCGTTGACAGCCAGAGCAAACTGCCCAGCGGGATGACTTTGCGATCCACTGCCACGCTGTAGCCCGCCGTGAGCGGAACATTCAGTGAGCCACGCGGCCCTTCGTTGCTGTCAGGGTTTTGGGTGAAGAACACGTAGCTCGGGTTGCTGGCCAGCATTTCGTGTACACGTTCTGGATGAGTCATTGCCCAAGCGTGAATCGTGCTCATGGTCACGTCTTCTTTTTTCAGCTCGCCCTGCTCAACCAGCCACCGTCCAATGGGTTTGTACGGATGGCCGTTCTGGTCCGCATAACCAATTCTCAGTTGGCGGCCGTCGTCCAGTTGTACGCGGCCCGAACCCTGAATTTGCAAAAATTGCAGGTCCATCGGATCGGTCAGCCACGCGAGTACGGGGGCATCCAAGCCTTTGCTATTGATCGTTTCGGCCGTGTCATAGGGCTTGAGTGTTCGGCCTTCCAGGCGGCCACGCAGTCGTTTGCCCTTGAGTTCGGGGTAGATGCTGTCCAGATTAACCACCACCAGATCGGACGGTACGCTGTAGATCGGTACATTGGCGGTTTGGGTCGGCTTCAGGCTGCCGGGGTAAACCGGTTCGTAATAACCGGTGATCAACCCGTCACTGCTGCCTTCTGCCGAGCGCAGGCTGTACACATCGAGATGGGCCTGCAAAAAATCGCTGATTTCAGGCACGCTCGGGCTGGCCGGCAGGTTGGCTGCATCGCTGCACACGCTGCCCCAATTGGGATCGGCCTTGAGACGGGTACACGCGCTGCGCCATGAAGCAAAGCCACTTTGCAGCTCTTCACCTGTCACCTGCGGCAACGCATTCCAGTCGGCTTTGCTGTAGGTGGTGTGGGGTTGCGGTTTTGCCGTGTCTTTGTCGGTGCCGTTGCATCCGGCCACTAAGAGGGCAGCGGGTAAGACCCAGGCCAACGGCTTGAAAAATAGGTTCATCAGCAAAGTTCCTTCAAGGGTTGCCGAGGTTAAATTCCCTTCAAGGCAAACCCTATATTTAATAGGGGTATTGGTGTTTGCAGGGTGCGAGAGGATACTGGCGGCCGTTTTCTGTGACGTGAAACCACTCTGATGCTTAAACGACTGCTTGTTCCAGTGCTTGCCTGCGTGATGTTATCGGCGTGTGGCGGGGTTGATCCCAATTCGCCATTGGGCCAGCGTAAAGCGATTTTCAAACACATGCTCAACACCAGTGAAGAGTTGGGTGGCATGTTGCGTGGCCGTCTTGCCTTTGATGGCCCACGTTTCAGCGAAGGTGCGGTCAAGCTTGATGCGTTGGCCCATGAGCCGTGGAAGTATTTTCCCCAGGTTAAAGAAGCTGATCAGACCAGCGCGACCGATGAAGTATGGAAAAATCAGGCACGTTTTCAGGCGTTGGCCCGACAGTTGGAAGCGGCTACCGGTGAATTGGTGGTCGCCAGTCGGGAGCAACCTTATGCCGTCAGTCGCCTGGCGCCCGCTGTGCAAAAAGTTGAAGACACGTGCAGCGGGTGCCACAAGGTATTTCGTAATCACTGAACGAAGCTGCAAGCTAAAGCCCCCCTCACCCTAGCCCTCTCCCAGAGGGAGAGGGGACTGACCGCACGCTGAGTTGAAATCACAGCCTATCAACCCCCCTCTCCCAGAGGGAGAGGGGACTGAACGCACGCTGAGTTGAAATCACAGCCTATCAACCCCCCTCTCCCGGAGGGAGAGGGGGCTGACCGCACGCTGACTTGAAATCACTGCCTATCAGCCCCCTCTCCCTTTGGGAGAGGGCACTGCCTATCAGCCCCCTCTCCCTTTGGGAGAGGGTTGGGGTGAGGGACTTTGCAGCCTTACTTATCCAACTGATCCAGCGCTTCTTGCAGTTCTTTACGCGATTCAGCCAGCTTGGTTTTGCGCTTGTCGATTTTTTCCGGGTCGCCTTTTTTCATGGCTTTGTCCAGATCCGCCTGGCGTTTGCTGACTTCGTGCTTGGCGTCCAACACCTTGTTTTCGCGCTCTTTCTTCAGGCCCGCGTCGGTGCAATGGGCATCCACTTCGCTCAGGGCTTTTTCCAGACCCGCCACCTGAGGACTGTTGCCGTGGGCGCGAGCCTGCTCAAGTTGTTGAGAGATTTCGTGCTTCTTGGCCGCACAACCGGTCAGTTCCGGCGCCTGTTCAGCCGCCATCAACGGTGCAGCCAGCAAGCCGCAAACAGTAAACAAGGCGAGGGGTGAAAGAAGTTTCATAAAGAGCTCCATGGCAAAAGATGACAATAAACACGATTTAAAAGGCAATGCTGCGGGTTGAAGCGCGTCTAGTCAAAGCCGGCAATTCCCGCAGCACGTAATTGTTCACTTAAAGCCAGTACGTTCGGGTCACGCAAAAATGCATGCAGTTGCGCCGCACGCTGCTCCCCGATGCCCGGATGTATCTGCCAGGCCTGTGCATCGCGAGCCACCAACCCTTGCCATGACTGACCCAGTGGCACGTCGCCGGTGGGTGGCAGGCCGATTGCTTTGACCCAGCGCTCGAACGGTTGTTGGCGTGCTTGCTGCAAACTATTCAGCAGGCGGGCAATGCGGCGCTCGCCCAAGCCATCAATGTTAGCAAGCTGTGCGGCATCCAGTGTCAACCAATCCAGCAGGCTGGTGACTCGCCCTGTCTGAATCAAGGTGTTCCAAGTGCCCGGCCCGACAAATGGCAGGGCCAAACCTTTTTTACCGCTGAGCCAATTCAATCGGGCCACAAACTGGCTTTCACACCCCGGCGTCGCTTGCCAGCAACTCAATGCATGGAAATTATTGGGGTTGGGTGGCAGCACTTCAACGCGTTCGCTGGCACGGATCACAACACTGTCCAATCGGGGAATGGTCAGGCCAGCAAGGCTGATGGCCACGTGATCGCCGGGGCGGATGTCCAGGCTCTGCCAGCGTTGCAGCGAACCGGTACTGATACGTTTGATGGTGCGGTCGTCGAGTCGCACCGGGGTCAACTCAAGCATCGGTGTGATGCGCCCGGTACGACCGATGTTGAAGGTGACCTTGCGCACTTCGCCCACGGCCTGCGCATGAGGATACTTCCAGGCGGCGGCCCAGTTCGGTGGTTTGGCCTGCCAGCGTTGCGCAATGGGTCGTTGGCTCTGACGTAATACCACGCCGTCGCTGGCAAACGGCAGAGCGGTGGTGTGCCAGCGTTCGCGCCAGTGTTTGGCGTGTTCGACATGCTCGATGGGCTGGCTATACGCCAGGCTGTCAGCAAAGCCCAGCGTGCTCAGGTGGTGCAGTCGTTCGGCTTGGGTGCCCGTACCTTCAGGCCAGTCCCAGACAAACAGGCCAATGCCTTGACCGTGTTCGACGCTCAGGTGTTGGCGTGCCATAAGGCCAGCCACGCTGCTACGGGCATTGACGCTGCCTGCTGCTGCCTGAATATGGCCGGGCAAGCGCCAGTACAGTTCGCCTTGCAGCACGATGTCCACAGGCTGCGGTAGCTGTTGGGGGATGGCGCTGATGGTGCGCGCCGAACGCTTCCAGTCTTGCCCCCGAACACCATCGCCCCGGCTGATGACTTGTTGCAAACGCCCTTGGTGATAGACCAGCGTGACAGCCACACCATCCACTTTGGGTTGAATCCACACGTCCTTTCGGCCTTTGAGCCATGCTTTGATCGCCTTGTCATCCGCCAGTTTGGCCAGACCGGTTTGCACCACGGGGTGAGTCACTGGCCCGCCGGCTGTGTGCAGCGGGTTGTCCACAGGCAAATCTTTGAAGCACGTTTGCCAGTGTTCAAACCGCGTGCGGGAGGCGTCGTAAATCGCATCGCTGACCTGAGACAGGCCAAGGCGGTGATAGCTGTCGTCCCAACTTTTAAGCTGTTGTTGTAGCGCTTGGTAGGCCGACTTGTCGGGGCATGTTTGCGCCTGCGTGTGAACGGCTGAAAGGGCGAGCAAAAGCCCGCTGAGAAAAGAGAATCTGGCCAACATGATGAGCGTCCCTGCCCGGAGTAAACGCTTAAGGCTAGTGAAGACTTTTTGGCGCAGGGGGAGCGTGCATTGCACCGTGTTTCAGGTGCATGAAAAAGCCCCAGACAGTCGCCTGTCCGGGGCTTTTGGGTGCAGCAGGGTTACTTACAAACCAGCGGCAGAGCGCAGCTCTTCAGCGCGGTCAGTGCGCTCCCACGTGAACGTGGTGAAGGTGTCATTGCCCACTGTCTTGGTTTGCGGCGTGCGACCAAAGTGGCCGTAGGCTGCGGTTTCCTGATACATCGGGTGCAGCAGATCCAGCATGGTGGTGATCGCATATGGACGCAGGTCGAACACATCGCGAACCAGCTTGATGATTTTCTCGTCAGAGATTTTGCCGGTGCCGAAGGTGTTCAACGAAATCGAAGTCGGTTGAGCGACGCCGATAGCGTAGGAAACCTGAATCTCGCAGCGCTCAGCCAAGCCAGCAGCCACGATGTTCTTGGCCACGTAACGACCGGCGTAGGCGGCCGAACGGTCAACCTTCGATGGATCTTTGCCCGAGAACGCGCCGCCGCCGTGACGGGCCATGCCGCCGTAGGTGTCCACGATGATCTTGCGACCGGTCAGGCCGCAATCGCCTACCGGGCCGCCGATGATGAACTGGCCCGTCGGGTTGATGTGGAACTGGGTGTCTTTGTGCAGTAGTTCAGCGGGCAGCACGTGCTTGACGATCAGTTCCATCACGCCTTCACGCAAGTCTTTGTTGGAGACTTCCGGATTGTGCTGGGTCGACAGCACGATGGCGTCGATGGCTACAACCTTGCCGCCTTCATAACGGCAAGTGACTTGCGACTTGGCATCCGGGCGCAGCCAAGGCAGCAGGCCGGATTTACGGGCTTCGGCCTGACGCTGAACCAGCTGGTGCGAGAAGGTGATCGGTGCTGGCATCAGCACGTCGGTTTCGTTGCTGGCGTAGCCGAACATCAGGCCCTGGTCGCCGGCACCCTGATCTTCAGGCTTGGCACGGTCAACACCCTGATTGATGTCAGGCGATTGCTTGCCGATGATGTTCATCACGCCGCAGGTTGCGCCGTCGAAGCCCACGTCGGAGCTGGTGTAGCCGATGTCAGTGATCACGTCACGAACGATCTGTTCCAGGTCAACCCAGGCCGACGTGGTCACTTCGCCGGCGATGATTGCTACGCCGGTTTTCACCAGAGTTTCGCACGCCACGCGGGCGAACTTGTCTTCGGCAATGATAGCGTCCAGCACCGCATCAGAAATCTGGTCGGCGATTTTGTCCGGATGCCCTTCAGACACGGACTCGGAGGTGAAAAGGGAGTATTCGCTCATCTCGACGGTTTCCTAATATTTACCGATGGTGAGTGTCGCCAGCAGGCCGCTGAAAGTGGCGGACCTGAATCTGGAAACCATTACGTAAGCCTATATAGAGGCTTTCCCCGGGAACGAGTCCCGCAGCGGTGGCCCAACGGGCCAGATCATCTTGTTCAAAACCAAGCCAAAGGTCACCGCAAGCTTCGCGGGCCCACGCCTGATTATGGCTACACAACTCTGTTACCAGCAGGCTACCGCCAGGTTGCAGCAGATTGGCCAGTTGCCTGAGTGCTTCGGCCGGTGCGGCGAAATGGTGCAAGACCATGTTCACAACGACGCAATCGGCGTGGATCTGTGCATCCTGCAACGCGTCAGCCAGGATCAGCCTGACGTTCTTCAATGACTCGCGTTCACATAGCTGGCGGGCCAGCTCAAGCATCACAGGGCTGTTGTCCAGTGCCGTGACCTGATGAAAGCGACGGGCCAGATCGGGTAGGAAACTGCCGTCCCCGGGGCCCACTTCCAGGGCCGTAGCCGCTGGGTTGAAGCTCAGTTTATCCAACAAGGCCAGGACGCTATCCCGGTACTGTGGCAAACCTGCGATCAAATCCTGTTGAGCGCGAAATTTTTCGGCGATGCGCGAGAAAAAGTCCTGACTGGCCGCTGCCCGTTGTCCGTGTACGGCACTGATGCGCGCGAGCACGTCGGCGGGCAAGGTCAGGTTGTCGACTTCTTCGAGCAGGGCCGCGTGCAGTTTGCCGCCCAGCTGATCCGTATGGGGCAGGGCGCGACGATAAAAAATCGCGTTGCCTTCACGTCGTGTTGCAACCAGCCCGGCCTGGGACAACACCTTGAGGTGATGGCTCATGCCGGACTGGCCGGTTGCAAAAATGTGCGTCAGTTCCAGCACGCCGAACGAATCGTTGGCCAGTGCACGCAGTACATTCAGTCGCAGCGGGTCGCCACCGGCCTTGCACAGGGCGGAAAGCTCATCGCAATCGTCATGACGGATTGAAGGTACGCGTAGGTTCATGGGGCCGCAGTCTAGTTACCCGGTTCGCCGCTCGCAAGTTCAATATCAAAACTTTTTGATATTGATGGATGGAGGGTGCGTTTGTCGGAAGACGTGAGTGAAATAACGAAATGAAATGTCCGATCCTTAACAGGTGGAACGGTTAAGCACAGGAAAAACGCCTCAAGCGACTATCTGTCATTGCCCAGCGGCAGTGGGTGAGGGAAAATGCTCGCCTTTTTTCCGTTTCGTTTTATTTATTAAATACCCAGGAGAACAGCGATGCCCAGCCGTCGTGAGCGTGCCAACGCCATTCGTGCACTCAGCATGGATGCCGTGCAAAAAGCCAACAGCGGCCATCCAGGTGCCCCTATGGGTATGGCGGATATCGCCGAAGTACTGTGGCGCGATTATCTGAAGCACAACCCGAGCAACCCGTCGTTCGCAGACCGTGACCGCTTCGTGCTGTCCAACGGTCACGGTTCGATGTTGATCTATTCGTTGTTGCACCTGACCGGCTATGACCTGTCGATTGACGATCTGAAAAGCTTCCGCCAGTTGCACAGCCGTACCCCGGGTCACCCGGAACTGGGCTACACGCCGGGCGTTGAAACCACGACTGGCCCATTGGGTCAGGGTTTTGCCAACGCTGTGGGTTTCGCCCTGGCAGAAAAAGTCATGGGCGCGCAGTTCAACCGTCCAGGCCACGACATCGTTGATCATCACACCTACGTGTTCATGGGTGATGGCTGCATGATGGAAGGCATTTCCCACGAAGTGGGCTCGTTGGCCGGCACGTTGGGTCTGAACAAACTGATCGCGTTCTACGACGACAACGGCATCTCCATCGACGGCGAAGTGGAAGGCTGGTTCACCGACGACACGCCTAAGCGTTTTGAAGCCTACAACTGGCAAGTGATCCGCAACGTGGACGGGCACGATCCGGAAGAAATCAAAACCGCCATCGAAACCGCTCGCAAAAGCGACAAGCCAACGCTGATCTGCTGCAAAACCACAATCGGTTTCGGTTCGCCGAACAAGCAGGGCAAGGAAGATTGCCACGGTGCTCCACTGGGCAACGACGAAATCACCCTGACCCGTACTGCGCTGAACTGGAACCACGGTCCTTTTGAAATCCCGGCTGATATCTACGCCGAATGGGATGCCAAACAAGCCGGTGCGGCGGTTGAGTCCGAGTGGGACAAACGTTTCGCCGCCTATGCGGCCGAGTTCCCGGAGCTGGCGGCTGAGTTGTCCCGCCGTCTGAGCGGAAAATTGCCGGCTGACTTTGATGCCAAGGCCACTGCCTACATCAACGAAGTTGCGGCCAAAGGCGAGACCATCGCCAGCCGTAAAGCCAGCCAGAACACCCTGAACGCCTTTGGCCCGCTGTTGCCAGAGCTGTTGGGCGGTTCGGCCGACCTGGCCGGTTCCAACCTGACCCTGTGGAAAGGCTGCAAAGGCGTTTCGGCGCAAGACGCCAGCGGTAACTACATGTACTACGGCGTACGCGAGTTCGGCATGAGCGCCATCATGAACGGCGTCGCGGTTCACGGTGGTCTGGTGCCTTACGGCGCAACCTTCCTGATGTTCATGGAATACGCCCGTAACGCGATCCGCATGTCGGCCCTGATGAAGCAGCGCGTGATCTATGTGTTCACCCACGACTCAATCGGTCTGGGCGAAGACGGCCCAACGCACCAGCCGGTTGAGCAACTGACCAGCCTGCGGACGACGCCGAACCTGGACACTTGGCGCCCAGCCGACGCGGTGGAATCCGCAGCGGCCTGGAAATTCGCACTAGAGCGCAACGACGGCCCTTCGGCGCTGATCTTTTCGCGTCAGAACCTGAACCACCAAACCCGTGATGCCGGGCAAATTGCCGACATCAACCGCGGTGGTTACGTGCTGAAGGATTGTGCAGGCGAGCCTGAACTGATCCTGATCTCGGCCGGTTCCGAAGTGGGCCTGGCTGTTCAGGCTTGGGAAAAGTTGACTGAACAAGGTCGCAAGGTGCGTGTTGTGTCGATGCCTTGCACCAGCGTTTATGAAGCTCAGGACGCGGGCTACAAGCAGTCGGTTCTGCCGCTGCAAGTCAGCGCGCGTATTGCCATCGAAGCTTCCCATGCTGACTACTGGTACAAGTACGTCGGTCTGGAAGGCCGCGTGATTGGCATGACCACCTACGGCGAGTCGGCGCCTGCGCCGGCGTTGTTCGAAGAGTTCGGTTTCACTCTGGAAAACATCCTGGGTCAGGCTGAAGAGCTGCTGGAAGACTAAGTAAGTCCCTCTGTAGCCGCTGCTGCAGGCTGCGATAAGGGCCGCGCGACCTTCGTTTCAAAAAGGTCGCTGCGCAACCCATCGCAGCCTTCGGCAGCGGCTACAGGATTTTGCATTGACTGCCCGCCCTGATAAGAGAACCCCATGCCTCAACCGCGTCCTTACAAAGTTGCACTCAACGGCTATGGCCGGATTGGCCGTTGCGTCTTGCGTGCGTTGTTTGAGCGAGGGGCTGCTGCCGGGTTTGAAATTGTTGCACTCAATGATCTGGCCGATATGGCCAGTCTCGAATATTTGACGCGTTTCGACTCCACTCACGGCCGGTTTCCGGGCGAGATACGGATCGAAGGCGACTGCCTGCATATCAATGGCGACTGCGTGAAAGTGTTCCGCAGTGCCACTCCTGAAGGTATCGACTGGGCCTCGTTGGGCGTCGATCTGGTGCTGGAATGCTCCGGCGCTTACAACACTCGCACCGATGGTCAGCGTTTTCTCGACGCCGGGGCACCTGCTGTCTTGTTTTCGCAACCGATGAGCAGTGAGGCGGATGTGGACGCCACCATCGTGTTCGGCGTGAACCAGCAAAGCCTGACCGGCGAAGAGCGTCTAATCTCAAACGCGTCCTGCACCACCAACTGCGGTGTACCGCTGTTGCGTTTGCTGGATCAGGCGTTCGGTCTGGAATACGTGTCGATCACCACCATTCACTCGGCGATGAACGACCAGCCGGTGATTGATGCCTACCATGACGAAGATCTTCGTCGTACACGTTCGGCGTTTCAGTCAGTGATTCCGGTGTCCACAGGCCTGGCGAAAGGCATTGAACGTTTATTACCGGAACTTGCTGGCAGAATTCAGGCCAAAGCCGTGCGGGTGCCGACCTTGAATGTGTCGTGCCTCGACATCACCCTGATCACGGCGCGCGACACTGACGCCGCAGAAGTTAACCGTGTACTGCGCGAGGCTGCCACCCACGGCCCGCTCAAAGGCTTGTTGGCGTATACCGAATTGCCGCACGCCAGTTGTGATTTCAACCATGACCCGCATTCGGCGATTGTTGATGCCAGTCAGACCCGTGTTTCCGGCCCCCGGCTGGTGAACCTGCTGGCCTGGTTCGACAACGAGTGGGGATTTGCCAATCGAATGATCGATGTGGCAGAGCACTATCTGCACGTTACTCAACCCCAATCTGCTCCATAACATTAGAAACTCAGGAATTGTGACCCATGACCGTGTTGAAGATGACCGACCTCGATCTGCAAGGTAAACGCGTACTGATCCGCGAAGACCTCAACGTCCCGGTAAAGGACGGTGTAGTCACCAGCGATGCGCGCATCCTTGCTTCGCTGCCGACCATCAAGCTGGCGTTGGAAAAAGGCGCGGCGGTCATGGTCTGCTCGCATTTGGGGCGCCCGACTGAAGGTGAGTTCTCAGCTGAAAACAGCCTCAAGCCAGTGGCTGATTACCTGAGCAAGGCCTTGGGCCGCGAAGTGCCACTGGTGAGCGATTACCTCAATGGCGTTGACGTTAAACCCGGCGAGATCGTGCTGTTCGAGAACGTGCGCTTCAACAAGGGCGAAAAGAAAAACGCCGACGAACTGGCCAAGCAATACGCCGCACTGTGCGACGTGTTTGTGATGGACGCCTTCGGCACGGCTCACCGCGCTGAAGGTTCGACCCATGGCGTTGCCAAGTTCGCCAAGGTGGCCGCTGCAGGCCCATTGCTGGCGGCTGAACTGGATGCGCTGGGCAAGGCGCTGGGTGCTCCGGCCAAGCCGATGGCTGCCATTGTTGCCGGCTCCAAGGTGTCGACCAAGCTCGACGTGCTGAACAGCCTGAGCCAGATTTGCGACCTGCTGATTGTGGGTGGCGGCATCGCCAACACCTTCCTCGCCGCTGCCGGTCACCCGGTGGGCAAATCGCTGTACGAGCCGGACTTGCTGGATACCGCCCGCGCCATCGCGGCCAAGGTCAACGTACCGTTACCTGTTGACGTGGTGGTTGCCAAGGAATTTGCTGAAAGCGCTGCCGCGACAGTCAAATTAGTCGCTGATGTGGCTGAAGACGACATGATTTTGGATATTGGCCCGCAAACTGCAGCCAACTTCGCCGAACTGCTGAAATCCTCTAAAACGATTCTGTGGAACGGCCCGGTGGGCGTGTTCGAGTTCGACCAGTTCGGTAACGGCACTAAAGTACTGGCCCATGCCATTGCTGACAGCTCGGCGTTCTCCATTGCGGGCGGTGGCGACACCTTGGCCGCCATCGACAAATACGGTGTGGCTGATCAAATCTCCTACATCTCGACCGGCGGCGGAGCGTTCCTTGAGTTCGTTGAAGGCAAAGTACTGCCTGCCGTTGAAGTGCTGGAAAGCCGCGCCAAAGGTTGAATGTGATGCAGGCCCTGAAAGGAAGCATGGACATGGTCAAGGTGTTACCGCTGTTAATCATTGCGGGCTTTTTGGCCGGTTGCGCCGGTTCACCTGAACCGTCGCCCGAAGCGGCTACGCCCGAAGAGAGCGGCTGCTACCAGGCAGACTGGCAGGCGCAGAGTGTGCCACTGGTCAATAAGCGATCAGGGCCTGAAGCGTTGGAAAAATACGAGACACCCCAACCTTCCAAAGAGCGCGGGTGCCCGTAACGCCTTAATACCGGTAGCCGCTGGCGTAGGCTGCGATCGAGCCCGCAGGGGTCGCGCTTTTGAAAAGCGAAGGTTCTGCGAACCTTTTCGCAGCCTTCGGCAGCGGCTACAGATGATGAATGCCCGCAGTCGGCTAACCCCCGATCTGCAATAACTTGAATAGCAGCCGCCGCTACGGCAGGCTTGCACGATTAACGACCCTCGTCCGGGAGAGATACGTACCATGGCACTTATTAGCATGCGCCAGATGTTGGACCACGCCGCCGAATTCGGTTACGGCGTTCCAGCTTTCAACGTCAACAACCTTGAGCAGATGCGCGCCATCATGGAAGCCGCTGACAAGACTGACTCTCCGGTGATCGTTCAGGCCTCGGCCGGTGCGCGCAAGTACGCAGGTGCTCCTTTCCTGCGCCACTTGATCCTGGCTGCCATCGAAGAATTCCCGCATATCCCGGTGTGCATGCACCAGGACCACGGCACCAGCCCTGACGTGTGCCAGCGTTCCATCCAACTGGGCTTCAGCTCGGTGATGATGGACGGCTCGCTGGGCGAAGACGGCAAAACCCCGACCGATTACGACTACAACGTTCGTGTGACGCAGCAAACTGTTGCGCTGGCGCACGCTTGCGGTGTGTCGGTTGAAGGCGAGCTGGGTTGCCTGGGTTCTCTGGAAACCGGCATGGCTGGCGAAGAAGACGGTATCGGCGCAGAAGGCGTTCTGGATCACAGCCAGATGCTGACCGACCCGGAAGAAGCCGCTGACTTCGTCAAGCGCACTCAAGTGGATGCCCTGGCCATTGCCATCGGTACCTCGCACGGCGCTTACAAATTCACCAAGCCGCCTACTGGCGACGTGTTGGCGATCGACCGTATCAAAGAAATCCACAAGCGCATTCCGAACACTCACTTGGTGATGCACGGTTCGTCGTCGGTGCCACAAGAGTGGCTGAAGATCATCAACGAATACGGCGGCGACATCAAAGAAACCTACGGTGTGCCGGTCGAAGAAATCGTTGAAGGCATCAAACACGGCGTGCGTAAGGTCAACATTGACACTGACCTGCGCCTGGCATCGACTGGCGCCATGCGCCGCCTGATGGCCACCAACCCAAGCGAGTTCGACCCGCGCAAGTTCTTCGGCGCAACCGTGACCGCCATGCGTGATGTGTGTATCGCTCGTTATGAAGCGTTCGGTACCGCAGGCAATGCTTCGAAGATCAAGCCGATCTCCCTCGAAGCCATGTACCAGCGTTACCTGAAAGGTGAGCTGAACGCCAAGGTCAACTAAGACCTGGCGCTTCAAAAAAACCCGCAGAGATGCGGGTTTTTTTGTGGCTTTCAGAAAACCCCTCACCACGCCTCTCCCGGAGGGAGAGGGAACTGACCGAGTTGTAGCGTTCATCCATGACAAACATGGATTCAGTGGTCAATTTAGCTCTTGCTAAAAAGCGTCAATATCCCCCAATCAGTCCCCTCTCCCTTTGGGAGAGGGTTAGGGAGAGGGTTGTCTTTGCGGGTCTATACCGTTGCCCCTGAGCAAGGCATTCACCAGCGAACGTGACATCTCTACCGAATGCACCAGCGACCACACCAGCCCGCGCTCCAGCCCGCTGCCCCGCTCGGTGATTTCATCGGACACTTCTTCCGCGCTTTTAAGCATGATGGAGATATGCTGCAAGGCCGCCAGAGCACTGACATCCGCCACTACGGCAAAGGGTGATTGCACACCGACAGGCTGCGCTTGAGTCGGTTGGAGTGTATCGATGCAAGGAGGGTTGGCGCTCAGATCATCCAGAATGCGCCGGGTGGCTTCATCGTGTTTATGATCATCGCGCCGGGGGCGTTTTGGCTTGGAAGCTTTCATGTGTTCTCCACAGGGATCATCATTTGAGCCAGAGGCCACGGCGACTCAAGAAGATAGCCCCGTGACTTTCCATGCCGCAAGCCGCGCTTGAGGTGAACGCACTTTCTCGGAAACATCCTGCTTTTTTCAGGATAAACGTCTGACTTTGCTGTTCGTTTCTCAGAGTTTGTTGTGGTCAATATCCAGTTTAGTGAAGGTGACCTGTGCGCCTTCCCTGCTGTTTCCTGTGTTGTCCTGCACGTAAGCGCCTGCTTTGAAGTAAAGCGGTTTGGTACGCCAGGTTGCACTGATGTCCCGTGCCCACTGTTTGTTGGCAGCCTTGATCTTCAGGGTGCCGCTGGGCGTGAGGTTGATCACGTAGGTGAAACTTTTACCCAAGGGAACATTTTCGGCGATGGTCACGACGCGGGAGTTTTCATGGGGACGAAGGCGTACTTTAGCGACCAGACTGCCACTGTCTTTGCTGGCCTTGTATTGGTATTCAAGCTTGAGCATAGGTTGTGTGCTCTGGAAGGCATGAATTTGCCCGATGACCACTTTGCCCGAAGAGGGCACTTGATTGACGGTCAGCGTGGCATTCAAAAAGTTGTCGGAGGCTGTGTAGAGCCAGTTACGCAAGGCGCCGTCCGAGCGGGTTTCACGTAATTCGCTGCGCGGGTAAATGGCATTTTCGGTTTTGCTGCCAGTCACGGGAGCCCAGAAAAACAAGGTGCCTGTGTGTGAGTGAAAGTAGTTGTTTTTATAGCCGTTGAGCAACTGCGGGGTAGTGATGGTCGCGGGAGGATTACCGGTAGGAACGCTCAAATTCCAGGTAGCCAAATCGATCATTACGAGCCTCAAATTATGGGCACTTACAGGCCTAAAACCCCTTTGAAGGGTCTAGACCAAGGCTTGGAAGGGAGTTCTTTATAAAGCGTAGCAGGTGGCCGTAACAGTGGTGGCACCACCTAATTCTCGAATTCGTTACACTGTCGACCTTTTACGCTGTAGGTTTGCGCCTCATGATTGTCCTCAAATACCTTCAGGCTTATCCCCAGACCTTACAGGATCAAGTACGCCAATTAATTGAGCGCGATCAATTGGGCAGCTACTTGAATGAGCGTTATCCACAACGTCACGCCGTGCAAAGCGACAAAGCTCTGTACGCCTATGCGCTGGAACTCAAACAAGAGCACCTGCGTAATGCGCCCTCATTCGATAAGGTGCTGTTCGATAATCGCCTTGACCTGACTCATCGCGCCCTGGGGTTGCACACCACCATTTCGCGGGTACAGGGAGCCAAGCTCAAATCCAAGAAAGAGCTGCGCGTGGCATCGTTGTTCAAAGAAGCAGCGCCCGAGTTTTTAAAGATGATCGTGGTCCATGAGTTGGCGCATCTCAAAGAGTCGGACCATAACAAGGCGTTTTATAAACTGTGCGAATACATGCTGCCGGGTTATCACCAGCTGGAGTTTGATTTGCGGGTGTACCTGACGTGGCGGGACATGCAGGGCAAGAAAGCGGATTGATCGGTAGCCGCTGCCGCAGGCTGCGACTACGGTGGCAAACAGTATTTATAGGGAGTGTGTGATGGACGTCAGCAAAACCAAAAGCAGTTTCTACCGGCGTTTGTATGTGGCCTGGTTGATTGACAGTCAAATCGCCAGCAGCGTGCCGGCCCTGACCGAGGTGACCGGTATGCCGCGTCGCACCGCACAAGACACCATTGCCGCATTGGCCGATCTGGATATGGTCTGCGAGTTCGAGCAGCAGGATGGCGCCCGCAATCATGCCGGACGCTATCAGATTCGCAGCTGGGGCCCGATTGACAAGGCCTGGGTGGGCGAACATGTCGCCCAGATCAAACAGGTGCTGGGTTATCCCTGAGTCGTCTCGGCACGGCGCATGCCGATGTGCTCAATGCCGTCTTCAAGGTAGGGTTCGCCGACAGTGACGAATTCGTAGCTTTCATAGAACGGCGTCAGGTACGTTTGAGCAGACATGAAGATCGGCGTCTCTGGCCAGTACTCTTCAATTTTCTCCAGGGCTTTGGACATCAGCGTATGCCCCAGCTTTTTCCCACGGCCTTCGGGGGCCACGATCACGCGGCCAATGACCACGTCACCGCCCTGTGATTCCGGGTCGAGCAGGCGCGCATACGCCACCAGTTGATCGTCTTGCCAGCCCATCAGATGCAAGGTGTCGCCCGTCAGGTCTTGCCCGTCAACGTCTTGATACGCGCACTTTTGTTCAACCACAAAGACCTTTGAGCGCAGCTCGAGGATGGCGTAGAGCTGCTCTTTGCCCAGATCGTTGTGGTGTTTGCACAGCCAGTCGGTGTTCACAGTCTTATCCTTGTTATAGAAACGATGCCCCCGATAGTAGGCGTCCTGTGTGTTCCCGCCAAGTTTTAAGGTGCTTTGATCAAGTGCGCCGCCAGTGTGCGCAAGGGGCCGAGCTGGCGGCAAATCAACGCCAATTGGGTTTGCACCAGACGCTGGTTTTCGTCGATGTCATCGGGCATTTGCTCAAGTTCGTTGGCCAGCGCCTCTTCGTCGTCACTTTGAACAGCAACAGGGTGTTTGGTGTTCAGGCCCTGGGCGATCAGGTCAATGCTATCGGCAATTTTACGTCCGGCGCCTTCGATCAATTGCTCCCGCACCTCAGCGGGCAACTGGGTATCACGGTGCGCACCCAATCCGGACAGATAATTGAGCAACGTATGTGAGAGCACCAAAAAGCGAAAGCCCATGTCGGCATCCTTTCGGAAGTGCCCTGGCTCCATCAGCATATTGGCCAGGGTGGTCGACAGCGCGGCGTCGGCATTGTGGGCGTTGCGTCGAGCCAGTCGATAGGCCAGATCGTCACTTTTACCTTGCGCGTATTGATGCATGATCTGACGCAGATACTGACTGTTACAACTTAAGGTATTGGCCAGCACCTTGTTCAAGCGGCGCCCTTGCCAGTCGGGCAGGAACAGGAATACGGCAGCCGCAGCGATTACGCTTCCGACCAGCGTGTCGAACAGCCTTGGCAGAAACAAGCCGTAACCATCGCCCACCTGATTGAAGCAAAACAGGATCATCAGCGTGATCGCCGCGGTGCTTAAGGTGTAGCGCGTGGTGCGGTTGATAAAGAAGACCACCCCGGCCACCACCGCAAACATCGACTGCACCAGCGGGTTGGGGAACAGGTCGAACAGCGCCCACCCAACCGCCAGGCCGATGGCGGTGCCGATAATACGCTGGCTGAACTTGCGCCGCGTGGCGCCGTAGCTGGGTGAGCAGACAAACAGCGTGGTCAGGATGATCCAGTAGCCCTGGCTGGGGTGAATCCAGTGCACCATCGCAAAACCGATGCTCAGGGCCAGTGGCAAACGCAGCGCGTGGCGGAAGATGAGTGAAGTAGGGGTAAGGTGCTGACGCAAGCGCGACCAGACATCCTTGAGGTTGCGCGGTGAGCGATCCAGCAGGCTGCTGTCGGTAGCATCGGCCAATGTGTCCGGATTGCTTGCATCGCTGAGCAACCGGTCGAGGGTTGCAAGGTTCGCGGCCAGCGCCCGCAGCGAACGCAACAGCCCGCGCCAGGCCGGGTTGCTTTGAATGCGCAAGTGTTCGAGCGAGGCGTGCAAGTCGCCCAAGGCTTCGGCAAAGCTGTCGTCATAGACGAAAGGCTGGCGCAGCTTGATTGACTCCGAAAGACGCTGGCAGGCGACGCCTTGCTGGCGCAGCAGGCGCTGGCAACGGAACATCACGTCACTGTGGAAAAACGCATCGGCCAGTGCGTTATACGGGTAATGCGAGGAGCTGGCACGCTCGTGGATGTCCTGGGCGAGGAAGTAGAGCTTGAGGTAACGGCTCAGCTTGGAGCCCGGCCGCGAGTTGCCGACGCGGTGCAAAATGATTTCTTTGGCGGTGTTGAGCGCAGCCACCACTTTGCCATTTTGTTGCGCCAGCTCAAGTCGCCCGGCCTCGACATCCATGTTGCGGATGGGCTCAAACAGCGAGGACTTTATTTTCAGGTACAGGCCCAGTTCCCAAAACAAACGCGCCAAGCTTTGCTGCACCGGTTGATTGGAAAACAGCGCCTGCCACAGCACTGACAGTAGGCCGTACCAAGCGGCACCCGCCACCAGCAGCAGTGGTTCGTGCCAAAAGTCGGTGACTTGCCCGCCGCGCTGATCGACGCCAATCATGGTGTACACAGCCAGAATCAGGGTGGCTGAGGCAATCGCACCATAGCGTTCGCCTAACGCCCCAAGCATGGTCAGGGCAAAGGCGGCCAGCGCGAGTGCGCAGACCATCAACAGTGGATAAGGGAAGAGTAACTCGACCGTCAACGCCGAAGCGCTGAAGCACACCAGTGTGACCAGCAATGCATTCAGGCGGCCTTGCCAGCTGTCATCGGTCTCGGACAGCGCGCTGGCGATGATGCCCAAAAACAGTGGGATCAACAGCGACATCTCGTCTTGATACCAGCAAAAAGCCATGCTGCCGGTCAAAGCGATAAAGACACGAACGCTGTAACTGAACTTGTCCCGCGCCCACAGGCGGCGCAGGGAGTGACTAACGCTTTTCGATGACATGGCCTACCAAGGCGAGCGATGAAGTGTGGGGATAAGGTATAGGAGCTACAAGCTACAAGCTACAAGCTACAAGCTGTAATGCAGAACCCGTCTTGCAGCGTGAAGCGTAATGCTTGCCGCTGCCTTAAACATATTGCGCGGCTGCGTAGCCTGATGCCCATGCCCACTGGAAGTTGAACCCGCCCAGATGCCCACTCACATCCAGCACTTCGCCGACGAAATACAAACCGGGGCTTTTCAACGACTCCATCGTCTTGGACGACACCTCGCGGGTATCAACTCCGCCCAGCGTGACTTCGGCGGTGCGGTAGCCTTCGGTACCTGCGGGGACGACTTTCCAGCACGCCAGTTTGTCGGCGACCTCAGCCAATTCAGCCGGCGTGTACTGCTTCATGGGTTTGGACACAAACCAGTGTTCAGCCAACAAGTTAGCCATTTTCTTGGTGAAAATTTCACCCAGCAGGGTTTTAAGCTCGCTGTTCGGGCGCTCAGCCTGCTGGGTGTGCAACCACTCCAGCGCATCCAGATCGGGCAGCAGATTGATTTCAACCGTGTCACCGGGGTTCCAGAACGACGAAATCTGCAAAATCGCCGGGCCGCTCAATCCACGGTGAGTGAACAGGATGTTTTCACGAAAGCTCTGATCGTTGCAGCTCACCAGACAGTCCACAGAGGTGCCGGAGAGTTCGGTGCAGATCTCTTTGAGCTGGTCGGTGATGGTGAACGGCACCAGACCGGCGCGCGTGGGCAGCACGGTGTGGCCAAACTGGCGGGCCACTTGATAGCCAAAGCCCGTCGCGCCCAAGGTCGGAATCGATAGACCGCCGGTGGCGATCACCAGTGACTGGCAATTCAACTGACCCAGTGTGGTGTTAAGGCAATAACCCGTATCGGTCTTTTCGATCTGCTCAACCGAGGTGCCCAGGTGCAGGCTGACGCCTGCCTGTTTGCACTCGTCGAGGAGCATTTCAAGGATGTCACTGGATTTGTTATCGCAGAACAGTTGGCCCAGTTTCTTCTCGTGATACGGCACGCCATGCTTGGAAACCATCTCGATAAAGTCCCACTGCGTATAGCGGGCAAGGGCCGACTTGCAGAAGTGCGGGTTCTGCGACAGGAAATTGTTGGGCTCTGTGTACATGTTGGTGAAGTTACAGCGACCGCCACCCGACATCAGGATTTTTTTCCCGGCCTTGTTGGCGTGGTCGATCAGCATCACCGAGCGCCCACGTGCGGCGGCGGTCAGCGCGCACATTAAACCTGCGGCGCCTGCGCCAATAATCACAACGTCGGTGGTACGCAAAGCGGTGTCCTCGGTAAAGCTGCCCTCACCCCAGCCCTCTCCCTAAGGGAGAGGGAGCTTGATTGAGGTGATTTCGAATGTTGTATAAATCTGCCCCCTCTCCCTCAGGGAGAGGGTTGGGGTGAGGGGGCGTTTAAAGCGTCTTACAAAACCCGAACACGCAACACGCGCCCTTTGATTTTGCCTTCGCTCAGACGCTGGGCAGCTTGTTTGGCCACGGTGCGGTCAACGGCTACATAGGCCTGGAAATCAAAGATCGCGATTTTGCCGACCTGAGCGCCGGGGATACCGGCGTCGCCTGTCAGTGCACCGAGGATGTCGCCCGGACGCACTTTGTCTTTACGACCGGCACCAATCACCAGCGTGCTCATGGATGGCAGCAGCGGCGCGCCTCCCTGAGACTTCAGGGTGTCCAGCGTTTCCCAGTTAAGCGGCGCTTTTTGCAGCTGCTCAATGGCCTGAGCGCGGTGCGCTTCGGACGGCGCGACCAGACTGATCGCGATGCCTTTTTCACCGGCACGGCCGGTACGGCCAACACGGTGAATGTGGATTTCCGAATCACGCGCCAATTCGACGTTGATCACCATGTCCAGTGCGTCGATGTCCAGACCACGAGCCGCCACGTCTGTGGCGACCAGAACGGATGTCGAGCGGTTGGCAAACATCGCCAGCACCTGATCGCGGTCGCGCTGTTCCAGATCGCCGTGCAGGCCGACCGCCGAAATGCCTTTGGAGGTCAGGTGGTCGACGGTTTCTTGAACCTGCTGCTTGGTGAAGCAGAAGGCCACGCATGATTGCGGGCGGAAATGCGCGAGCACTTTGGTCACAGCGTCCATGCGTTCTTCTGGCGAAATCTCGTAGAAGCGCTGTTCAATCTGGCTGTCGGTGTGCATCGCTTCCGCTTTAACTTGCTGCGGGTTGCGCATGAACTTCGATGACAGCTGTTTGATGCCGACCGGGTAAGTGGCCGAGAACAGCAGGGTCTGACGACGCTCCGGGGTTTGACGGATGATGTCTTCGATGGCGTCGTAGAAACCCATGTCGAGCATGCGGTCGGCTTCATCGAGCACCAGCGTGTTCAAACCGTCCAGTACCAGCGAGCCTTTGCGCAAATGCTGCTGGATACGACCCGGTGTGCCGACAATGATGTGCGCGCCGTGTTCCAGCGAGCCGATTTGCGGGCCGAACGACACGCCGCCACACAGGGTCAGCACTTTGATGTTGTCTTCGGCACGGGCCAGACGACGAATTTCTTTGGCGACCTGGTCGGCCAGCTCGCGCGTCGGGCAGATAACCAGCGCCTGGCAACCGAAGAAGCGCGGGTTGATCGGGTTCAGCAGGCCGATGCCGAAGGCGGCAGTCTTGCCGCTGCCGGTCTTGGCCTGAGCGATCAGGTCCATGCCTTTGAGGATCACCGGCAAGCTCTGCGCCTGAATCGGCGTCATCTGGGCATAACCGAGGGAGTCGAGGTTAGCCAGCATGGCGGCGGACAGCGGCAGAGTATTAAAAGCGGTGGCAATGGTGGTCACGAGACTGGCCTGCAAAACAAAATGTCGCGCAGTGTACCAGTCCCATGCCCTTCGCCAGAAGATTCTGGACGAGATGTCATCCAGATCGCTTCAAAAAACGCTTAATGATCCAGTTCATGTTCCGAATTGGCTTTCGGTTTGCGCCCGTCCTGCGGTGACAGTTGCAGGAAAATCGCAGCTGCCAGCATGGCCATGACCCCTACGGTCAGGAAGGTCAGCTGAAAGGCTCCAAGCACCGTGTCAACGCCATCCCCGCCACCGTCGCCGGTAAACCCGCCCAACAAGGCACCGGCACAGGCCACCCCCAGGCTCAGCGATAATTGCGCCACCACCGACAGCAAACTGTTGCCACTGCTGGCGCTGGCGTCATCGAGGTCGATCAGGGTCACGGTGTTCATCGCCGTGAACTGCAAGGAGTTGATCGCGCCCAGCACGGCCAGCATCCCCAGCAACAACGGGTAAGGTGTGTGCTCAGTGACCAGCCCCATGCTGGCCAGCATGATCCCCAGCGCAAACGTATTGACCGTGAGCACGGTGCGATACCCCGCCCGCTCAATCAGCGGACGCGCCACCCACTTGGCCAGCATTGCCGCACCCGCCAGCGGCAACATGCTCATGCCGGCCTGCGACGGTGAATAGCCCAGCGCAACCTGCAACAACAACGGCACCAGAAACGGCAAGGCGCCGCTGCCGAGACGGGCGAACAGATTGCCCAGAATACCCACGGCAAAGGTTTTGGTTTTAAACAGCACGGGCGAGAACAGCGGGTTACTGATATTGCCTGCGCGCAACCAGTACGCCGCCAGGCAGGCCATCCCGGCGAACAACAGCAGCATCACCCGCAGGTGTGGCAAATGCAGCTCGCCCAAGCCTTCCATGGCAATGGTGATAAACACCATCGCCGCGCCGAACAGCACAAAGCCCAACGCGTCGAAACGGGTACGCTCGTTGCCGCGCAGGTCAGGGATAAAGTGCCACACCGCCCAGCACCCGAATGCCCCCACGGGCAGGTTGATCAAGAAAATCCAGTGCCAGCTCAGGTATTGCACCATCCAGCCGCCCATCGTCGGCCCGATCAACGGGCCGAGCAGGCCGGGGATGGTGATAAAGCCCATGATGCGCACCAGTTCTGAGCGCGGGTACGCCTTGAGCACCACCAGCCGCCCGACCGGCAGCATCAGGGCACCGCCCAGCCCTTGAATCACGCGTGCACCGATCAGTTGATTGAGGGTGCCAGATGCGGCACACAGCAATGAGCCAAGGCTGAACAGCAAAATGGCGCTGAAAAAGATTTTTTTGGTGCCAAAGCGATCGGCGATCCAGCCGGAGGCCGGGATCAACAAGGCCACGGTGAGCATGTAGGCAACGATCACACCTTGCATGCGCAGCGGGTTTTCATCGAGATCGCGGGCCATGTCGGGCAGGGCCGTATTGAGGATGGTGCCGTCGAGCGACTGCATGAAAAAAGCGATGGCGACCACCCACGGCAACCAGCGAAGGGTTTCAGGACTGAGAACCGGACGTGCGGGCATAGGACCTCTTTGTTATTGGGCTTACCGGATTTTCGTAGCAGCTGCCGCAGGCTGCGTCCGGATGCGAAGCATTCGTAAAAACTGTGAGCGCGATTTTACAGGATGGCTACGCAACCGATTTACGACGACTACGTCGCCGGACGCAGCCTGCGGCAGCTGCTACGAGATCGTTACAACGTCAAAGTAATACGTTTAACCAGCGCCCCCGGCAACAGGTTGGAGGCGGTCTGGCGCTGGTCGTAGGTGCTGGCCGACAGCAGCAACTCGCGTTCCACGGTCAGGGCTTCGAGTTGCGACCCCAGCAGACTATAGACGCTGTCATCAAAGCGCATGGTATTGACCGGCGCCTTGATCTCGCCGTCCTCGACCCAAAACGTTGCAAAACGAGTCATGCCGGTCAGTCGCGCCGCAGACTGGTCTGAGTAGTTCAAGTACCACAGGTTGCTGATGTACAGCCCGGTGCCCAGTTGTTTGAGAATCTCGGCCTGTTCCAGCGTGCCTGCAGCCATCGCCAGGGCGCTCGGTGCTTCGCCCTCCGGGGCACCGTTGACCTCAAGGCCATACTCGGCGGCACTGCGTGAACCGACCAATTGCTGGTTGGCCTTGCCGTGTTTGACCAGGGACAAATCCTGACGCGGATAGCCTTCGCCGGAAAAGGCCGGGCTCAGCGACTGGCTGACCTGTTCATCGAATGACACCAGCGGGCTTAACTGAGCGTCACCGGCATAGAGTTTTTGCAGCGAGCTGGATTTACTCGCCAGCGCCTGTGCCGAGAAGCTGCCCCAGCTCAGCAGGCTCATCACCTCTTCCAGCGCAGCCGGGGCCAGGTAGGCGCGGTACTCTCCGGGCGCCAAGGCCTTCACCGGGCGATCCAGAAACGCTAACTGTTCGCGCGCCAGTTGCATGCGTTGGGCGAAGCGCTGGCTGTCCCAGTCGGCTCCGGCGTAGCTGGCTTTGACCGCCTGACCATTGCTATGGAACAGGCTCCAGTCGAAGTTGAAACTGTTGGCCTGATGCCAGCCGAACGCGCCTTCGGAACTGGCGTAGCCATAGCAGATGGGCCCGCTGGCATAGAAACCAACCAAATCGACGCCGTCAGCGGCGCGGCGTATATCGTCCAGCACGGCAGCGGTATCGGGCAGGGGCTGCGCCTGCACGTTGTGGCTGTGCCACGGTTCAGGGTTAAGCAACAGGTACGGGTCGGCCGGCAGCAGCGGCAAGGTCTCGCGCAGTTGTTTGAGCGCTTGGGCCAAGCGCAGTTGATCGACCGCCGGGTTACCGCCCAGGGTGATGCTCACGTCAGCATGACGGCCCTCGTTGATCAGCTTGAGGCTCAAACTGGCTTGCTGCACCTGACCGGCTTGCCGCACCTTGGCCTTGTTGAAGCGGATAAATTCTGACGACTCGGCGTTGTAGCCCAAGGTGAACTGCTCCGGGGCTTTGATCGCAGCGCGCAACCACTGCACCAGCGCCTCGAACTGCTCGGCCTGACTCATTAAAGGACTCATCAGGCATCGCCTCCAAACACGTCGATTTGACTGAACATACACGCCGGGGACGCATGCCCCACGCGGATGACCTGGTTAGGTTCGCCCTTGCCGCAGTTCGGCGTACCGAGCACCTTGAAGGTGCTGGCGTCACCCACGGCGCTGAGGTTGCGCCAGAACTGCTCGGAAATGCCCCGATAGTTGGGGTTTTTCACCACGCCTTTGAGCTCACCGTTTTCGATCAGTTGGCCCCACTCACAACCAAACTGGAATTTGTTGCGCGCATCGTCAATTGACCATGAACGGTTAGTGGCCATCAAAATCCCGTTTTCGATACCGCCAATCATCTGATCCATCGATTGATCGCCCGGCTCGATATTGAGGTTGGCCATGCGGTCAATCGGCGGCCGGTTCCAGCTGCTGGCGCGGCTGTTGGCCACGCCTTCGAGGCCAGAACGGAACTGCGAAAGCGCGCTGCCCAGTGGTCGCAGCAACGTCCCCTGGCGAATCAGGAATTGTTTGTGCGCCGGTGTGCCGTCATCGTCGTGGCTGTAACTGGCGAGTTGCTCCGGGATGTCAGGGTCGAAAGTCACGTTGAGCAGGTTGGAACCGTATTGCAGGCTGCCAAAGTCGCTGGTTTTGACAAAACTGGTGCCCGCGTAATTGCGCTCGTCGCCCAGGATTCGGTCCAGTTCCAGCGGGTGGCCGATGGATTCGTGGATTTGCAGAATCATCTGGTCGGGCATCAGCAGCAAGTCGCGTTTGCCCGCTGGCGTATTGGGCGCCAACAGCAATTGCAGGGCCTGATCGGCGACGTTCGGCGCAGCGCCGATCAAGCCGCAGCGGCTGATGACATCCACGCCGCCTTGCTGGCCAAAGTTGTCACGGCCCAGGCTGCGGGTCTGGCTGTCTTGACCGTCGTAGGCGGTGACCGTCATGCCGGGATACACGAAACGCTGCGCCCGACGCAACTCGGCGCCCGCGCTGTTGAGGTAGATTTGCTCGACGGTGTTGAGACCCAGCGACACGACCCAGCTCACCAGGCGCTCATCCTTGGGCACCGCCGCGGATTCGGTGGCCAGCAAATCAAAGCAGTGGTTCAGCGACGGGAAGGCTTGATCGAGGTGGGGCGAGAAATAGTCGGCGCGTTCTTGGGACACCGGCTCCTGGCTCAGATTGAGCAGAGCATGCGCGGCAATCAGTTGCGCCTGCGCTTCGGCGCGATCCAGTGCGGCTTGCAGGCCGGTTTGGGACAGGTCGTTGGTGGCGGCGTACGCTTCGATGCCGCGCAGGCGAACCGTTAACATAGCGCCCTGATCGTGCTTGAAGGCGGGAGGTTCTGCGACGTTCTTGCGCACTGACAGGTATTGCCCGGCTTCGCTGACGTAGCGAAGGGAGAAAAACTCGGCCCGGGTGCGCAGTGCGTCAAAGCGCTGTTTGAGCTGAGGGTAAAAGTCGAACATGCACAGACCTCCTTGTTAGACCAGAAGCCCCTCACCCTAGCCCTCTCCCAGAGGGAGAGGGGACTAAAGGCAGAAGCAGATCAAAAGCCCCTCACCCTAGCCCTCTCCCGGAGGGAGAGGGGACTAAAGGCGGAAGCAGATCAAAAGCCCCTCACCCTAGCCCTCTCCCGGAGGGAGAGGGGACTAAAGGCGGAGGCAGATCAAAGCCCTCTCAGCCTAGCCTTCTCCCGGAGGGAGAGGGACTAAAGGCGGAAGCAGATACGCGTAACACCACTGATCAGCCCCCTCTCCCTCTGGGAGAGGGTTGGGGTGAGGGTTTGCCGTTAAACCGGGCAACCCTTGGCGCGCAAAATTGCGTCAAAACGGTCAGGGTCCAGCGTGCCGGCTTCAATGGCTTTAAGCGTCGCCTGTTCACGGGCCAGCAAATCATGG
Source organism: Pseudomonas sp. 2024-210 (assembly GCF_045062345.1). NCBI lineage: Bacteria > Pseudomonadati > Pseudomonadota > Gammaproteobacteria > Pseudomonadales > Pseudomonadaceae > Pseudomonas > Pseudomonas sp. 2024-210. The sequence continues at coordinate 635 of NZ_JBJGEJ010000003.1, read as the reverse complement.
CAGCGCTTTAACAATTCCGGCAGTTCACTGCGCGACGCGGCGACCACGCCGTCACCGTCGCCAATCATCAAGTCACCGGGCATCACCAACATGCCCGCACACGAAATAGGCACGTTGATTTCACCGCCACCATCCGTACTCGGGCCACGGTGTACGCCGCCAATGGCGTAGGCCGGCAATTCACCGGTTTGCCACTCGTCGAGGTCGCGCAGGGCACCGTTGATCACCACGCCGACAATGCCAGCCTTGAGCGCCATAGCGCGCATGATGCCGCCGAACACGGCACGGGTCAGGTCGGCGCTGCCGTCAATCACCAGCACATCGCCGGGGCGAGCCATTTGCATGGCTTTAAGGATCATCAGGTTATCGCCGGGGCGAACCCGTACGGTCAGCGCGCTGCCCAGCATCGGACGCGTGCCGTGGAAAGGCTTGAGGCCCAGTCCACCTACGTTGCGGCCCAGACAGTCACTGACGGCCGCGGCAGGGATCTTGCTGAATTCGGTGAGCCATTTTGGATCGAGAGGTTCTGCGTTTGGATTAATCAGAAAGCCAGTCGGCCATTTGCTGGATGAGACAACATCAAACATAGAAAACCTCTTGGCCAGGCAAGGCTGGCATGTCGGGTGGGGCGGGGG